>NZ_JBPWJX010000002.1:0-547986 GCF_051781745.1 Bacillus cereus group sp. Bce019
ATCCATTCGAAATGACACACCCAGGGATTGCAGGAGCAACTCTTTTAAAGAAAAATTAAAAGAAGAGGGGGGACAAGCCCCTCTTTTTTGTTTACAATATAGAAATGCTATATATGAATAGAGGTAGGGATGTTATGAGCAAGTTTACAGTAGCTTCTAATGGTGCATTAGAAACAACATTAAGAGGAGCAGAAGTATTATCAACACCACTTTTAAATAAAGGGGTAGCTTTCACACAAAATGAAAGAGAAGAGTTAGGTTTAAAAGGGTTATTACCGCCAGCGGTTTTAACGTTAGAAGAACAGGCACGCCGAGCATACGAACAATTTAGTTCTCAGCCGGATGATTTATTAAAGAATGTATACTTAACTGCGTTACATGATCGAAATGAAGTATTATTTTATCGTATATTGACAGATCATTTACGTGAAATGTTACCGATTGTATATACACCAACTGTCGGTGTAGCAATTCAAAGATATAGTCATGAATATCGTAAACCACGTGGTGTTTATTTATCAATTAACGATCCATCAGGTATCGAAGAAGCATTTACCAATATCGGTGCAACAGCTGAGAACATTGATTTAGTCGTTGTAACAGATGGAGAAGGCATATTAGGAATTGGTGACTGGGGCGTTGGTGGTATTAACATCGCAATCGGAAAATTAGCTGTTTACACTGCTGCAGTTGGAATCGATCCTAGTCGTGTATTACCGGTAATTTTAGATGTAGGTACAAACCGTGAGGAGCTATTAAACAATCCATTTTATATTGGAAATCGTCACCCTCGTATAACAGGTGAAGCTTACGATGAATTTATTGATACGTTTGTACAAGCGGTAAACAAACAATTCCCGAAAGCACTTTTACATTGGGAAGACTTTAGCTCTCGTAACGCACGAAAAATTTTAGATAAATATCGTCATGATGTTTGTACGTTTAATGATGATATTCAAGGTACAGGTGCAGTTTCACTTGCGGCAGTATTATCGGCAGTGAAAGCTTCTGGTGTACCGCTAAGTGAACACCGCGTTGTAGTATTTGGTGCTGGTACGGCTGGAATCGGTATCGCAGATCAAGTTAGAGATGCGATGGTCCGTGTAGGCGTATCTGAAGAAGAATCATATAAGCGTTTCTGGTGTATTGATCGTAACGGGTTAGTTACAGATAATATGGAAGATCTTCTTGATTTCCAAATTCCGTACGCAAGAAAAGAAGCAGAAGTAAGTGAGTGGAAGCAAAATGATGTGATCGGACTTGCTGAAGTTGTGAAACATGTAAAACCGACAATTTTAATTGGTACATCTACTGTTGCAGGTGCATTTAAAGAAGAGATTATTAAAGAAATGGCTTCTCACGTAGAAAGACCAATCATTTTACCAATGTCGAATCCAACGCCACTTGCTGAAGCAAAACCAGCAGATTTAATCGAGTGGACAGAAGGAAGAGCGTTAGTTGCAACAGGAAGTCCATTTGAACCAGTTACATATAACGGTGTAACGTATGTGATTGGACAATCAAATAATGCACTTATTTTCCCAGGGCTTGGTCTTGGAACAATTGTAGTACGAGCAAGCGTCATGACGGATGGAATGTTCGCAGCGGCTGCTGAAGCAGTTGCGAGTATGGTAGATACAAGTCAGCCAGGAGCACCTATTTTACCAGAGGTCGAAGAATTACGTAATATCTCAGAAATGGTTGCAATTGAAGTAGCGAAAGTTGCAGTTGCAGAAGGTGTTGCAAGAGTGAACTTAAGTGATAACGATATCAAGATGGCAGTGAAAGAAGCAATGTGGAAGCCAGAGTATCGCCAAATAAAAGCGGTAGAAAAGGTTAGAATATAGAAAAAAAGCCCGTTTATAACAATAAGCGGGCTTTCGCTTTTACTACTGAAAAAAAGTATAGGAAGTGTCACCTTTGAATTGGAATCAATTATGGAAGAAAGATATGTCCCTTTTAATTATATTAATGGTCGTTGTTCCGATTGCTGGGGAGCTGAACTTTCATCCCTTTAATGATACGTTTCGAGTTAGCTTCGGTACACCGCTATTCTTCTTTTTATTATTATTTTTAAGAAGAATACCAGCAGGAGTTGCAGGTATTCTTGTTGGTATATCTGTAGTCTTATTCCGAGTGTGTCTTGACTGGATCATGCAAGGTTCATTTCATATGACAGAATCATTTTATTTGCGTTACCCTGTGTTCTTCTATTATTTTATTTATGGCAGTTTTTTTTCGCTTTGCAGAGTAAATAAGTTCCATCAGAAACCAATCATTATTGGATGCCTTGGAATTTCAATTGAAATTGTTGCAAGTATGTCAGAACTTGCGTTTTATCACATGTTAGTACTAGGTACAACAATAACGATTTCTGAAGTAAATAAACTTATTATTATTGCTATTTTTCGTAGTTTCTTTGCACTTGGTTTTTTAAATATGATGAATTTATATGAAACGAAATTAAAAGAATCGCAAGTTCGAAAAGAAAATGAAAATATGTTAATGCATCTTTCTAATTTATATGTGGAATCTGTTCATTTGAAAAAGACGTTACAAAATGCGGAGTTAATTACACAAGAAGCATATCAACTATATCGAAATTTACAAGTAAGCGCTGATTCAAGTAGTAAAACAGCATTGAAAATAGCGGGGGAAGTGCATGAAATAAAAAAGGATAATCAAAGGATATTTGCAGGATTATCTAAACTGTTATTAGATAAAAATGTGGCTGAATATGTAGAAGGACATGAGTTAGCAGAGATGATTGTTAGAATAAACGAGAAGTATGCTGAAATGCTAGAAAAGGATATACGTTTTTCTAAACATATAGAAGGTGAGCATGCTGCATACCACGTGTATACAGTGCTATCAATTTTTAATAACTTAGTTGCAAATGCAGTTGAAGCAATTGAAGATAAAGGTTTCGTTATTATTAAGCTATATAAAAGAAATCAGCATATATTTTTTGAAGTAATTGACGATGGGCCTGGTATTACACAAAAGTATAAGAAATTAGTATTTAAGCCAGGATTTACTTCCAAGTATGATCAAACGGGAACACCGTCAACTGGTATTGGGCTTTCTTACATAAATGAAATGGTAACAGAGCTAGGCGGAGAAGTGAAATTAGAAGACCGAGAAAATAAAAGAGGATGTAAGTTTATCGTTTGTTTACCAGAGGATAGTTTAAAGCAGGAAGGGGAATAGATTTGTTTTATTATATCGTAGACGATGATGAAGTTTTCCGTTCGATGCTTTCGCAAATTATTGAAGATGGAGATCTTGGAGAAGTAATTGGTGAGGCGGATGACGGAGCTTTTATTGAAGCGGATCAACTAAATTTTAAAAAAGTAGATATTTTATTTATTGATTTGTTGATGCCGATGAGGGACGGAATTGAAACAGTTCGTCACATTGCGTCAACTTTCACGGGGAAAATCATTATGATTTCTCAAGTGGAATCGAAGCAGCTTATAGGTGAGGCATATACACTTGGTGTAGAATATTATATTACAAAACCATTAAACAAAATCGAAGTTGTATCTGTTGTACGCAAAGTGATGGAGCGTATTAGATTGGAGCGTTCTATACATGATATTCAAAAATCATTGAATAACGTGTTTCAGTGGGAAAAGCCGCAATTGCGTACTGAACCAGTGCAAGAAGGAAAAAAGATAGGGGATTTAGGACGCTTTTTACTATCAGAACTCGGTATTGCGGGAGAGAATGGAAGTAAAGATTTACTTAGTATGCTGGAATATTTATATGGTCAAGAAAAGGCACAGACATTTGAGTTTGGCTTTCCTGCGTTAAAAGAAATTTTTCATCATATTACGATAAGGAAATTAGGGGATCTAGCTTTAGAGGCGGATATTGATAAAGAGAAAAAAGCGTCTGAACAAAGAGTACGTCGAGCTATTTATCAGTCGTTAAATCATTTGGCTTCTTTAGGATTAACAGACTTTTCAAATCCAAAATTTGAAAGCTATGCTCCAAAATTTTTCGATTTTACCGTAGTTAGAAAACGGATGACAGAAATGACGAAAGATGAACTCGCATCTTCTGGTCATACGCGAATTAATACGAAGAAGTTTATTCAAGTGTTGTATTTTGAGGCGAAGAGGTTGATGGAGATAGAGTGAAGAAGATGCTTATAAATAAGCATCTTCTTTTGTTAAATCAACATTTTATATTTTCTCGTGGAGCATGTAAAATGTTAAGTAAGAGAAAATGGTTTTATATTAAGGAAGTGTCAAAGCGATGAGTTTCACATTGAATAAATCGATTATTAAAGAAGTGTGCGGAGAGACCTCATATAAAAGAGGTGAAGCCTATTATAAATCAAATAAAGTGATAATAGATCATTACGATGAAAATAAAGAAATTTGTGAGGCGACAGTAAAAGGGAACGAGGATTTCCATGTTACAGTAGCAAAAGCCAAAAAGGGTGATGTTGTTGCAAAATGTAGTTGTCCTTCATTAGCGTCTTTTCAAACGTACTGTCAACATGTTGCAGCAGTATTAATACAAATAAACTATAATCAACAAACAGGTGGAATGAGCTCCACTAGTAGCAGAAATGATCAATTGACAAGTGGTATGTTTCAGCTGTTTGCAGACAAACCACTGAGGCCAAAAAGTAAACAACACCGTTTTGATACACGTGAAATATTAGATATTGAGTTTATATGTACACCAGTTGCTACGAGAAGTGGTGGGACTCTTCTTGGAATTCAATTGAAACTTGCCAAAGTGTATTTCATAAATCATATTAGAGAATTTCTTTCTAAGGTGGAGAAAAGAGAGTCTTTTCATTGTTCAAATGAATTTACATATACACCAGATGTACATAGTTTTAAACAAGAAACGGATGCAATTATTCAGCAGCTCATTAAAATGTATCATAACGAAAAAATGTATGAAGATACGCTAGAAGTACATGCGAAACAAGATGAAAGTATGATATTTATACCACCAGCTTCATGGAAAGATATGCTCTTTTCACTTTCTAAAGCTGAATATGTACAGCTGAAACAAAATGAACAACTGTTTCAGGGATTACAAGTTTCAAAAGGGTTGTTGCCGTTACACTTTGAATTTACGAAGGGAAATAATGGCGGATTTACACTTCATATAGAGGGTTTAAATCGTGTACAAGTTATGGATATGTATAACAATGCACTTTACGATGGGAAATTATATCACTTACACATTGAAGATTGTATGCGACTTATTGAATTACAAAAGATGATGAGTCGCTCAAATAGTAATCAGTTTTATATTCCAGAAAGTAAGATGGAACATTTCGTCGCGAAAGTTGTACCAGGATTAATGAAGCTCGGAACTGTACACATTGATGAAGTAATATCGGATCGTGTTGAAACACCTTCGCTAAAAGCGAAATTGTATTTAGACCGCGTGAAAAATCGCTTATTAGCAGGTCTTGAATTTCACTATGGGAACGTCATGATTAATCCGCTAGAAGAGGATGGACAGCCGTCTGTTTTTAATCGTGATGAGAAAAAGGAAAAAGAGATTTTAGACATTATGAGTGAAAGTGCTTTTGCAAAAACAGAAGGCGGTTACTTTATGCATAATGAAGAAGCTGAGTATAACTTTTTATATCACGTCGTGCCAACATTAAAAGGTTTAGTTGATATTTATGCGACGACAGCAATCAAATTGCGAATTAGTAAAGGGGATGCAGTTCCTCTTATTAGAGTGAGAAGAAAAGAAAGAATTGATTGGTTGTCATTTCGTTTTGATATAAAAGGAATACCAGAAGCAGAAATTAAAGGTGTATTAGCGGCCCTTGAAGAGAAACGTAAATATTATCGATTGGCGAATGGTTCGTTTTTATCGCTAGAGAGTAAAGAGTTTAATGAAATTAATCAGTTTATAAAAGAATCAGGTATTCGGAAAGAATTTTTACATGGAGAAGAGGTAAATGTTCCGCTTATTCGAAGTGTAAAATGGATGAACGGACTTCATGAAGGCAATGTTTTAAGTTTGGATGATTCTGTTCAAGAGTTAGTAGAAAACATTCAAAACCCGAAAAAATTAAAGTTTGCTGTGCCAAATACTTTAAATGCAGAAATGAGAAAGTATCAAGTATATGGGTTCGAATGGATGAAAACACTTGCTCATTACCGTTTTGGCGGTATTTTAGCAGATGATATGGGACTTGGAAAAACGTTGCAAAGCATTGCTTTTATAGATTCTGTTTTGCCTGAGATTCGAGAAAAGAAACTGCCAATATTAGTCGTTTCACCATCATCTCTTGTTTATAATTGGTTTAGTGAATTGAAAAAATTCGCCCCGCATATTAGAGCAGTTATTGCAGATGGAATTCAAGCAGAGCGCCGGAAAATTTTGAAAGATATAACGGAATTTGATGTTGTAATTACGTCATATCCATTACTGAGAAGAGATATAAGATTGTATGCAAGACCATTTCATACACTATTCCTTGATGAAGCGCAGGCGTTTAAAAACCCTACAACGCAAACGGCAAGAGCTGTGAAAACAATTCAAGCTGAATACCGTTTTGGGCTAACGGGTACACCTGTAGAAAATTCATTAGAAGAGCTATGGTCTATCTTCCATGTCGTCTTCCCAGAATTATTACCAGGAAGAAAAGAGTTCGGTGATTTAAGGCGTGAAGATATAGCGAAGCGAGTGAAACCATTCGTATTAAGACGATTAAAAGGGGACGTATTAAATGAGTTGCCAGAGAAAATAGAGCACTTACAATCATCGGAGTTATTACCCGATCAAAAGAGTCTTTATGCTGCTTATTTAGCGAAGTTAAGGGAAGAAACGTTAAAGCATTTAGACAAAGATACGTTACGTAAAAATAAAATTAGAATTTTAGCTGGTTTAACGAGATTGCGACAAATTTGTTGCCATCCTGCTTTATTTGTTGATGATTACAAAGGAAGTTCAGCTAAATTTGAACAACTGTTAGAGATTTTAGAGGAATGTAGAAGTACAGGAAAGAGAATATTAATTTTTTCTCAATTTACGAAGATGCTTTCCATTATTGGTCGTGAGTTAAATCGTCAAGCAATTCCATACTTTTATTTAGACGGGAGTACACCAGCGCAGGAACGTGTAAAGCTGTGCGATCGGTTTAACGAAGGAGAAGGGGATCTATTTCTTATTTCTTTAAAAGCTGGTGGTACCGGACTTAATTTAACTGGTGCAGATACAGTAATATTATACGATTTATGGTGGAATCCAGCTGTTGAACAACAAGCGGCCGATAGAGCGTATCGAATGGGGCAAAAAAATACAGTGCAAGTTATAAAGCTAGTAGCCCACGGAACAATCGAGGAGAAAATGCATGAACTGCAAGAAAGTAAGAAAAATTTAATTGCTGAAGTGATTGAGCCAGGAGAAGAAAAATTAGCATCCATTACGGAGGAAGAAATACGAGATATTTTAATGATTTAATATGAAAAAGCTATGCTTTCACATGTGAAAGCATAGCTTTTTGTTGTAATAATTATATTTTGTTTTGTGCAAAGTAAAGAAATCAAATGTTATTTAAATTACTTCTTTGTACCTTTACTTTTGTATGGCTTTGCAGCTTTCTTTTTCTTTGCACTTGATTGCCAACGGTTCCAACCTTTACTTCCTGTACCTTGTCCTACACCTTTTTTTGGTTTCGCTTTCGTTTTACTCATGTGATCACTCCGTTATATAAAAAATCTTATTTAATAATAGCCAATGTTTTAGAAAAATACTCTGGATAAATGACTATGTTTGTTTTAAGTAAAAACAAACTGCTTGAATGCTATAGTATATCATGAAATTGCAAGTAAACTGAAAGGAATTATAAAGAAAATGAAAATAATAAGAAATACTGCGGATTCTATATTCCGAACGATCACATTAATTGTTGTGTATACGTTAGTTTCGGTCAGTGAAACATTTTTTGGATTGACGAGGCAGAAAAAGTAAAGATGTTAAATTAAAAACAATCAATAAAGCCGTAAAATAAAGAATTGAAAAATATTTTAAAACTTTTTGTTGACTTTCTTTATTTTTTGTATAGAATAATCATTAATAAAATGTTTCAGAGATGTGACAACAAAACGACTATGAAAGGACGAGTAGTAGTAGGACGTAGTTTAAGCGAGTCAGGGGTGGTGTGAGCCTGATACGAAGCCTATTATGAAGAACCTCCTGGAGTTGCTAACCGAAATCCTTTATAGGAAAGTAGACTTAGCCGGGAACTTCGCCGTTACAAGAAGAACAGTATCGAGATATTTCATCTCCGTATTGTATAAGTGAGCAACCTCTGTTGCTAATTTGGGTGGTACCGCGGAACCAAAGCCTTTCGTCCCAGTTTTTTGGGAAAGAAGGGCTTTTTTTGTTGGCTTCTTTTCACAACATCCAAACATTTTAGGAGGAAACCACCATGTATCAATCATTAATGACAGTAAGAGAGACTCAAATCGCAATTAAGGAAGTTAAAACATTTTTCGAGGACCAATTAGCAAAACGCCTTGAACTATTCCGCGTATCTGCACCATTATTCGTAACGAAAAAATCAGGATTAAACGATCACCTAAACGGTGTAGAACGTCCAATTGAATTTGATATGTTACATTCAGGAGAAGAATTAGAAATTGTTCATTCACTAGCGAAATGGAAACGATTTGCATTACATGAATACGGATATGAAGCTGGTGAAGGTTTATATACAAACATGAACGCGATTCGTCGTGATGAAGAACTTGATGCAACGCATTCCATTTATGTTGACCAATGGGATTGGGAAAAAATCGTTCAAAAAGAATGGCGTACTGTTGAATACTTACAAAAAACAGTACAAACAATTTATGGAATATTCAAAGATTTAGAAGATCACTTATTTGAAAAATATCCGTTCCTTGGAAAGTATTTACCGGAAGAAATTGTTTTCGTTACTTCTCAGGAATTAGAAGATAAATATCCAGAATTAACACCGAAAGATCGTGAACATGCAATTGCAAAAGAACACGGTGCAGTCTTCATTATCGGAATTGGTGATGCACTTCGTTCAGGTGAAAAGCATGACGGACGCGCAGCTGATTATGACGATTGGAAATTAAACGGTGACATTTTATTCTGGCACCCAGTACTACAATCTTCATTTGAGTTATCATCAATGGGAATTCGTGTTGATAGTAAATCACTTGATGAGCAGTTAACGAAAACTGGTGAAGACTTCAAACGTGAGTATGATTTCCATAAAGGTATACTAGAAGACGTACTACCATTAACAATCGGCGGTGGCATTGGACAATCAAGAATGTGCATGTACTTCTTACGTAAAGCACATATCGGTGAAGTTCAATCTTCTGTATGGCCTGACGATTTACGTGAAGCTTGCAAGAAAGAAAACATTCATCTGTTTTAATAGAAGTAAGGGAATAGCTTAAATATAGAGCTATTCCCTCTTTTTTATAAAACATTACTTATTTATTACCGAGTTCTTCTGCTAAACCGATTAAAATTCCTTCGACTCCACGAATGTAGCAGAGACGATACGAGTTCTCGTACTGAACTACTTCGCCAACGAGCTCTGCACCATGCTTAGTGAGTCTCGATACCATTTCGTCAATATCCTCGACAGTGAACATGACGCGTAGATAACCGAGGGCGTTTACAGGAGCTGTTCGGTGATCTGCTATAGTAGGAGGGGTGAGAAATCGCGAAAGTTCAATTCGGCTGTGGCCATCTGGAGTGACCATCATAGCAATCTCTACGCACTGAGAACCGAGTCCAGTTACGCGACCAGCCCATTCACCTTCGACATTTGCTCGATCTTCGAGATTCAAGCCAATCTCCTCAAAGAAAGAGATTGCGTTATCAAGGGATTCTACAACGATGCTGACATTGTCCATTCGTAGTAATTTGTTTTTTGCCATAGTCTTATCTCCTTATGTATAAAAGTTTATTATTTAATTATCCTCATAATTATACTACTAAGTAGTTACAAATTCCTTTCAGTCAAAAACACCTTGTCACAGTATAGGAAAATGTGACAAGGTGTTTTTTAATATATCATATAGCATCTTGTTAACGAATAGCTTTTTATTTAATAGGAAGGAAGTAGATTAATATGTTTTTTTTATAAGCGTTACTAAACATATCAAATTAGCTCATTTGCACGAAAGGCTCAATTTTCGCCATAAATGATTGATGCAGCGCCTCAACGCCTGTTACTAAATGAAGGCGGTCAATAACGACAGACACTTTAATTTCTGATGTACTTACCATTTTAATATGAATATCTTCTTCTTTTAAAGTAGTGAACATATTTGCAGCGACACCTGGGTTAGATACCATGCCAGATCCTACGATTGATACTTTTGCTAAGTGATTTTCATGTTCTACAGATTCATAGTGAAGAGTTTCTTGATTTTGTTCCAAAACTTCTAAAGTTTCTCTTAAATCATTCGAATGAATGGAGAAGGAGAGATGTACAGTTCCTTCATTTGTAATACTTTGAATGATGATATCTACATTAATGTGTGCTGCTGCTAATGTAGAGAAAACTGTTGAAAGCGAGCCTTGTTCTAGTCCTTTAATTGTGACACGTGTAATATTATCCTCAAATGCAATACCTTTAACGATTGATTGTTGTTCCATGTTACATTCTCCTTTTACAATTGTTCCGTTTTCTTGTTCCATACTTGAGCGAACTTCTAAAACTACGTTATGATTTTTAGCAAACTCAACGGCGCGCGGGTGTAATACACCAGCACCGAGGTTTGCAAGTTCTAACATTTCGTCATAAGAAATTTCATCTAATTTATAAGCATCTTTTACAACTCGTGGATCCGTCGTATATACGCCGGTCACATCTGTGTAAATATCACATTTTTTTGCGTTTAGTGCAGCAGCTAATGCGACAGCAGTTGTATCAGAACCGCCTCGTCCAAGCGTTGTAATTTCAAAATCTTCACTGACTCCTTGGAAACCAGCTACAATAACAATCGTGCCTTTAGTAAGATAAGACTGAATTCGATCTGTATTAATTTCAGTAATCCGTGCACTACTATGTACAGATTCTGTCGTAATACCAGCTTGCCATCCTGTTAATGAAATCGCGTTATACCCTTTTGCTTGTAGTGCCATCGTTAATAATGAAATAGTTACTTGCTCTCCTGTCGATAGAAGCATATCCATTTCGCGTTTACTTGGATTTTCTGTAATTGCGTTAGCGAGTGCGACAAGTTCATCCGTGCTTTTTCCCATTGCTGAAACGACAGAGACAACGCTATGACCTCGTTCATATTCTTCAATAATTAAATTTGCTACATGTTGAATGCGTTCGACGCTTCCGACAGAAGTGCCACCGAATTTTTGAACAATTGTTTCCATTACAAATTCCTTCTTTCGTCTATTTTTAAGAATAGATTAGGAAATATATAAATCCCAATACTCCTGTAGTTACCAGAAAGACAAACAAAAAACACCATCTCAAATAAGTGAGGATGGTGCTGTTACAGGAAAAGGGAAACAGAAAACGGAGCTAATAAAAAAACCGCCAAAAAAGGAATATCATAAAAAATGATATCTCTTTTTTGTAGATAGCTCTTCATACGTACACGTCTGTACATATGACAGTTCTGTTTCTATTCGAAAACAGCCCCAATTGATAAATGCAGAGAAATTTATCAATTTCGGCAATACTTCCTTTCATCTAAGTTCATAGACATCTCTGTGTCTCCATTAGAATACTCATAAGTATCGCAACCTCTATCTCACGTTTTAGGCGAGAGTGTTTGATTTATGAAGTTGTTGGTAACATTTGTTTTATAATAATTTAAATTTTTCGGGGAATCAAGTGTTTTATATATATTTTAAAAATTCTTTCTTTTTTCTGAGGGAGTTTGTGAAAAATGTAGCAAAATAAATTCATTGCATGTACATTAAACTTATAGTGCATAGGAGGTGGGGAGAATGAAAAGGAAACAGCCTATTTATGTTGCGACAAAAATGAACACGACGATGGAAAAATTATGGGAATATACGCAAGAACCAGATATACATACAGAGTGGGATGCTCGCTTTACTGAAATTTCGTATTTAGAGAAAAAAGAAGGAGAACCACAGAAGTTTTTGTATAAAACAAAGATTGGATTTGGGCTTGAAATAGCTGGAGAAGGGGAATCAATAGGTGAAATAAGAAAAGAGACTGGTGAAAGAATTTCCTCTTTAAAATTTTGGACGGATAATACATTATCTCTTATTCAAATAGGACGTGGTTATTGGAAGTATACGCCCAATAAAGAATATATTCATTTTGAGACACAATATGATTATGAGACAAGATTTGGTCGTATAGGAAATGTAATAGATTCCTATATTTTTCGTCCGTTATTAGGTTGGGCGACCGCTTGGAGTTTTGATGCCTTAAAATTATGGTTAGAAAAGGGGCTTCATCCTAGATTACTAATTAGAAGAACAATGACGTATTGGCTCGTATGTTTTTTATTTGCTTTTGTATGGATATATCAAGGGATAGTGCCAAAACTACTGTTTACTCATTTAGAAGAAGTAAAGATGCTTTCTGTATTAATTGGTTCAAATGAAAGTAGTGTATGTATACTTAAAATAATTGGGGTGTTAGAAATAATTTTCGGTGTCGTATGGCTGTTGCCACTAACAAAAAGAAAATTATTTATACTGCATATTATTGTATTACTAGTTTTAACGTTAGCGGCAGGATTTACGAATATCGCAAGCTTTACAGGACCGTTTAATCCGATTACATTAAATGTTCTTCTAATGGGGTTATCAATTGTCGGTTATATAAATAGTTTCGATTTACCAAGCGCGAAAAATTGTAAGAGGGCGAGAAAGGGATAAGTGTATGGCTAATATGTATGAACGATTATTAGGGGATACCTATAAAAATCTTCATCCTGAATTGCAGAAGCGTTATGCGATTACAGAAGAGAATAGTTTTACAGGGGAAGGAAAGATGGATGAAATTTACGGTGGCTCTTTTTTCGTGAAATTTATATTGAAAATTGCATCGAAGTTTCGAATGTTTTTCTCGGAACGAGGAGAGGGAATTCCATTTACGATACAAAACATAGCTGAGCGAGATGAATATGGACAAGAATTAGTAAGGTGGAACCGTACTTTTTATTTCCATAATAAGAAAAGATATTTTAATGCAGTTATGCAGTTTGATGAAAACAAAAATGAAATTGTAGATTATTTTGGCGAACCACATTTACTCGTTTCTACACTGCATTTTCATATCGATGAGTTAGGGGCAATGCATATTTCTTCAAAGAAACAATGGTTTTATATGTTTGGAAGAAAAATGCCGTTACCAAAATTTTTGTATGGTGAAGCAAAAATTGTTGAAAGTTATGATGCAACACTACAGTGTTTTAGAATTCATGTACAAGTACGAAACCCGTTAATTGGCTCGCTTTTTTCATATAAGGGAACATTTGTGGAAAGGAAATAAACGATATGAAAAATATAATATTTGGGCTTGCTTGTTATGTTGTTTTTCTAATATATGAGTGGTCGAATATAAATCCTGTTGAAGCAATTATATTATTATCTGTTTTATTATTTATACCAATGTCACTTTGTATTATTGATAAAAGAAAAAGAGATGGATCGTATTTATTATTTTATAAATTCGTATCGTTTTTATATCCAATCGCAGCAATTTGTGCAATGCTAGCTTTCGTCACAAATTACAATGTATTTGCGCTAGTTTGGTTTGTATATACAGGAATTGTTGCGTTATTTGGTGTACGTAGATTGCTAGAAAGAGGATGGAAGCCGTTAGAAGAAATCGCCATAGATAGTGCGTTTATTTATTTGTTTTTAGGTGGTTTTTGGTTTTTTGCTTCAGTAGCAAAACTTTCAATTATGCATTTTAGCTCTGACATTGTTTTACTCACAGCTGCACATTTTCATTATTCGGCGTTTCTATTGCCATTATCAGCTGGTTTAATAGGGAGAAAAAGAGAAAAGAGAAGTAAAGTGTATGATGCTATTATGTTTATCATCATGATTTCACCTATGACAGTTGCAATAGGAATTACATACTCAAGAATATTTGAATTTTTTGCAGTGTTCCTATATTTATGTGCAATTTATGGGTATGGATTTTACGTTTGGAGAGCAAAATTTAATGTTATCAGTGCAAAGATTCTTCTAATCGTTTCGTCTAGTACACTCATGGTTACAATTATGTTCTCACTTATATATTCATACGGAAATTTGAAGCATGTAATGACGATTACAATTGCTCAAATGGTTTGGATTCATGGTGTTGTCAATGGAATTGGAGTAGCTTTACCGGTATTTATCGGCTGGGTGATTGAAAAGAGTGTTCCGAATTATAAATACTATGGGAAACCAATGAGTAAGTTAAGAGGAAATGTGGTAATTGGTGAGGCTTATTTATATAGCAGCAATTTAGTAGACAGTAAGGAATACAACGGTTTAGTTGATAAAGTAAATGACTTTCATAGTGAGGCATTTGATGTGACGAAGGTTCCTTTAAGTATGATTCATTTTTATGAAAATACAGCAGAGTATGAATTGCAATCGAATATTAAATGGGCTCGTTGGTTCCGTCCGTTCGCACTTTGCTATGAGAAAATGAGTAAGCGTGTGGAACAAATACATTTAGGGATGGGCGGCAATTGGGAAACGATGCATGGCTCTATCATTAGTGTAATAGATGAGAAAGATGGAAGAGAGAATGTAAGGGCTTGGATAAGGAAAAATGAAGCAGGTGAATCTATTTTTGTAGCTCTTTATTCAAAGCATACAAATAAGAATGAGACATATATGAATATCGCCTTACCTTTACCTTATTCGAATATGACTGGTATTTTGAAACTATATAATGATAGTCATGATTTAATCATTACTAGTAAGTTAAGAGAAAATGGTCAGGGAGATGAGGGGATTTATTTACATACTCGGTTCTTAACAATCCGTTTACCATTAGCAGAGACTTTTATTATAAAAGAGCGCACGGATCACATACTAGAAGCTAATCATAGAATGTGGATATTTGGAGTTAAGTTTTTAGAAATTGATTATAAGATTCAGAAAGTAGAGGAGAAGTAAGAAAAGCTTGGAGAGATTCCAAGCTTTTTTACGTATGTGTAATTTTTATAGCAACTTGTTTATCTAGCTCATTATCCCAAACACGTTGAATTTCAAAAGTGCCTGTTTCAAAAAATAATGGGAATCTTTCTTTAAACCAAGTTTGCATAGGTAGCTTTAGTGCTGTATCGATTGGTATCCATAATAATTCACCCTCAGGAGGGTTCAAAAGAAGTTCACCTTCAAATGAGTCTGTCCAATAGTTAAATACCATATATCGAACATTCCCTTTCGGATTTACATATTCATCTAATCCCTTAAAAATTAAATCCGAAACAAGTAATCCGGTTTCTTCTTTTACTTCTCTTATAGCGGCTTGAACGATACTTTCGGGGAAATCTACTTTGCCGCCAGGAGCGATGTAGCCAGGGAAACCTCGATGGTTGGGGCGTTTTATGAGTAAAACTTCATTGTTACGTTGGATCATACACATTGTATAGATCTGATGTTCGATGTTATGTGAATTTGGAGGCATAATGATGTATTCTCCTTTATATTTTTTTGATAATTTTACCATAACATAATTGTTTCTTATATAATTAGAAATATAATATTATAAATTTTCAGTCATATATTATGTATTCTATAGTCATTTGAAAAGAGGGGAGAGACATGCAAGGGGAAATACAAAAGGAGAAAAGTTTAGGTTATATTGGAAAATTATTATTACCAGTTAAAGTATCAACGCACTTTAAGTTTTTATGGATTGGACAATTACTCTCGGCCTTAGGTAGTTCGATAACTATGGTCATACTTCCAGTTGCTGTGTATTCATTAACTGGTTCAACAGTTGTAATGGGGATGACGATGGCAATGTACATGCTACCTAATATTCTTGCTTTACCATTTGCGGGTTTAATTGTAGACCGAATTGATCGGGTTAGGTTAATGTTATTTACGGATATAATCCGCTGTATATTAATGCTATTACTTGCATCGCTTATATTTATGGATTTATTAACAATTACGATTTTATATATTCTCGTTGCCATATACGGACTTATGGAAGGGATATTCCAACCAGCATATTCTGCTGTAAGGGCGAAAGTATTCGTCCCTGAAATTCGTAATGCAGCTAACGCACTCACTCAAATGAGTAATCAAGGTATACGATTAATTGGGCCAGCACTTGGTGGGTTAATCGTATCGGTTGCATCTGCAGGGATAGGTTTCGGACTAGATGCAGCAACGTACTTATTATCATTTTTATGTTTATTATTTTTAAAAGAAATTAAGTTTAAAAAAGTAAAACCCATTGAAAAGAGTAAGCTTAATTACAAACAAGAGTTTATGGAAGGTGTTTTAGTTTTAAAAAGTCATCCGTGGCTGTGGATTACAATTTTAGTTTTTTCTTTTATAAATATTTGTTATGCCGGTATTATCGTCGTATTAATTCCATGGTTATTTAATGTTCATCATCATTTTGAAGCTTACGTGTATGGACTTGGCATGGCCTTTTCTGGTGGTGGGGCTGTAATTGCCGCATTAATATTTGGTGGGAAAGAGCTGTGGCATAAGAGAGGATTACTGGCTTATGGAGGTGTTTTAATGAGTGGCATTGCTTTATTAATTATGCCATTCATTTCTTGGGCACCCGCTTTAATATTCTTAATGGCAATTGAAGGATTTGGCATGATGATATTTGGACTCATTTGGGAAACGAGTTTACAGGAGCTTGTACCAGAAGAAGCATTCGGAAGAGTGGCAAGCCTTGATATGTTGGGTTCTTTTGCTTTATTGCCATTAGGATACGTAGTTGTAGGCTGGTTAGCTACTGTCATAGGTGGCGAGATAACTATTATAACACTAGCTAGTTTAGTAATTTTAACAATTGGAATAGCATTGTCTGTACCGAGTATTCGTCGATTTAATTGATTATATGGGAAAAGAGGGCTAGACCTATATAGAAAATAACTTAGCATATAATCAACTAGTATTAATAAAACATCTTTGTAATGAAAAGCCTTCCATACACATTTGGCACAAAAAAATTAGTATGGAAGCAACAAAAATAGAAATCACAAAAGAAGTGACGGAAGCGATACAAGTAGGTTTCAAAAAAGAAGAATAAGCCCTAAAGAAATTAGGACTTATTCTTCATTAAATACAAATGTTTGTTTCATTTTTTTACCTTCATTTACCGGATGGCCGTTATAAGAGAAATTCTTTTCTTCCCAAGTGATTACAACTTTAAAATTATGACTATTAAAGTCTAATGGGAATACCATGTAGTCAAAGCTTGTATGACTTTTAGAAATGTTTTCATTAGGTGTAGAAGGTTTAAAGGTAGCTTTAGAGGTAGGATTGTTATCAAGTATTTCCACAGATACATTTGATACATCATGACCGATGTTTTTTACGAGTAAACTATACGTATCAAATACACCTTGTTTCGGCTGGATTGCTTGCTTGTTTGAGTTATGAGATTTATCAATTTCGACATACCATTGTTTAGACTTTGACGCAATCGGTAGTGACTGAAATGTGTAAGCACTAGCTTGCATTGGTAGTGCTAAACATATAAGCGTAAAGAGAGTTAATATTTTTCGTTTCATTTTTTAAGAGCTCCCATTCTTTAATGGATTTACTTGTTATTATCTTCTTTTTACGAGTAAATATACCATATAATGTAAAGTGGGTATTGTGAGTAGTGAATTAATATATTATTCACTACTCTTATAGCTGGCATAATTACGTATGTAGTAAGAAAGAATAAATTTGTTTTTTCTATACTTAGATTGCTACCCTTTTTAAAAGGGCTATTTTTATGTTTTAATAAAAAGAATATACTAAGAGTTCCGTATAAATTATTTATTTTAATGTAGTTAAATGTGCTTGTATATGTGAAATTAGAGAGGGAAGCTGTGTAGAGATGTTTCTACACAGCTTTTTAGGATATGAAAAAATTGCCAAAAATATGTTAAAATAACATTGTCATACAACAAGGGGGATTTGTTTTATGGAAAATGGACATCTTGCTAAAGTAGACTTAACGAAAAAAATTGAATCAAAATCTAAGTACAATAAGAAACTCGAAAAATATCAAAGGCGCTTATTAGCATTACAACAAATTTTGAAAGAAGAAAAAATCGCGGTTATACTTGTTATGGAAGGATGGGATGCGGCTGGTAAAGGTGGGGCAATTAAGCGGGTGACGGAACATCTTGACCCACGTGGGTTCCAAGTAGATCCAATTGGAGCGCCTGCACCTCATGAAAAACGTTACCATTATTTGCAACGTTTCTGGCGCAAAATTCCACAGTACGGGCAAATTACTATTTTTGATCGCTCATGGTACGGTCGTGTGTTAGTTGAGCGTGTTGAAGGTTTTGCTACAAAGGAAGAGTGGATGAGAGCATATGATGAGATTAATGATTTTGAAAAACTACTAACAGATGACCATTACATAATGGGGAAGTTCTTCTACCATATAAGTAAAGAGGAACAGTTAAAGAGATTTAAAGATAGAGAGAAAAATCCTTTGAAAAGATGGAAAATTACAGATGAAGATTGGCGTAATCGTGAAAAATGGGATGAATATGTTGAAGCGATGGAAGACATGTTTGAAAAAACAAGTAAGCCAAATGCGAAGTGGCATATTATTGAAAGTAACGATAAATTGTATGCTCGTGTGAAAACGTTAAAAATTATTATTTCATTCATTGAGGATTATTTCTTAGAACATGGTATAGAATTGCCTTCTTATTATTATGAAATGAAAGAGGATATTGAAGTTTGCAAGATGTAGGTGTGAAAGAGTAAAAAAGAAAATGGCCCTGTGAATTGGTGAAACCAAATTATGGGGCTTTTTTATTTAGAAACATTTTACAATTAACAGAATAAGGTATATAATCAATAATCATATTAACATTGTTAATATGATTATTGATTATATAATGTGTGGGGGTTTTACTTTGAAGGGAAGAGATGTTGTTTTAGGTTTATTAATGGAAAAGGAATTGTCTGGGTACGATATTAAAATTGTGTTTGAAGACGTATTTACTCATTTTTTTGATGGAAGTTTTGGAATGATTTATCCAACGTTACGACAATTGGAGAATGAAGGGAAAATAAAAAAAGAGGTTGTCATGCAAGAGGGGAAACCGAATAAGAAAATGTACTTTATTACAGATGAAGGACGTGAAGAGTTTTATCAATACATGCAGACGCCTGTAGAGAAGGATGTTTTACGTTCGGATTTTTTAATGAGAATGTATTTTGGTAACTATAGTGATGATGTAACAATAAAAAAATGGATTAAAGATGAAATTGAAAGAAAAGAAGCGTACATTGCAGATCTTCGATTGAAATATGAAAAGTGGAGAGTAGGTATTACTTTCGTCGAAGAAATTTCACTAGATGTAGGTATTGCATCGTATAGTGCACAAGTGGAGACTTTGAAGAAAAAATTAAAAGAGTTAGAGGCGAAAGAAAACAATAAAACAGAAGAATGAAAAACGCGTTCACAATAAATAAAGGGGTATATAAAGATGGAGCAATCAAAGGGTATTAAGATTGTCTTTTTAATGTGTCTAGGTATCTTTCTTTGTATGATTGATACGACAATTATGAATATAGCTTTACCGGCAATACAATCGAGTGTAAATACTTCGTTAGAAAAGATGTCTTGGGTATTAAATGTTTATACAATGACGATTGCAGTACTTGCCATTCCGTTAGGGCGGATAGCTGATATCTTTGGAAAAGCAAAGATGTATATTCTGGGTCTGGTGATTTTTGGTGGTGGATCGGTACTTTGCGCTTTTGCTAATACAGGTGATTTTCTTATTTTTTCTCGTTTTATACAAAGTATTGGGGCAGCGATTTTATTTCCAACAAGTATGGTAATTGGTGTATCAGCTATGCCATTAGCTAAGAGGCATGTTGCGCTTGCAATTTTAGGAGTAACACAAGGATTGTCAGCTGCTATGGGACCAGTAATAGGTGGAATTATTACGCAAAATTTAGGATGGAGATGGGTGTTCTTCGTTAATGTTCCGGTTTGTATAATAGGAATCGTGTTATGTTGCATCATGCTACAAATAAAAAATGAAGAACGTATTATCTCAAAAATAGATTGGATAGGACTACTATTAAGTAGCACAGCAATTTTTTCATTTACTCTCATATTAGTAAAAGGTAATACATGGGGATGGCAAAGTAATATTGCTTTGTCTTGTTATGCAATTAGCACTATTTCTCTTATTCTATTTATTTTAGTAGAACGAAAGATTCATAACCCAATGGTGAATTTAAAGTTATTTCAAGATCGAATGTTTGTCGGAGCGTCGATCGTTGTTATATTGAGTAATTTATTTTTAATTGGAGTTACTGTATTGCTTCCAACGTTCTTGACGAAACTACAGGGTCGAACGGAAATTGAAGCGGCTTTTTTAGTGACACCTATTTCAGCAATGATATTTTTTGTCTCACCAGTTGCAGCAACTTTAATTGAAAAACTCGGAAAAGTAACTATTATTTTGTCAGGATTTCTTGTTATGGGGCTTTCCTACTATTGGTTGCAAATGATTGATGTTCATTCAACAAATATAGAAATTATTATTCCATGTATGATATTAGGTGTTGGATATGGTTTAGTAGTGGGGCCAATTACAGTTTTAAGTGCGTCTTCGTTTGAAGGAGAATTGTTAACTGCTTCTCAAAGTGTTGTATCAATGTTACGACAAGTTGGAATTGTATTGGCAGTCGCAATATTTGTCTCTAACTTAACTCACAATTTAACTGTAAATAAAGAAAAAGTATATCGTTATGCAGAAGAAAAGGTGCGTACTATTCATGTGAATAGTACTGAGCAAACTGAAATTTTACAAATGACTAAAGAGAAAATAGAGAATCAAAGTTTAGAGTCGAATATAAATAAGAAACAAAATGCAATGACAATGGGATTAAGTAAAGAGAAAAAGGAAGAATTGATTCGCGACAAGACGGATGAAATATTAAGAAAAGTTCCAGTAGAATATAGAGATGTAAAAAGAGAAGAAGTTATGAGGAAAGTGACAAAAGAAGTTGAAAAACAAGGGGAAAGTATAAAGAAAGAGGTACTCACATTTTCAAATGATGTGAATCATTATGCCAAGAATCAGATGGCTATGAGTTTTACAGATTTATATAAAGCAAGTGTGCCAATTATTTTAATTTGTGCTTTCGTAAGTTTGTTGTTTTGGGAAGGGAAAGCTTTGAGTAAAAAGAGAAAGGGAAGGATAGTAGAAGAAGCGTAAAGGAAAACAGGCTGCTATTAGCCTGTTTTCCTTACGTTAGTATGAAAAATCTGGATTTAATTCTTTAAATTTATGACTATAATGCCTTTTATTATTAAAACCAACAAAATCAATTCCGACGCAAGATTCTAAATTTCCGTCTACAATCGTAGAATCCACGAAGCTTAAATGTTTTAATTTTTGTAGTTCTTTAATGAATTGTAGATTTCGTATGTTACCACAACTTGATAAGATGAGAGTTTCTAATTCCGTTAAATAGCGCAAATATTCGTGGTTTTTAAGCTTACTGCAATGGTCGAATTCGATGTGTTTTAAAGTTGAAGCATTGTTTTCAATTTCATCAATATGCTCTAAATTTCTTAAATAATTGAGTTCTAAATGCTTTAATTTAGGTAATGACCTACATCCTTTTAATGAATTAATGTTCCCTTGTGTAATGCTTAGTTTTTCAATTTTTTGTAAAGACATTAATTCTTCAAGGTTCTTTTGTTTCGGTTTGTATTTCCAAATGTATAGTTCTTTTAAGTTAGGACAAGATTCGAAGCCTTTAATGTTTTTATTACACTTTATGTGAAGTTCCTCTAAATTTGTAAAGCTTTCTAACTCTGTTAAGTTTAGTGGAACTTGCGGTTCTTCTAGTGATAAAGATTTTAAGTTTTTTAATTTATATAGGGCTGAATAATCAGTAATATATATACTACTAATGTGTAAGCTTTCAATTTGCGGGCAGTGTTCAAGAAAATTAATATGGTGCAAACTATACCTAAGATCATTAATGTAAACATCAGTAAAGTTGTTTGTATTAATGAAGTCTACGTATTCATCCAGTCTGTTTTCATGGATTTGTACTGTGCCATCCATAACTAAAAAGTTTTGTGGTTTCTTTTTGATAGATATTTGTAAAGGATTCATGTATTGAAATATTTCTGTCTTGTTTTCTAAAATAGTTTCAACACTTCTTTTGACAGTTGGAACATTGTCTCTTTGTTTGTAAGCTATTAAGGTTGACTTTATTTCTGACGGATCTGCTAATAAAATTTTTGGAGCCATTTCATATAGTACATCTTCATTTGCAGGTATACAGCTAACCATTGCATCAAGTGCTATTAAACTTAAAGGGTGTCCTTTTGTTAGCCAAGACTTAATTCGTCTCCAAGTTAGTTGTGATACTGCAGCTAATCGCGCCCAATCGTTATGAAATGATACCGCATGTTCCTCTATCCAATCTAATGTTTCTGAGGATTGAAAAGAATGCAGACAAATGAAGGAAGTGGTCGGAAGCTCACTTTTTAATACTGTTTTTAGCCTTTCTATTACTAAAGGAAAGGCTTCTTCAAATGGTAAACAATAAGCTGCAGCGTGAGAAAGAGGTGCAAGTAATTCTTCATCAAATGCCTTCCACAGTTTTCTTATCCAATCTGAGGCGAATTCTCCTAGTATACATATAACAATCTCAAGTAATCTAGTTTTAATTACACCATTCATTGTGTTTGAAAAGCGGTTTATAACAGCATCTAGTACTTCGTTTTGATCGTACCTATTAAGAGCTTCAATTTCTGTTTCTTGAAGAAACCATCTAGTCATGGTGTAATCAAGTAATTCCTCTAAACTAGAGCGAACTTCTTCTAAAGTGGGCACGGGTGTAAGTTTGTGCTCATTCATCTCTAATTTTGGTTGCTTCGCTTTACCATCTTCTTCATAAAAACTATCATGCAAATAATATTTATAAGGTGAGTGAATCATTACAAGGTGGTACCATTCTTTAGGATGTAAAGATAACGAAATAAGACGCTCATGACATTGGTTACATAATTTATAAGGTTGATTTGCTTGATCGGATTCTTCTATTTTATATACTGGATCATGTTTGCAAGCTTCACATAATTCTACTGTTTTTTTCATTGTTTCCTCCTTGCCTATTGTGAATAGTAGTATTTTTAATATAGCATGGGATAAGTCGAGTATGATTAGAAAGTTTTTTAGAATGAAAGGAAGGAATGGAAAATGCCATTGAATATGTAACGTTATACATAGTACATTAACAAGAGGGATTAATTTTAAAAGGAGGATGGGGAATTGCTAGATAAGGCAGGGGTTTTAATAGATAATCATGTGTACACAGAAGAAGAGCAACAAAAACTATACAAACGAACGTTAATAATCGTCAGCATTTCACAAATGTTTGGCGGTGCAGGACTAGCTGCTGGTATTACAGTGGGAGCACTTCTTGCGCAGCAAATGCTTGGAACAGATGCATTTGCAGGATTACCAACTGCTATGTTTACATTAGGATCGGCATTAGCAGCTTTCATAGTAGGGAAGCTTTCGCAACGATATGGACGCCGGATAGGTCTTGCAACAGGGTTTATAGTAGGCGGATTTGGAGCAATTGGTGTTGTAATGGCAGCTTTAACGAACAGCATTATTCTTTTACTTATTTCTTTACTCATATATGGTGCCGGTACAGCCACGAATCTACAAGCTCGTTATGCAGGTACAGATTTAGCAGATAAGAAGCAGAGAGCAACGGCTGTTAGTATTACGATGGTAATGACGACTTTCGGTGCAGTTGCAGGACCAAATTTAGTAGGGGTAATGGGAAGTTTTGCTCATTCAATTGGAGTTCCTAAACTTGCAGGTCCGTTCATACTATCGGCAGCAGCATTTATACTGGCGGGTCTAGTTCTTTTTGTTATGCTTCGTCCAGATCCTTTGATTATTGCTAACATAATAGAAAGATATAAACAGGAACATACATATAAAGGACAACCAATAACAGAAGAAGCGAAAGAAAATAAACGAGGTATTACAGTTGGAGCAATCGTAATGATACTTACGCAAATAGTGATGGTTGCGATTATGACGATGACGCCAGTTCATATGGGACACCACGGTCACGGTTTAAGTGCAGTAGGACTTGTGATAGGTTTTCATGTAGGTGCAATGTATCTTCCATCTCTCGTTACAGGAATGTTAATTGATAAAATTGGCCGAACTACAATGAGCATAGCTGGTGGAGTGATTTTACTTGCAGCGGGTGTCATAGCGGCGATAGCGCCAAGTGATTCTTTATTATTATTAATCGTTGCTCTGTCTTTACTTGGGCTAGGATGGAACCTCGGATTGATAAGTGGTACAGCACAAATCGTTGATTCCACAACACCGTCTACACGTGCTAAAACACAAGGGAAAATAGATGTTTTTATTGCGCTAGCTGGAGCTTCTGGTGGAGCAATGTCAGGTATGGTAGTAGCGAATTCAAGTTATGCGGCATTGTCATTGGCTGGAGGCGTGTTAGCGTTATTACTTATTCCTGTTGTGATATGGTCTCGAAAAGGGGCAAGAAATTAAATGAAAAAGAGGTTCTAGTTACTGGCTAGAACCTCTTTTTATACACTTAAATTAAATTCCACTCTACAATAAGTCCTAAATGCGTAAGTCCGCCACCAAATCCGTATAGTAAAAGTGTGTCTCCGTTATTTAACCTTCCTTCTTTTATAGCTAAATTTAAAGCGAGTGGAATGGTGACTGAAGAGGTATTCCCCATATATTCCACGCTCGTTAATGTTTTTTGTATTGGAATTTGAGATTTTTCGCAAATAGATTCAATCATTCGTAAGTTAGCGCTGTGGGGTATGAACCAGTCTATATCATCTACTTGCATATTTGCGGTATGTATTAAATCTTTTATGCCTTTTGGCACTGTACGTGTTGCCCATTTATATACTTCTCTTCCATTTTGAACGATTTTTTCATTTGTTTGCAGTGGTGTGCCATTCATAGTAGTAGATAAGTTTGTTCTATATAGATGAATGCCGCCATCACCGTTTGTTCCCATGTGAGCAGCGATAAAGCTTGGGGTGTCTTCATCTCTTTCTAATAAAATAGCTCCAGCACCATCACCGAATAAAATACAGGTCGTTCTATCGCTATAATCAGTAACTTTAGATAATGTCTCTGTCGCTACGACAAGTACTTTTTCATGTGATCCAGAAGTGATTAAGCTATTACCGACGTGTAGTCCATATGTAAAACCAGCACAAGTTGCATTTAAATCAAAAGCTAGTGTATGAGGTATGTTGAAGTATTGTTGTATTTGGCAAGCAACACTAGGGAAAACGTAATCAGCAGTAGTAGTAGCGACAATGATACAGTCGACATCTTCTAAGTTTTTCTTATATGTTGTACATAAATTTTTAATTGCTTTAATGGCTAAGTTTGAGGAGTATTCTTCTTCGCTAGCGATTCTTCTTTCCCTCATTCCTGTTCTTTGTACAATCCATTCATCATTCGTATGGACCATCTTTTCTAAATCGTTATTAGACAATATTTGATCTGGAACATAAGTACCAATTGCAGTAATACGAGATTTAGAATGCATAGAAACATCTCCTAACTTTTATTTTTATAACCTGATACTAATATCAGGTTATAAAAATGTCAATAAAGATTTTTGTTGTATTAAAACGATAATACTTAACTTACTATGAAAGAATTTGGCGAGTGCTGTAAAAATAATATACGAGAAGTTTCTAAAATTGATAATTGCTTTTGTTATTTTTATTGTGAGAAAAATTCGCAAAAAATGACGATTAAAGTAAAAATATAAAGATTTTCTTTCGTGTGATATAGGTTGTTAAACCTTGTGAAAGCGAATTACTTATGCTACACTTTATGTAACTTAAAATGAACGGAGGGGCTTCCTTTGATCTTAATCAGATTACGTCTCAATACTTTGTGCCAATAATTGAATAGCGCTCAAAGGCTCTGTCTGTGTACAGAGTGAACGGGATTGGTCTGCCTATTTTAAAGGAACCCTTTATTAAGCTTATATGTGAAAAAGAGGGAGGGACGAATACGCCCTCTTTTTGTTTTGCCTTTATAAATAGAATGGGATTGTATAAGTGAACACTTACCGTGGATACGTATACAATCTGGGGACTTTTTGACTATAAAATAGGATGAAAGCATAGCTTTCTTCTATTTCTTTGGTGAACCCTTATCCGTTTACGAAAACACAGGCAGCGACCTGTGTTTTTTATTTTACGTAATCGAAATGGAGGAATAAATATATGGAAGAAGTATTACAAAGAGCAGTTTTAGTTGGAGTAAATGTAGGTAATGAAGATGATTTTGCATATTCAATGGAAGAGTTAACAAATCTTGCGGAAGCTTGTGATGTAGAGGTAATTGGGCAAGTAACGCAAAATTTACAACGAGTAAATCCATCGCATTATATCGGAAAAGGAAAGATTGAAGAAGTTGCAGCGTATGTACAAGAAATAGATGCGAATATGGTTATCTTTAATGATGAATTATCTCCTTCACAAATTCGAAATTTAGAAGAGGATTTAGATTGTAAGGTAATTGATCGTACCATTTTAATTTTAGATATTTTTGCGCAACGTGCGAAAACGAAAGAAGCACAGCTACAAGTAGAAGTAGCACACCTTCAGTACATGATGCCTCGTTTAATCGGTCTTCGTGAATCGTTAGGGAGACAGAGCGGCGGCGTTGGTACGAAAAATAAAGGTGTCGGTGAAAAGAAGTTAGAGTTAGACCGTCGTAAAATTGAAGAACAAATTTCAGTTTTGAATAAAGATTTAGAAGCGCTCGTTGCCCAGCGTCAAACGCAGCGAAAGCAGCGTAAGAAAAATGAAATACCTGTTGTAGCATTAGTAGGTTATACGAATGCAGGAAAGTCAACGACGATGAATGCAATGCTTGAAATTTATAATGGTACAGAAGAAAAACAAGTATTTGAAAAAGATATGTTATTCGCGACGTTAGAAACATCTGTACGAAATATTGATTTGCCAGATAATAAATCATTTTTATTAACAGATACAGTTGGATTTGTAAGTAAATTACCACATCATCTTGTGAAGGCGTTCCGTTCAACGTTAGAAGAAGTAGCGGAAGCAGACCTACTTATTCACGTTGTAGATTACGCAAATCCAAATTATGAACAATTAATTGATATTACAAATGAAACGTTAAAGAAAATTGGAGTAGAAAATATTCCAACGATCTATGCTTATAATAAATCAGATATGGTAGATGTTGAAATTCCGAAAGTGCAAGAAGATCGCGTTTATTTATCAGCGAAGAAACATGTTGGAATTGAAGAACTTGTAGAAATGATTCGCTCACACATCTATAAAGAATATACGAAGTGTGAAATGTTAATTCCATATGATCAAGGACAGGTAGTTTCGTATTTCAATAATCATGCACACGTTTTATCTACGAGTTACGAAAACGAAGGTACCAAATTACAAATAGAATGTAAGACGAGTGATTACGAGAAGTATAAGCATTTTACAATTTAATGTAAGAGGCAACCCAGTATGTGATTGGGTTGTCTTTTTTTGTACTGTTTTACCGCTGAAAGTTACAAGGATGCAAGCCAATGACGGGAGTTAAGTTATATTTCTGGAAAAAGAAATGAAAGCAGTATAGAATAGAAATGTTTCAAAAGTCAGAATTTATTACACCTACTGTAATAAATATATATTTTGTACAGAAAGGGGAGATTCACATATGCAGGCAGTTTCACACAAAAAAACTGTAGAAACACCGACAATATATCGAATTTTATTTGCGATTAGCTTTGGGCATTTTTTAAATGATTCGATGCAAGCAGTTGTGCCGGCGTTGTTTCCTATTTTGGAAAAAACGATGAATTTATCCTATATGCAAGTAGGGTGGATTGCGTTTGCATTAAATATGACGTCATCGATTATGCAACCGGTGTTTGGTATGTATTCAGATAAGAAGCCGTCACCATTTTTATTACCACTCGGCATGTTTTCAAGTATGCTTGGAATGATTGGACTCGCGTTTGCACCAAACTTTATTATTGTTATTATTTCTGTTTTATTTATTGGTTTAGGTTCCGCGGTCTTTCATCCAGAAGGCGCTCGTGTTGCGTATATGGCGGCAGGTGCAAAACGAGGGTTAGCGCAAGCAATTTATCAAGTTGGGGGAAACACGGGGAATTCTTTAGCTCCTATTTTTACAGCGCTAATTTTCGTTCCACTCGGTCAAATTGGTTCATTAGGTTTTACAGCATTTGCAGCAGTAGGAATTGTATTATTAATTTTCGTATCGAATTGGTACAAAAATGAATTAGCAACCGGTGCTGTAAGAAGGAAGAAGAGGGCTGCACTTGAGGCGGAAAATGCAATTGTAAGTACACACATTAAATTCGTTATTATACTTCTTGTTTTTCTTACTTTTGTACGCTCTTGGTACGGTGCTGGTATCGGGAATTTCTATCAATTTTACTTAATAGAGCATTACGGTTTATCTATAAAAAATGCCCAGTATTTCGTATTCGCATTTATGATTGCTGGTGTGTTAGGCACTTTCTTCGGAGGACCGTTAGCAGATCGATTTGGTAAGAAAAATATCATCGTATTTTCAATGTTAGGTTCAGCGCCACTTGCACTGTTATTACCACATGTCTCACTTGTGTGGGTCGTACCGTTATTTTTATGTATCGGTTTTATTAGTTCAAGTAGTTTTAGTGTAATTGTTGTATATGCACAAGAGCTTGTGCCTGGAAAAGTGGGAATGGTGTCAGGATTAATCGTAGGTCTTGCATTTGGACTTGGAGCATTAGGTGCTGTAGTTCTTGGGAAATTAGCAGATATATATAGCCTGCAATTTATTATGCTATTATGTAGTTGTCTACCATTAATTGGACTCACTTCATGGTTACTGCCAAGTGATAAGAAAACGATAGAATAGGGGATGCGCTATGAAATTGTGTGAAAACGTTACGGAATTAATAGGAGATACACCTGTCGTCCGATTATCTAAATTTATTCCGGAAGACGCAGCAGATGTGTATGTGAAACTAGAAATGTTTAATCCATCGCGCAGTGTGAAAGACCGTGCTGCTTATAATTTACTTCACGTTGCAGAAGAAAATGGTCTCATCAAACCAGGAGATACAATTATTGAACCGACAAGCGGGAATACAGGGATTGGTTTAGCGATGAATGCAGCAGCTAAAGGGTATAAAGCGATTTTAATTATGCCAGATAATATGTCAAAAGAGCGTATTAATTTATTGAAAGCATACGGAGCAGAAGTAGTTTTAACACCAGCAGAACAAAGAATGCCAGGAGCAATTGCGAAGGCGTTAGAACTGCAAAAACAAATACCGAATAGTTTTATCCCGCAACAATTTGAAAATCCAGCTAATCCGAATATTCACCGTTATACGACTGCACTTGAAATTTACGAACAAATGGATGGAGAGCTTGATGCTTTTGTTGCAACGGCAGGAACAGGCGGAACGATTACAGGGACTGGTGAAATGTTAAAAGAGAAATTGCCAAACTTATATATTGCAGTAGTGGAACCGAAAGGATCTCCCGTTTTATCCGGTGGTGTACCAGGTCCTCATAAACTAGTAGGAACAAGCCCAGGATTTATTCCGAAAAACTTAAATACAGAAGTGTATAACGAAATTATTCAAATTGCAGATGAAGAGGCTTTAACGACAATGAGAAACTTAGCTAGACAAGAAGGATTATTAGTTGGGCCATCTTCTGGAGCATCTGTTTACGCTGCAATCATGATAGCGAAACGCCTAGGCGTTGGTAAAAAAGTTTTATGTATTGCGCCTGATACAGGTGAACGTTATTTAAGCATGGGGTTATTTGAATAAAAAGGATAGAAACACCTTAATAGTGAATAGCTGCTATTAAGGTGTTTGTTTTATGGAATGAAGAGGGGGAGAAGAACAATGAAACTATTAAAACCAATCCATGAATATAGTGAGCATATTACGGCGTATAGACAAGCGTTTTTACACTCAGGGGAACAACCACATGGAAGTAGTTCTTTACAAAACTTTGATTCTCTTGATGAATGGTTTGAAAAAGTGAGTAAACAAGAACTAGGAGAAAATTTACTAGCTAATCGAGTGCCATCTAGTCAGTTTTTAAGTTTTGAAAAAGGGGAACTTATAGGTTTTGTGAATATTAGACATAGATTAAATCCAGAATTATTACGGGAAAGCGGTCATATTGGATATAGTGTCCATCCGAATAAACGTCGCCACGGTTACGCTACGAAACAACTACAACTTGCATTAGCTGAAGCGCAAAAATTAGGATTGCAGAAAGTATTAATAACTTGCGATAAATCCAATATCGGTTCTGCTAAAACGATTCAAAAGGTTGGCGGTGTGTTAGAAAATGAAGTAGTTTCTTCTCGTACTGGTGAAGTTATTCAGCGCTATTGGATAGAAATATGATTAAGTAGGAATTTGAAAAGGTAATGCAAGCTGTAATATCGAAATAGATAAATGAAATATAGGGGATTACTGCAATTTAGGGGGAAATGAAATGGGATTAAAAGAGAAAGCAATAGAGATGTCAGAGATTTATAGGCAAAACCCGAAAGTAGAAGCCATTATTTTAGCGGGTTCGGTAGCTAGAAAGCTTGAAGATGAACATTCAGATATAGAATTACATATTTTATGGTCAACACCGCCGGAAGATGAGGATCGTAGAGCCCCTATTTATCATATTGATGGGAAAATATTATCGTATCATCCGTATGAGGAAGAAGAATGGTCGGAAACGTATTTAACGAAAGAGGGAATTAAATTAGAAATTAGTAACTTTTTAACAGAGACAGTAGAGAAAGTGATTTCGGATGTGGTGGATCAATATGATATAAGTTATGAAAAACAATGTATTGTATCATCTGTTCATGATGGTGTTAGTTTGTATGGAGAAGGGAAAGTAAATGAATTAAAAGAAAAAGTAGCGGCATATCCAGATGAACTAGCAAAACGGATGATTTCAGAAAATCTATGGTTAAGTAATCGTTGGCACAATCGAAAGGCGCTTTTAAAACGGAAAGATTGGCTTATGCTTTATGACGTTATTTGCGAAGTACAAAGGAACATATTCGGTGTTTTATTTGGTTTGAATAAAATGTACGTACATCATCCAGCGTTTAAATGGATGCCTAATAATGTGGAACGAATGACTATTAAACCTGAAAAATTATATGAACGTATGGCGGACACATTAATAGGGAATCCAGAAAAAAGTGTGCAGGAGTTAGAGTTGCTAATAGAAGAAGTGTTGCAACAAGTTCATACATACGCGCCAGGAGTAAATGTGGATGAGCAAGAAAAATCTATTTTTTATTTTGTGAAATAGAAAATAGTAATAAGGGGGAAGTTATGGGGTTTTTTAATAGGTTTTTTAAAAAAGTTGAAAAAGTAAATGAGCAAGAAGCGACTCTTCATGAATTAAGTGAAGAATTGTATGTTGAATCACCGGTAGAGGAAGCGACTAGTTACTGGGTATCGATGGCACAAAATATAATTGTTAATGCTGTAAAGGCAGCTGACAATGATGTGGAACGTGCCTTCGTGTTATTGAATTTGAAGAAAGGTGAGGCTTCATTTGATATTTTTTATCAAATAAATGGGCAATTGTATTTCTGGGATCAGCTAGAAAATGAGACGATAAAAAATAGAATTCAGAACGAGTTGTTACCGCAAGCTTCAGAAGTTTCAAATGCAGTAAATGAGCAATTTCGCGAAGCTGATCATCCTGTAATATCATTCGCGCAATTGCAGTTTGAATGGGAAACGAAAGCCTGGTTCTCACATATAATTTGGGAAGATAACTTTGCTGCTCAATTGCCTAAAACTCAAATTTTAAATGAATGGTTTCGTGTAATTAAAGAAGAAACGAAAAATAGACCACTGGATAGTGATGCGAAATTTTCTTGGTATCCATCAAACTCTTAAAAAATGAATACAGAGAGACAGGTTATGTTTCTGGATGATTTGTATTATTGAATAAGTATCAATAATACGTAATTCTTTTTCTATTGCCTATTAGAATTCGTTATGTACTAAGCTACTTGTTTTCTAAACTAAAACCTATATTTCGAATTTTTAAATAGATTGTAATACATAAAAATTCGAAATATAAGTTGACACTATTTTTAATGTGTGATAAAAATGATAGTAATCAATTCGGAAAATAATATTTGGGCAATGAAAGGGTATAGTAGTGAATATCTCCCTATTTCAGAGAGCTGATGGTTGGTGTGAATCAGTATATAGATTATTCATGAAGTTCGTCCTGGAGCATCTTTCATAAATCTCACATTATGAGGAAATGAAAGACGGTAGTTTATACCGTTATCAAATAAAGTGGTGAAGATTTTTTCACAACTAGGGTGGTACCGCGATATTTATCGTCCCTACGTATTTACGTAGGGACGTTTTTTATTTAGGTCCTAACTTTGGTGTGGCTTCATAACTAGGGTGGTACCGCGATATTTTATCGTCCCTACGTTTTTGCGTAGGGGCGTTTTTATTTAGGAGGTTTCTTAGTGTTCTTCACAACTAGGGTGGTACCGCGATATTTTTGTCGTCCCTACGTATTTACGTAGGGGCGTTTTTTATTATTAGGGAGGAAGTGAACGTATTAGAAAAGAGTATTGATAGAACAATATAAATACCGAATTGTAACAAAGAAAAAGAGACAGAGAGGAGATTAACAAATGAATTCACAGCAATGGACATCGAAATTAGGTTTCGTATTAGCTGCAGCAGGTTCGGCAATTGGTCTTGGGGCGATTTGGAAATTCCCATATATGGCCGGCATTGGAGGAGGCGGAGCGTTCTTCCTAATTTTCATCGGTTTCACATTATTAATTGGTTTACCGCTATTATTAGCTGAATTTGTTATTGGAAGAAGTACACAAAAAGAGGCTGTTGATGCATATAGAGAGATTGCTCCTAAAACGTTATGGCCTTGGTTAGGTAAATTAGGAATTGTAACATGTTTCATATTACTTTCTTTCTACAGTGTTGTAGGAGGCTGGATTTTATTATATTTATGGAATGCAATTACAGGTAGACTATGGGAAGGAAATGGAGCATACGAAGCTACGTTTGGTGAAATCATTTCCAATCCATATTTAGCAGTTGGATCACAGCTATTATTCATTCTTATTACTATTTTTATTGTAAGTAAAGGTGTACAAAATGGTGTTGAAAAAGTAAATAAATATTTCATGCCAGCACTATTCGTTTTATTCTTTGTATTAATCGTTCGTGCACTTACGTTAGATGGTGCTGGAGAAGGTGTTCGTTTCTTCTTACAACCTGATTTCTCACATGTAACATCAGAAGTTATTTTATACGCAATGGGGCAATCGTTCTTCTCATTATCTGTTGGGGTAGCCGTTATGGTAACGTATAGCTCATACTTACCGAAAGAAGAAAGCTTACCACGCTCAGCATTTTCTATCGTAGCCTTAACTCTTGTTATTACATTACTTGCAGGACTTGCAATTTTCCCAGTTGTGTTCGCATTTGGGATGGAACCATCTCAAGGACCGGGACTATTATTTATCGTATTGCCAGCTATTTTCAGTAAAATGGCATTCGGAAAATTATTCTTCATCGTTTTCTTATTACTATTCTTCTTCGCTACGATTACATCAGCAATTTCGATGTTAGAAATTAGTGTTGCATCGTTAACATCAAAAGGTAAAGGGAAACGTGAGAAAATGGCCTTAATCGTAGGGTTATTAATCTTCGTTGTTGGGGTACCATCAGCATTATCATTCGGTATATTAGGTGATCTGAAGATTTTTGGAAAGACAGTCTTTGATTTAGCGGACTATGCAGTAAGTAACATATTAATGCCACTTGGTGTATTATTAGTTTCTATCTTTGTTCCTTTAAAAATGAAGAAAGATGTATTAATGAAAGAGCTAGGTGTAAGTAAAAATAAAGGTTATAAACTATTCGTATTATGGTTATTCTTACTTCGTTATATCGCACCAATTGCGATTATTATCGTATTCTTAAATGTACTTGGCATTATATAAAAAGAAAGGTAGCGTATCATACAAATACGCTACCTTTTTATTTTGCTCTTTTTTGCAATTCATTTACTGTTACGAACTGATAGCCCTTCTTAGATAAAGAATTTAAAATACCTTCAATCGTTTGTAAATTTTCATTAGACTCATCATACATAGAATGCAATAAAATGATAGAACCTGGTTTTACATTTTTATTAACATATTCAATTTTATCAGCCGTAGATTTATAAAAAGTATCGGGCTCAAGATCCCATATAATCGTTTCGATATTATTTTTATTTAAATAATAGGGTAGTCCAATTAATTTTTTCCCGTTAGGAGGCCTAAAATCAATTTCGTCTGTAAATCCTGTTTGGCGGATTAATGAATTCGTTTTTTCTATTTCACCTTTAATAAAAGAAGGTGTTTTGAAAACCATTCTATTATGAGAATATGTATGGTTTCCAAGTTGGTGCCCAGATTGCGCGATAGCTTCTCCTAACGATAAATTTTTCTCTAATTCATTTCCAATTAAAAAGAAAGTAGCTTTAGCGTTGTATGTATCTAGTAGCGGTAATATTTGTTTTACATTGTTAGTAGGGCCATCATCAAAAGTTAAAGCAATCACTTTTTCATTTGTTTCTACGCGTTGTGTTAAATCTCCAAATAATTGAAAGCTTCTTGCATTCATCAATTTGTATGTTCCAAATAATGCCGTGATAATAAAGAATAGTGTAACGATTGTAATGATAATTTTTTTCCTCATAATGTAACCTCACAATGTTTTTTGATTCAATTAAAAAGTATTATATCAAACTAAGTAATTTCGTGCTTTAAGAAGGGTGTGGATGCAAGGAGAAGGAATTTATCATATAATAAAATACAAAAGGTATATTAGGAGGTGTTTATATGGCGATTATAATTCAATTGCCAGACACTGCAACGTCTCATGCAAAGCCAAGTATGGAAATGGCGATACTTTGCGTGAGGTAGACAAGTAATATACAATCGCCTATATGAGCTCGTATCATTTTTTATATTTGGCTTTGCACCTTATTGAAATGAACCATAAAAAATAAGGGGCGAGCAGAAATGAAATACGTAAAAGCTAATGCTGTTTTACCAGAGAGTTTAATTACTGAAATTCAAAAGTATATACAAGGTGAAACAATTTACATTCCGAAACAAGAAACGAAACATTATAAATGGGGTACACGATCTGGCGGAAGAAAACAACTAGATGAAAGAAATAAAGCAATTAAAGAAGCGTTTAAAAGTGGGATTGCTATTCATCAACTTGCAGAAAAATATTTTCTTTCTGGGGAAACGATTAAAAAGATTGTGTATTCTAAATGAGCATAAAAGAGTCTAGTTCAAATATTATTTTGAGCTAGACTCTTTTTGCTTTGTATGTATTGGATATATAGCGTGTGAATGGGCATGATAATAGAAAAAATAAATCGCAATAGTATTGTATAGAAATGTGAATAGGAATAAAAACGTTATATTTCATATTATAGAAAGGTGAACACATATGAATCATCTTGGACAAATAACGATAGAACTTTTTGTTGGTTTTTTTGTTTTATTAATTGCTACTAAAATATTAGGGAAAACACAAATATCACAGCTAACCCCTTTTGATTTTATTTCTGCGATTGTAATCGGAGAACTAGTTGGAAACACTGTATATGATCCTGAGGTGAGAGTATGGTCTATTTTATACGCTGTTTTTGTATGGGTAATATTAATTTACGCAATAGAAGCAATAACACAAAAATTTAGAAGGACAAGAAAGTTCTTTGAAGGATACCCTTCTATTATCATTCGTAATGGGCATATTGATAGAGAACAATTAAAATCAAATCATTTGGATATTAACCAATTACAACAAATGTTAAGACAACAAAAAGATATATTTTCAATCCGAGAAGTTGAATATATGATATTGGAACCTAATGGAAACATAAGCGTTCTGAAAAAAAGTAAATACGAATCTCCTACTATAAATGATTTAAGTTTAAAACATAAGCCTGTATACTTACCAATTTCATTAATTAGTGATGGGAAAGTAGTTAAGGATAATTTGAGGGAAGCAGGATTTGATGAAGGGTGGCTTTATAAACAAATAAAGCAAAAAGGAATTACTAAATTTGAAGACGTATTATATGCGGAATGGAAAGCAGATGATGGCTTCTTTTGTCAGAAAATGCAGCGGTAGAGAATAAGTGATATATGTAATGTTTGTTTCTAAGTTATCTTTTACATATCAAAAAACGTAATCATTGTATACAATAAAACTAGATCAACAATTTGTATGGAGTGATAAAGATGGAAGCGTTTATTAGAAGTGATCAATATAATTTTATAAAATCACAAGCTTATATTTTAGCAAACGGGCATGCAACCGCAAATGATAGAGGTGTAATTCAAGCGTTAAAATCGCTTGCGATTGAAAAGATAATACATGTATTTGAGAATTTAACGGATGAACAGAAAGAGTTAATTGATACGGTATTAACAGTTCAAAATAGAGAAGATGCAGAATCATTTTTAATGAAAATAAATCCGTATGTAATTCCGTTTCAAGAAGTTACAGCACAAACATTAAAAAAATTGTTTCCTAAAGCGAAAAAGTTAAAACTTCCTGATATGGAAGAAATAGATATGAAAGAAATATCTTATTTAAGCTGGATTGATAAGGGATCAGGCAGGAAATTTATTATAGCGAAAAATGATAAAAATAAATTTGTTGGTCTGCAAGGAACGTTCCAAAGTTTAAATAAAAAAAGCATTTGTTCGTTATGTCATGGACATGAAGAAGTAGGAATGTTTTTAGTTGAAATTAAAGGTGATGTACCAGGAACTTTCGTTAAAAAGGGAAACTACATTTGCAAAGATGGTGTAGCTTGCAATCAGAATATGAAGTCACTTGATAAATTACATGATTTTATTGAGCGATTGAAAAAATAACGAGAAAACCTCTAGTATTTAAACTGGAGGTTTTTGTTTTTTTGAAGAAGTAAAATAAGCTTTCTTTGTAAATTTAGATTTATAATGAAATTTGATAAAAATATCTATTATGATACAGTTGCTTATATGCAAGGAGGTAAAACATGGATTACCTTTTATCGAAAGAAAAAGTGAAACGATGGCCTAAAGATACGATAACGGCGGGGCGTTATCATACTGTTGGCCTTAAATCGGATGGCACGGTAGTAGCGGTGGGACGGAATAAAGAAGGGGAATGTAATGTAAGTGATTGGCGCGATATTGAAGCAATCGCAGTGGGCAATGTTCATATGGCGACGAACACGGGTAATGCTCATACAATCGGTCTTACATGTGACTGCGGTAGCAGTGGGTTGGAATAAGCATGAACAATGTGATGTAAACGATTGGCATAATATTGTAGAGGTTGCGGCGGGGTGGCGTCGTACCGTTGGCCTTAAATCGGATGGCACGGTAGTAGCGGTGGGCCGAAATAAAGAAGGAGAATGCAATGTAAGCAGTTGGCAAGGTATTGTGGCAGTCACAGCGGGTGACTGGCATACAGTCGGTCTTAAATTGGACGGCGCATTGACGACTGTGGGGAATAATCGATATGGTCAATGCAATGTAAGTAGCTGGCGAGGTATTGTATCGGTCAAGGCTGGGTATCTTCATACTGTTGGTCTTAAACGAGACGGTACGGTGATGGCAGTAGGGAATGATAAACATAACCAGTGTGATGTAAGTGGCTGGCGAGATATTGTAGCAATAGCGGCTGGTACGAATCATACAATCGGACTTAAATCAAACGGTACCGTGGTGGCAGTGGGTTGGAATGAGTATGGTCAATGTAACGTAAGTGATTGGAGAGATATTGTAGCGATAGCGGCTGGTTGTGCACATACAGTCGGACTAAAATCAGACGGCACGGTGATCGCGGTAGGTAATAATGAATTTGGCCAATGCGATGTAGGTAGCTGGCGCGACATTCGGTTGCCTAGCAAATAGTCAATTTACAATAAATCATTAGTAATATTATTCTATTTTAGGAGTAATTATGGAATAGGATATGTAGAAAATAATTAAACTTAAATCTGCTGAATAAGAATCTCTTTTGAAAAGGGATTCTTATTATTTTTCATAAAATGAGGGTATAAATGGAATTTTTGAACAAATTTTATTTCAAAGTTACAGTAGAAGATATAAATTAAAAAGTATAGAGGAGATAAAGGAATGCTTAAAAGGTTTTTACTTTCTTTACCGGATGTTTTACTTATATGTATCGTTCTCTACATAATGTACACAAATTCTTTTAGTTTTGGACAGATGCTAGTAATTTCCATTGCAATCGGAATTATTGGTGGTCTTGCTATTAAAATTTGTAAGGATGTATTCACGTATATAAGATGGACAATTAAACAAAGAAAAAATTGAATATGTTTAATAGTTATTAGGAGGGAATGAAATGACTAAGAAAAAGAATAGAGTGAAAAACGAGATAATACTTTGGTCACTAACAGCAATTGTTCTGTTAATTGTATGGTACTTTTATCAAAAATAAAAACGCAACGTACTAAAAAAGCACGATGCGTTTTTATTATTTTTTTTGCCAATTTTCTTTTATAAAGTCTTCACGCCCAGATTCCTTTTGCTCAGTAGCATATTTCTCTGGATTCTTTTTATAGAAATGTTGATGGTATTCCTCTGCTTCGTAAAAAGGTGCAGCAGGACGAATTTCAGTCACGATTGGATCTTTAAACATACCGCTTTCTGCAAGAGCTTGTTTTGATTTTTCAGCAAGCCCTTTTTGTGTTTCGTTATGGTAAAAAATAGCGGTACGATAAGATGGACCACGGTCAAAAAATTGTCCGCCATCGTCAGTTGGATCGATTTGTGGCCAATATAAGTCTAGTAATTTCTGATAAGGAAAAATAGAAGGATCGAATGTAATTTGAACAACTTCTAAATGTCCAGATGTTCCAGCTTTTACTTGTTCATATGTTGGATTTTCTACATGACCTCCTGCATAGCCAGAAAGTACTTTATGAATACCAGGAAGTTCATCAAATGGTTTTACCATGCACCAAAAGCAACCGCCTGCGAAGGTTGCGAGTTCGTATGTTTTTTCGGACATTGCTGTAATCCTCCTAAATGTATATGTTTTATATAGTATTATATAAATTGTTTTATTGCGCAATAAAAAAGATTTGAAAATATATGTTTTTTATAAACAAGATCCTCCGCTCACATCAATTAATTGTCCAGTAACCCAGCGGCTGTCTGGAGAAGCAAGAAATGCAGCAGTATCGGCAATGTCCTCTACTTCACCTAAGCGATTGAAAGCAGAAATAGTAGTAGCGTACTGCTTCATCATTGGGTCGCTCAAGAGTTCTGCATTCATATCTGTTTTAATAAATCCTGGAAGTATTGCATTCACCGTTATTCCTCGTGCTCCAAGCTGTTTTGCTAGCGTAAAAGTCATTGTATTAATAGCGCCTTTCGTCATACTATATGCAACAAAATCAGGTAAAGAAATGCGGGTGGCAGCGGACGAAATATTAATAATTCGGCTATTGTCACGTAAACGTGGTAGTGCTAGTTGAATGATAAAGAATGGAGCTTTGGCATTTACTGAAACCATTCTATCAAAAAACTGTTCAGTCGTTTCTTCAATAAAAGCACCAGGACCAATGCCAGCATTGTTTATTAAAATATCAAATTTTGTTTCACCAGTGCGCTTTTGTAATTCAGTATCTAAAGCGTTATAAAGGTTTTCTACACCGTGTAAGGATTCTAGATTTGCGCCGATAGAAAAAGCTTGGCCACCATCTGATCGAATTTCATGAACAGTTTCTTCAGCGTCATCTTTTCGATTACCGTAATGAACAGCAACCAATGCACCGTCATTTGCTAAACGTTTAGCGATCGCTCGTCCAATTCCTCGGCTTGCTCCTGTAACTAACGCTACTTTCCCTTTTAACATAGTTTCCTCATCTCCTCATAAACTTTATAAGTTTTTCTTTATGTAGTAATGCGAACATACTTAAGTAATATATGAGTGTATGTAAGTAATGCATTCCAATTTTGATTTGAGAAAAAATAAATAGAATGAATTTTAATTTTTTTGAAAAAACATGTTGACAACGAAAAGAACAACGTCCTATAATACGTGTAACAAATAAAAGTTAATTAAGAATTTTCTAACTTTATATGTTGTATATGCAAAGAAGAGGAAAGTAGATGATTATGATCGTTTCAGAGAGCTACTCCAAGGCTGTGAGGGTAGTAACAATCGAATCATTGAAGATCACCTCGGAGCATCGCTTGCGAAAGGGAAACTGAGTAGAGGGCGGCGGCATCGTCTCCGGTAAAAGGACGGAGGTCTGATTGGACCTACAAAGCTTATATTTCGTGAGAAGTATAAGGAAGCTGAGTGGTAACGCGAAACTCTCGCCTCAGCAATCAAAGCTACTAAATTGTAGTAGTTGATTGCTGAGGCGAGAGTTTTTATTTTTAAAAATAGAAGAAGAGAATGCGTAGAAGAGGAGAGTAAATGATAAAGATTGTTTCAGAGAGCTGCCCCGAGGCTGTGAGGGTGGTAACAATTCAATCATTGAAAATCACCTTGGAGCACTACTTTTGAAAACTAGTAAAAAGTAGCGGGGTTGTTCCCGATAGAAAAACAAAAGTCTAATTGGACTTGCAGAGCTTATATTTCGTGAGAAGTATAAGGAAGCTGAGTGGTACCACGATTCTCTCGTCTCAGCAATGGATTGCTACAAGTATGTAAGTAATCGATTGTTGAGACGAGTATATTTTTAAGGGTTATATACTGAATATTCTGTTAAAAATACTCATCTCAGCAATCGATGTAGAAATAGATTGCAAAAATAGAGAAAAAAGAGGAGCGATGTGAGATGGGAAACCAGTACATTTACATGAATGGGGAATTTGTAGAAAAAGAAAAGGCAGTTGTTTCAGTGTATGATCATGGTTTTTTATACGGAGACGGTGTATTTGAAGGGATTCGTAGTTACGGAGGAAATGTATTTTGTTTAAAAGAACATGTGAAACGATTATATGAATCAGCGAAATCTATTTTACTAACAATTCCAATGACGGTAGAAGAAATGGAAGAAGCAGTTTTACATACACTCCAAAAAAATGAATACGCTGATGCTTACATTCGCTTAATTGTCTCAAGAGGAAAAGGTGACTTAGGGCTCGATCCGAGAAGTTGTGTGAAGCCGAGCGTAATTATCATTGCAGAACAATTAAAGTTATTCCCACAAGAATTTTATGATAATGGGCTAAGCGTTGTATCTGTTGCATCAAGACGTAATACGCCAGACGCGTTAGATCCACGTATTAAGTCAATGAATTATTTAAATAACGTACTTGTAAAAATTGAAGCAGCACAAGCAGGAGTGTTAGAGGCTCTTATGTTAAATCAACAAGGATATGTTTGTGAAGGTTCTGGCGATAATGTTTTCGTTGTGAAAGATGGAAAAGTGCTAACCCCGCCATCCTATTTAGGAGCATTAGAAGGTATTACGAGAAATAGTGTTATCGAGCTATGTGAACGACTGAATATTCCGTGTGAGGAAAGACCATTCACTCGCCATGATGTATATGTAGCGGATGAAGTATTTTTAACAGGAACAGCAGCGGAGTTAATTCCAGTTGTAAAAGTTGATTCGAGAGAAATTGGAGATGGGAAACCAGGAAGTGTAACGAAACAATTGACCGAAGAATTTAAAAAATTAACGAGAGAAAGAGGAGTACGTGTTCCTGGGCTGACGGAAAGCTTAGCATAAATAAGGAGAGGAGTTAATGGAAATGAAGCAGCAGTATACAGCGTATGAGAAGTTACAGTATGAAGAAATGACAGGCGCTGGGCACGTGATTCAATGTTTGAAGAAATTGGGTGTAACGACCGTTTTCGGCTATCCAGGCGGAGCGATTTTACCAGTATACGATGCGTTATACGAAAGTGGTTTGAAACATGTTTTAACTCGTCATGAGCAAGCTGCCATTCATGCGGCTGAAGGATATGCGAGAGCTTCTGGAAAGGTCGGGGTAGTCTTTGCTACCTCTGGCCCAGGGGCGACAAATGTAGTTACGGGCTTAGCAGACGCTTATATGGATTCGATTCCTTTAGTTGTCATTACCGGCCAAGTTGCAACGCCTTTAATTGGTAAAGATGGATTTCAAGAAGCGGATGTTGTCGGAATTACAGTACCTGTTACGAAGCATAATTACCAAGTTCGTGATGTAAATCATGTATCACAAGTTGTGCAAGAAGCTTTTTACATCGCCAAAAGCGGACGCCCGGGACCAGTATTAATCGATATTCCAAAAGATGTTCAAAATGCAAAAGTCACCAGTTTCTTTAATGAAGAAGTTGATATTCCGGGGTACAAACCAGAACTTGTACCAGACAGCATGAAACTTAGAGAGGTGGCTAAAGCAATTTCAAAATCAAAGCGTCCACTTCTTTATATTGGAGGAGGTGTCATTCATTCAGGTGGATCCGATGAACTCTTCGAATTCGCAAGGGAGAACCGTATTCCAGTCGTTTCAACTTTAATGGGACTTGGTGCATATCCACCGGGAGATCCATTGTTTCTAGGGATGCTTGGTATGCATGGGACATACGCTGCTAATATGGTGGTAACAGAATGTGATTTACTACTTGCATTAGGTGTTCGCTTCGATGATCGTGTAACAGGAAAATTAGAACTTTTTTCTCCGCACTCGAAAAAAGTACATATTGATATTGATCCTTCTGAGTTTCATAAAAATATAACTGTAGAGCATCCGATTGTTGGTGATGTGAAAAAAGCGTTACACATGTTGTTACATATGTCTATTTATACCCAAACAGACGAATGGCTTCAGAAAGTAAAGGCATGGAAAGAAGAATATCCACTTTCTTATAAGCAAAAAGAATCTGAGTTAAAACCACAGCATGTGATCAACTTAGTAAGTGAATTAACGAATGGTGAAGCGATTGTCACAACAGAAGTAGGACAGCATCAAATGTGGGCTGCTCACTTCTATAAAGCAAGAAAACCTCGGACGTTCCTTACTTCTGGAGGATTAGGAACGATGGGGTTTGGTTTTCCAGCAGCAATCGGTGCTCAGCTAGCTAAAAAAGAAGAACTTGTTATTTGTATTGCAGGTGATGCTTCTTTTCAAATGAACATTCAAGAACTACAAACAATTGCTGAAAATAATATCCCTGTAAAAGTATTTATCATAAATAACAAATTTTTAGGGATGGTAAGGCAATGGCAAGAAATGTTTTATGAAAATCGTTTATCAGAGTCAAAAATTGGATCACCAGATTTTGTGAAAGTAGCAGAAGCTTATGGAGTAAAGGGATTAAGAGCAACAAATTCAACCGAGGCGAAACAAGTGATGTTAGAAGCATTTGCTCACGAAGGTCCTGTCGTAGTTGATTTTTGTGTAGAAGAAGGTGAAAACGTATTTCCGATGGTTCCGCCAAACAAAGGAAATAACGAAATGATTATGAAGAGGTGGGAAGAATGAGTCATACTTTTTCACTCGTTATTCATAACGAGCCAAGTGTCTTATTACGTATAAGTGGGATTTTTGCTCGGCGTGGTTATTATATTTCTTCTTTACATTTAAACGAAAGAGATACTAGTGGTGTTTCTGAAATGAAACTCACAGCAGTTTGTACTGAAAATGAAGCGACATTACTTGTTAGTCAGTTGAAAAAATTAATTGATGTTCTGCAAGTAAATAAATTATAAGGAGTGTATGGAATATGAAAACATATTATGAAAAAGATGCAAATGTGGAGTTATTACAAGGAAAAACTGTTGCAGTAGTTGGTTATGGATCACAAGGTCATGCGCAAGCACAAAATTTACGTGATTCTGGTGTAGAAGTAGTAGTTGGTGTTCGTCCTGGTAAGTCGTATGAAGTAGCGAAAGTGGATGGGTTTGAAGTAATGTCTGTTTCAGAAGCGGTTCGAACCGCACAAGTTGTACAAATGTTATTGCCAGATGAACAGCAAGCACATGTATATAAATCAGAAGTAGAAGAGAATCTCCGTGAAGGACAAATGTTACTTTTCTCACATGGATTTAACATTCACTTCGGCCAAATTAATCCGCCAAGTTACGTAGATGTAGCAATGGTTGCGCCAAAAAGTCCAGGTCATCTCGTTCGCCGTGTATATCAAGAAGGAAATGGTGTTCCGGCATTAGTCGCAGTGCATCAAGATGCGACGGGAACAGCGCTACATGTAGCATTAGCGTATGCAAAAGGTGTAGGGTGTACACGTGCGGGGGTAATTGAAACGACATTCCAAGAAGAAACCGAAACGGATTTATTCGGTGAGCAAGCTGTACTTTGCGGCGGGGTAACTGCACTTGTGAAGGCCGGGTTCGAAACGTTAACGGAAGGTGGATATCGTCCTGAAATTGCATACTTTGAATGTTTGCATGAATTAAAGCTAATTGTTGACTTAATGTACGAAGGTGGATTAACGACTATGCGCCATTCTATTTCAGATACGGCAGAGTTTGGAGATTATGTAACAGGATCGAGAATTGTTACAGATGAAACGAAGAAGGAAATGAAGCGTGTTCTGACAGAAATTCAGCAAGGTGAATTTGCGAAGAAATGGATTTTAGAAAATCAAGCAGGGCGTCCGACGTATAACGCAATGAAAAAAGCAGAACAAAATCATCAATTAGAAAAAGTGGGAGCAGAGCTTCGTGAAATGATGAGCTGGATTCATGCACCGAAAGAATTAGTAAAGAAATAGAGTAAGAGAGTATAAATGAAAAATATGTAAGAGGGGATTTGACAAGATGAGAAGTGACATGATTAAAAAAGGTTTTGATAAAGCACCGCACCGTAGTTTATTAAAAGCAACTGGTTTGAAAGATGAAGATTTTGATAAACCTTTCATAGCGATTTGTAATTCTTTTATTGAAATTATTCCAGGACATAAACACTTGAACGAGTTTGGGAAACTTGTAAAAGAGGCAGTTCGTGCGGCAGGTATGGTACCATTCGAATTCAATACAATTGGAGTTGACGATGGTATTGCGATGGGACATATCGGTATGCGTTATTCTCTTCCGAGTCGTGAAATAATTGCAGATTCAGTAGAAACGGTTGTAAATGCACACTGGTTTGACGGCATGATTTGTATCCCAAACTGTGACAAAATTACACCAGGTATGATGATGGCTGCACTACGTATTAACATTCCGACTGTGTTTGTTTCAGGCGGCCCGATGGCAGCAGGAAAAACATCTAAAGGAGAAGTTGTTGATCTGAGTTCTGTTTTTGAAGGAGTAGGAGCTTATCAATCTGGGAAAATTTCAGAAGAAGAATTAAAAGATATTGAAGATCATGGCTGTCCATCTTGTGGCTCTTGTTCGGGTATGTTTACCGCGAACTCTATGAATTGTTTATGTGAAGTATTAGGTTTAGCTCTTCCTGGTAACGGGAGTATTTTAGCAATTGATCCAAGACGTGAAGAGTTAATTAAACAAGCAGCAGAGAAATTGAAAATTTTAATTGAAAGAGATATTAAGCCGCGTGATATTGTAACAGAAGAAGCAATTGACGATGCTTTTGCACTTGATATGGCGATGGGTGGATCAACGAATACAGTATTACATACGCTAGCACTCGCACAAGAGGCAGGACTAGATTATGATATGAACCGTATTGATGCAGTTTCAAGACGTGTACCTCATTTATGTAAAGTAAGTCCAGCCTCAAATTGGCATATGGAAGATATTGATCGTGCGGGCGGGATTAGTGCAATTTTGAAAGAGATGAGCCGGAAAGAAGGAGTACTTCATCTTGATCGAATAACTGCTACTGGGCAAACATTAAGAGAAAATATCGCTGAGGCAGAGATTAAAGATAAGGAGGTTATTCACTCTCTCGAAAACCCTCATAGTGAAGAGGGGGGCTTACGTATATTAAAAGGAAATCTTGCTAAAGATGGAGCGGTTATTAAAAGCGGTGCAACAGAGGTAAAGCGTTTTGAAGGGCCTTGCGTTATTTTTAATTCACAAGATGAGGCACTTGCGGGCATTATGCTTGGGAAAGTGAAAAAAGGAGATGTAGTTGTCATTCGTTATGAAGGACCAAGAGGTGGGCCTGGTATGCCAGAAATGTTAGCCCCAACATCAGCAATTGCTGGAATGGGATTAGGTGCTGAGGTTGCATTATTAACAGATGGACGTTTTTCTGGAGCTTCACGTGGAATTTCAGTAGGACATATTTCACCAGAAGCAGCAGCGGGCGGGATGATTGCACTTCTTGAACAAGGGGATATTGTATGTATTGATGTTGAAGAACGCTTACTAGAAGTAAGAGTGAGTGATGAAGAATTAGATAAGCGTAAAAAAGAATGGAAACGACCAGAACCAAAAGTGAAAACTGGCTGGCTTGGACGTTATGCACAAATGGTAACATCGGCGAATACAGGGGCTGTTCTGAAAATCCCACATTTTGATTGAGCCAATTTAAAAGAGATAAGGATGATATATAATGGTGCAAAAGGTAAAGGAGAGAGTGAAAATTGAAGATATCTTAATGGCCCATAATTGCATGAAAGATATCGTTATTAAAACACCGTTACAACGTGATACAGTTTTATCTGAGAAATATGATTGTGACGTTTATGTAAAACGAGAAGACTTACAATTAATTCGCTCTTTCAAAATTCGTGGTGCATACAATTTGATTCAAAGTTTACCGAAAGAAAAGTTACAAAACGGTGTTGTTTGTGCAAGTGCTGGTAATCATGCGCAAGGAGTTGCTTATACGTGTAATTTATTGAAGATTCCGTCAAAAATATTTATGCCCACAACAACACCGAAACAAAAAGTATCACAAGTACAATTTTTCGGTGGTGATTTCGCAGAGATTGTATTAGTTGGTGATACATTCGATAGCTCTTTCCAAGAAGCACAGTGTTATTGTGAAGAAAATAGAATGACATTTGTTCATCCGTTTGATGATCCGTATGTAGTTGCTGGTCAAGGGACAGTGGCAGTTGAAATTATGCATGATATGGAGAAACCGGTTGATTATATCTTTACAGCAATCGGTGGTGGTGGATTAGCATCAGGAGTTGGTACATATGTAAAAGGTGTTAGTCCTACTACAAAGGTTATTGGTGTAGAGCCAATGGGAGCTGCATCTATGAAAGAGGCTTTTCTTCAAAATGAAAATGTAGCATTGGAGAAAATAGATAGCTTTGTTGATGGGGCAGCTGTTAAAAAAGTAGGAAAGTTAACATTTGAAACTTGTAAAGATGTAATTGACGATATTATTTTAGTACCAGAGGGGAAAGTTTGTACGACGATTTTAGAACTGTATAAGAAAAATGCGATTGTAGCTGAACCGGCTGGTGCACTCTCTATTGCAGCGCTTGATTTATATAGAGATGAAATAAAAGGTAAAACAGTTGTATGTACGCTAAGTGGTGGAAATAATGATATTGATAGAATGCAAGAAATGAAAGAGCGTTCGCTCATTTATGAAGGACTGAAACATTACTTTATCATTGAATTTCCGCAGCGTTCAGGTGCGCTAAGAGAATTTCTTGATAAAGGATTAGGACCAGAAGATGACATTACGCGCTTTGAGTATATTAAGAAACATAATAAAGAAAATGGTCCAGCATTAGTCGGCGTAGAATTAAAACATAAAGAAGATTATGAGCAATTAATTACTCGCTTTAAAGAAAATAATATTCAATTTATGGAACTTAATAAAAACCCTGTTTTGTTTGATTTGCTTATTTAATAGAAGGAAAGAGTTAGAATGTAAATAAAAAAGATAGATACAAGCGAGGGAATATAGTGCTTGTTCTATCTTTTTTATAGTTAAACTAGGTACTCATTAAATTCAAGAAGAATAAAGCTAGCTAACCAAAAGAGTATCGCAATACGAATGATTACATACATTGTAAATTCAAAAGGAGTAAGATTTCTCTCTCGCTTTATTTTTTTAAATAGTCTCACAGAATAAAAGGAACATAAAAGCAGGATTGCTATAGACATTTTATAGATGTTTTCTAAGAGGTTTATATTTTCTAATAACTCTTTCAGCATGTTTATCACCTATTCTGTAAAGTATATTACAGAGAAATAGATCTTGAGCTGTCTAGTTTCGTTTGTTTTTTATTTTCCCTGTATCATCAATTTCTACATCAGTTGAAATTGTTTGTAAATATTGAAGAGCTTTTTTCTTTTCTCCTTCATTTACAGGGGAAACTTGGTTGTTGCGAATGATATAAGGATTGAATGACATTTGGACATCCTTTCCTTTAAAAGTTAAAGTTAATACGCCAGTTTCAGCGCTTTTCCCATTCACATAACTCGGGAATAAAAAGTTACCTAATGAGTAAGCGATAGGAACTTTATTATAATACTCAAACCCTTGTAACCAATGTGGATGGCTCCCGACAATTGCGTTAGCTCCTGCTTCAACCATTTTAGGTACATATTGCTTTTGGTATTCTACCGGACGATTTGATTTTTCAACGCCCCAATGCATATAGACGATTAAATAGTCTGCATCTTTCTTTTGTTCTTTAATTGTTTTTGTTACAAGATTTAAATCATAGCCATTCGCAACGCCAGGTTTATTCTCACCAGCTACCCAATTAGAATCAGGCATAAATCGAACGAAGGAAAGAAATTTAAACTTTTTCCCTTTTACGGTCATTTCTCGTGCTGTATATGCATCTTTCGCATTTTTTCCGGCTCCAATGTAAGGGAACTTTAATTTTTCTACGTGAGAAATCGTATCTAATAATCCATCTTGCCCATAATCAAGTGTGTGGTTATTCCCAATATTTACGATGTCATATCCAGTGTTTTTAATAGCTTGTAGTGTAGATGGATCACTTTTAATCCAAAACAGTTGCCCAGGTGCTTTCTTTTCTTTCGTTGTAAATGCCGACTCTAAATTCACAAAAGAAATATCAGCTTTTTTTATTTCTTCTTTTACATGTTGGAATGGGTAATCAGCCCCATTCTTTTCGATTATAGGACGTAATTGCCAATCAAACATTGTATCACCAGAGAAGGTGAGTGTGATTTCTTGGTCTTCTATTTTCTTTTCGCTTTTTGAAGCGGTTTTACTAGATTTGTTTTGCAAATCGGGTTTGTCTTTTGCTTTTGAAATAAAAGAGTAATTGATTAATAAAACAATCGGTGTAATGAAAAAGGCTATTAACAAAAATCGTTTTAGTAAAGTTTTCATATATACCTTCCCTTTTAATATTATCCCGCAATTAAATTAACACTGAATCTATTAAAGGTAATTAAAGTTACAAAAAATAGCGGGTTATGTAGTGGAAAACATTTGTTAATATTCTCAATATTAAGTTAACATATAGATAACCTGTAAATCAATGTATAAACCAAAATATAGAAATAAAGAATTCGAAGGGTGAAGAATGAGAAATGGTTATATTAGGAGCAGTTGTAAATGGAATTTGTATTATATTTGGTACTTTACTTGGTAAATTATTTAGTAGGATTCCAGAAAGTATGAAAGGGACGATAATGCACGCAATCGGTTTAGCGGTTACTGTGCTTGGGCTTCAAATGGCATTAAAAAGTGAAAACTTTCTTGTTGTCATACTGAGTTTAGTGATTGGTACGGTAATTGGAGAATGGTTACAATTAGAAGAAAAGTTAAAACATTTAGGGGATTGGCTAGAAAATAAAGTTGGATCGAAAGGGAAAGGTAGCATATCAGAAGGTTTTGTAACAGCTACTTTAATTTTTGCAATTGGCGCGATGGGGATACTTGGTGCACTTGACAGTGGGATTCGCGGAAATCATGATATTTTATTTACAAAGGCGATTATCGATGGATTTATTTCTATTATATTAACGACAACTCTAGGAATTGGCGTAGTATTTTCGGCAATTCCAGTTGTTTTATATGAAGGTGGTATTGCAGTTTTTGCAACACAAATTAATAGTTTTGTCCCGAAAGAATTAATGAACCAATTTATAGTGGAGATGACGGCTACGGGCGGCATTATGATATCTGCTATTGGATTGAACTTGCTTAGTATTATTAAAATCAAGGTGGCAAATTTACTTCCAGGTATATTGGTAGTGGGTGTAATTGTTTCAATTATTTATGGTTATGGTTTGTTAGTAAATTAGTAGAGGATGGAAACACATATGGAGGAATTTCAATTTACAAAACGTGTGCATAAAATATTGGAGATTGCAGCAAAAGAGAGTGAGTATAACATAATTCACCCAGTCCATCTGTTTATAGGTATGTGTAAAGAAGGTACAGGAGTTTGCGCTGAGTTATTTATGTATTTGTTTCACAAAGTCGGTCCAGATTTTTTAGAAAAACTTTCGTTACGAAAACAATTCGATTTACATAATCAAGAGTATAAAAAAATAGGGCAATATAAACTATCTTATAAGGCGACAGAAATTTTACAAATAGCGAAGAAACGTATGGAACGCTTTCAGCAAGTAGTAGTAAATGAAGGACATGTTATGTATGCATTATTTCATGTAGATACAAATATTGGTGGATTTATACATACACAAATGCAAGAAGATATATTACGTATTACAGCTGCACCGAGAGACTTAGCGGTTGATTTAAATAGTTTTAAATCTATTTATAATACATTATTTTGTCATGTAAGAAGAGTTAGTCCTTCTGATTTTGATAAGTTATCACGATTTGTAGTGGATGAATTTGGTGAACGGTGGTTACAGTCGGTTGATTATGGATTTCGGACATATAACGAAAAGTTACCTATCTATATTGCACAGCAGGAGGAAGTAATAGTTGGTTTCGCCTGTTACGATGTAGTGAGAGGAAAGAAAGGCTTGTTTGGTCCAATGGGCATAGCGAAACAAAATCGTGTGAAAGGTGTAGGAAAAGAATTATTGCATCATTGTTTATATAATATGAAGCAAGATGGATATGAATATGCGATTATTGGACAAGCAGGTCCCATTGAGTTTTACGAGAGAAATTGTAATGCTCGTTTAATACCGATAGATAATAAGTAACCAACTTCATATAGAGGAGTTGGTTTTATTATGAAAATGATGTAGAGATGTAGTGATTTTTACTGGAAAATAGCGGGTTTTGTAGTAAATCTTGCATATAAAGCAAATTACTAAACTTTTTACAAGAAAGGGTGTAGAATGGGTATCTAAAGAAAGAAGGTGTGAAAATGGCCAGCTGGAAACGGAATTTAATGATTTGTTGGCTAGGTTGTTTTACCACTGCAGCCGGTATGAGTTTAGTAATTCCTTTCTTATCTTTTTATATTGAGGAATTAGGAGTAACTGGCACTTCAAGCATTGCACAGTGGTCGGGACTTGCATTTGGTGTAACATTTTTAATGGGTGCGATCGTATCGCCAATATGGGGAAAGCTTGGTGATATACATGGACGGAAATTGATGCTTATTCGTGCTAGCCTCGGTATGGCGATTATTATGACGCTTATGGGGTTTGTAACGGATGTGTATCAACTAGTCGCACTAAGATTTTTAATGGGAGCAGTATCTGGTTTCCTTTCAACAGCGATGACATTTATTGCAGCAGAAACTCCGAAAGAACATTCAGGTTGGGCGATTTCCACAATTTCAACTGGTGGTGTGAGCGGTTCGTTACTTGGCCCGTTACTTGGAGGTTATTTGTCTGAGTTAATTGGAATGCGTCATGTCTTTCTTGTTACGGGAGCTTTTTTATTCCTTTCCTTTCTCATCGTTTTTTTCTTCCTGCATGAAGAAAATCACTCTGCTCAAGCAAAAAAAACACAGCCGAAAAAAGTATGGACGATGGTCCCAGCGAAGCATTTAATTATTAGTTTATTTGTAACAACATTTATTATTCAACTTGCTAATATGTCAGTTCAACCAATTGTTACATTGTACGTGAAAAATTTAGTAGGTCCTCATACTGCACATATTGAAACAATTGCGGGTGCAGTTATGTCAGCGACAGGATTAGCAGTTATTTTGGCAGCACCAAGACTAGGAAGATTATCAGATCATATCGGTCCTCAAAAAACGTTAGTTGTAGCGTTATTTGCTGCAGGAATTATTTTTATCCCGCAAGCATTTGTAACGTCAGCTTGGCAACTATTAATTCTTCGATTTTTATTAGGTATCGCACAAGCAGGATTATTACCTTCCGTACAAACTCTACTAAAACAACATACACCAACCCATGTTACGGGACGAATATTTGGATATAATCAATCATTTCAGTTTTTAGGAAATATGATTGGTCCAGTGCTCGGGGGACAAATTGCAGCGCATGCAGGTTTCCAATATGTTTTCCTCTCTACATCATCACTATTATTTATTGCGTGTATTTGGGTTTATTTTCATAATAAGAACGAAGAAGTATCAGAGAAACAACGTTTGGAAGTTAGTTAACTAAGTGAATAAAAAAGGATGAAGCAATGAATGCTTCATCCTTTTCTTTAAAATTTAAGACATAGATAGCTTAATGTACCAAGCTCGTAACTACGGTGAATGACTTCACCGCTATTTTCACCACTTCCCATAGCGATAAATAAAGGAACAAAATGTTCTGCTCTTGGTACTGCTAATTGTGCATGAGGAGCATTTTTCTCCCAATTAAACAATGCATCTTTATCGTTATTCTGCATATGTTTAATAATCCAATCATCAAATTCAATTGCCCATTTTTCAGGTGTAGTTTGATTCCATTTCAGTGCTCGTAAATTATGAACGGTAACGCCACTCCCGATTACTAAAATATCTTCTTGTCCGAGTCCTTTAAGTGCTTCTCCAATTTCAAATTGTTCTTTTGCAGAAAGGAATGGATTGACTGATATTTGCACGACAGGAATATTTGCTTCTGGATACATGCGGTGCAGGAGTGTCCATGAACCATGATCTAAACCTCTCGTCATATTATGATGGACTGAAATACCTTTGTTCTTAAATTTTGTTTCTAAAATAGATGCAATATGAGAAGAGCCTTTCGCACGATATTTGATTTCGTATAACTCAGGGGGAAAACCTCCAAAATCATAAATTGTTTCATACTCGTTATCTGATGAGGAAATCGTTAATACTTCACTTTCCCAATGAGCAGTGAAAATAACAATTGCTTTCGGTTTATATGTTTCTCCAAGTGTTTTTAAAAATCGTGTATAGTCTGTATCTTGAATAGCGAGCATAGGCGAACCATGTGCTAAAAATAATGATGGCATCATAATAGTAGAAACCTCCTAAAAATTATATAATTACTTTATGTAAGTAACTATATAATTTTATTTTGAATTCGTCAAGAAATTAGTTTAAAAGCAAGTCTGAAAAATACATCATTTGTCATAATGAAAGCAATTACATATAATATAAAATAAGAAAAGTGAATGGATATTCATTTTCTTAAAGCTATACATAATAGAGTTGGGGGCTGACGAAATGAATGTACAGGAAAGTTTCGTTACGGCATTGGATGGATCGGAAATTTATTTGCGTAAGTGGTTACCAGAAGGAGATCCGAGAGGAATTATTCAAATTGCACATGGCATGACAGAGCATGCAGGGGTGTATACAGAATTTGTAGATGCTTTATTGGAAGCAGGGTATGGTGTTTATGCGCATGATCATAAAGGACATGGGAAAACAGTAAAAAAAGAAGAAGATTATGGTCATTTTGAACCAAATATAGGGTGGAATCAAGTTGTATCGGATGTTATCTTTGTTTCAGAAAGGATAAAAGAAGAGCAGTCAAGTCCTTTGTTTTTACTTGGACATAGTATGGGTTCTTTTTTATCAAGACGTGCTGTACAACTTAGAGGCGAATTATATGATGGATTTCTGATTTCAGGAACAGGTGGAAATCCAGGGCTTTTAGGAGCTATTGGTCATAAAGTAGCGACAATTGAGATGAAATTGCGCGGGGCAAAAACGAAAAGTCCAATGTTAAACTTTTTATCTTTCGGAAACTTCAATTCGAACTTTAAGCCAAATCGTACAAAATTTGATTGGTTATCTTCAGATAATAATCAAGTTGATAAATATATTGCGGATCCGTTATGTGGTTTCATTTGTACGACGAGTTTTTACCGAGAATTATTTTCTGGAGTATTAGAAGTAAATAAACTAGAAGAATACAAGAAGACGCCAAAGAATCTTCCAATACATATATTCTCTGGTGATCGTGATCCTGTTGGCGATATGGGGAAAGGTGTAAAAGAAGTATATGAAAACTATAAAAAATGTGGTGTGAAAGACGTGACACTACGTTTATATGAAAATGGTAGACATGAAATGTTTCATGAAGTAAATAAGGATGAAGTATTTAAAGATTTAATTTCGTGGTTAGATGCGCATAATAAATGAGAAAGATAATCCCAAACTGTTTGTAGTTTGGGATTATTTATTATACAGAAATAGGGGCAATAAATTCTTAAATTCACTTTACTTAATAAAAAATAAAGAAATATTGTATGAGAGGAAACCTCACTTTTCTGAAGTGAGGTTTTTTGTAGTAACAAAGTAATAGTGAATAAAACTAATTTTAAAACTAATTTTAAAAGTAATTTAAAATCAAACTTTTTATAAAGCAACAGATGCTCGTTCATAATAGTAGTATAATAGTGAATGAGGTGTTAATAGAATGGAAGATAGAACATTAGGTTTATTACTAGATGTTGTTGGTGAATTATTTTCAGATGAAATTTCAATTGCTGTTTCGAATACGAAAGAATATATTTACTATCGGCCAAGTAAACGAATTGATTTAAAGATTAGTGTCGGGGATCCTATAAAGGAAGGGACGATTGCTCATAAAGCGATGGTGATGAATCAAAAAACCTCTGAGTTTATGAATCGGGATGTTTTTGGTATTCCTTATCATGGAATGGCTGTACCATTTTCAAACAATGGAAAGCTTGAAGGGTGCGTAACGGCAATTTATCCAGCTTTAACGGATGGAAAGTCAGTTGTTACTTTAAAAACAACAGACGGCTGGATTCCGGTTCCTTTTTCAAAGGTTATGTATTTAGAGGCTAAAGATAAAAAGACGTATGTGAATTCAGAAGAGTTATCAGGAACACATAAATACTCTCTGCAAGAATTCGAATACTTGCTTCCGAAAGATTCATTTATTAGATGTCACCGTTCGTTTATTGTAAATGTTAATCATATTAAAGCGATTTATCCTGATACCCATTCTACTTTTGTACTTTCGATGGATAATGGTGAGAGAGTACCAGTTAGTCAATCATACGCTAGTTATTTCCGTAAACTTCTAGGATTCTAAATTTTTCTGCTTTAGAACCTAGATTTGCTGTTCTGTCTGAATTTTCGGCATTGTATACTAAAATCCCTATTTTGATAGTGTTAATGTGTAAAATAATTATGAATATTCAATGAGAGAGGGATTACATATGGAGAACAATTTAGATAGAATCAGAGATCAACGTCTAAAAGATCGGGTAGTTACACCTGAAGAAGCAGCTTCCTGGATTCAAAGTGGAATGACTTTAGGCTTAAGTGGGTTTACACGTGCAGGTGATGTAAAAGCAGTCCCATTTGCGCTTGTAAACCGAGTTAAGAATGATGAATCTTTTAAAGTAAATGTTTATACTGGGGCTTCTTTAGGATCGGATGTAGACAAATTATTTGCTGAGGCAGGAATTTTAGGGAAAAGATTACCTTTCCAAGCTGACGCGACTATGCGAAAAGGAATTAATAACGGAGACTTTTTATTTGTGGATCAACACTTGTCTCATACAGCAGAGTTACTCCGTGCTGACGTTCTGGATATAGATTTCGCTATTTTGGAAGCGGTTGCGATTACAGAGGACGGAATGATTATTCCAACCACTTCAATTGGAAATTCCTTAGCGTTTTCCTTAAATGCTAAGTCTATTATTATTGAAATGAATATGGCTCAATCCGCGCAATTAGAGGGGCTACATGATCTATATGAACCAGGTAAACAAGGGGAGAGGCTTCCAATTCCGCTTGTGAAAACAGATGACCGAATTGGAACAATCGGTATTCCAATTGATCCTGAAAAAGTAAAGGGAATTGTGTTTACGAATCAATTGGATTCGCCATCGACAATTGTTCCTCCGGATGAAGAAACTGTTATTATGGCACAGCATTTAATAGAATTCCTTCGAGAAGAAGTCAAAGTAGGCCGATTAACAAATCGTTTAGCGCCGTTACAATCAGGAATTGGTTCAGTGGCTAACGCCGTATTGCATGGAATGTTAGATTCAGAATTTGAAGATTTAGAAGTATATTCCGAGGTTTTACAAGATGCAGTTTTTGATCTTATGGATGCTGGAAAAGTCAATTTTGCTTCTTGTTGTTCTATCACGCTTTCTGAAGAGAAAATGCAACAAGTATTTTCTAAATTTGAAAAATATCGTGACAAATTAATGATGCGTCCGCAAGAGATTTCCAATCATCCTGAAATCATTCGTCGCCTTGGATTAATCTCAATTAATACTGCATTAGAATTAGATATATACGGAAATGTTAACTCTACTCACGTTTTAGGTACAAAAATGATGAATGGTATTGGTGGGTCTGGTGATTTTGCAAGAAATGCACGCTTAGCTATCTTTGTTACTAAATCGATTGCGAAAGGTGGTAACATTTCAAGTATTGTTCCTTTCGTTTCTCATGTAGACCATACTGAACATGATGTAGATGTTATCGTCACTGAACAGGGGTATGCCGACTTAAGGGGACTTGCGCCAAGAGAAAGAGTGGAACTTATTATTGAGAATTGCGCACATCCAATGTATCGTGAACAGCTACGAGCTTATTACGAAGAAGCAAAAACAAGAGGTGGACAAACTCCTCATATTTTAGAAAAAGCTTTTTCTTGGCATACGAACTATGCTAAAAATGGAACAATGCTTGAAGCGGTAGTAGAAACTGTATAGGTTTGTATCGTACAAAATAGTAAAATGAATGAGTGGGTTTGAAGATTAAATTTTAGAAAAAGAGAACGCCAACTTTTAGGGATGGCGTTCTTTTTCTTTAAAAAAATTGTTGAAAATTGTACTGGTTATAATAAAGATTTATAAAAATAATCTCTAATTTATGAAAATAAAAGGTTTTTTGAAGTGCTTTCCGAATCAATTTAGTAGTTTACATATCGAAGGTGAGGAAAAAGAATCATGAAGATAAGAGAAGCGTTATTAAGTGAAGCAAATGAATTAAGTGAACTCGCACTACAATCAAAAGCAACGTGGGATTATAGTGAAGAATTCATACTTGCTTGTAAGGAAGATTTAACAATTACAGAAGAATACATAAAAAATAATTTTTTATATGTTTTAGAAAACGATAATGCGAAGATTGGTTTTTTCTCATTTTTACGTAATGATAAAGCTCTCGATTTCTTGTACATTCATCCTGATTACAAAGGAAAAGGTTACGGGAAAATACTTTGGGAGTATGTAATAGAAAAAGCCAATGAACTAGGATTAAAAAGTTTTACAATTGATAGTGATCCGAATGCAAAAGGATATTACTTGAAAATGGGAGCACAGTTAATAGGAGAGACACCATCAACTGTCTTTAAGGGGCGTGTACTGCCTCTTTTGAAATATGATGTGTAAAACTATTAATAGTAGGGGAAGATTAGAATGGATGATGTAAAGGAAAAAAGAATATATGAAGCACTAATAAAATCGTGGTCGATTGAAACGAGTTCAAAGTGGACAATTGAAAACCCAGCAAAGGGACAATGTGGTGTTACAGCTCTTGTCGTTCAAGACATATACGGAGGAGAAATTAAAAAGACAAAAGTAAGAGAGGTATGGCACTTTTATAACTTTATAGATGGGCAGAGATTTGATTTTACAGAGACTCAATTCAATGGGAAATTGAATTATATGGATGAAAAGTCAAATCGGGAAGAAGCATTTGCAGATACAAATGAAAAGCAATATAACATTTTGAAGGGAAAAATAACGAAAGAATTAAAATTATCTTTTGACTCTTAATCTTTAATAAGTTACTATAATGGTGGTAACTTATTAAAGGGAACTTCATAGAGTTGAAAGGGGAAATACTTTTGAAAACAACTTATGTAAACGCTACAATTGTAACGATGAATGAACAAAACGAAGTGATAGAAAATGGATATATCATTGTAGAAAATGATCAAATTATAGATGTAAAGAGCGGAGAATTCGCTAATGAATTTGAAGTAGATGAAGTAATTGACATGAAAGGAAAGTGGGTTTTACCAGGGCTTGTAAATACACATACACACGTTGTAATGAGTCTCCTAAGAGGTATTGGAGATGATATGTTATTACAGCCATGGCTTGAGACGAGAATTTGGCCACTGGAAAGTCAATTTACTCCCCAAATTGCGGTCGCTAGTACGGAATTAGGATTACTTGAGATGGTGAAAAGTGGTACAACATCATTCTCTGACATGTTTAATCCAATTGGAGTAGATCAAGACGCAATTATGGAAACGGTATCAAGGAGCGGGATGCGAGCTGCTGTTTCAAGGACTTTATTTAGCTTCGGAACGAAAAACGATGAAAAGAAAGCGATTGAAGAAGCTGAGAAATATGTGAAGCGTTATTATAAAGAAAGTGGCATGTTAACTACGATGGTTGCACCACATAGTCCATATACATGTAGTACAGAATTGTTAGAAGAGTGTGCTCGTATTGCAGTAGAGAATCAAACAATGGTTCATATCCACCTTTCTGAAACAGAGCGTGAAGTACGTGATATTGAAGCACAGTACGGAAAACGTCCAGTAGAATATGCAGCGAGCTGCGGATTGTTTAAACGCCCAACAGTTATTGCACACGGTGTAGTATTAAATGATGATGAGCGTGCATTTTTAGCAGAACATGATGTTCGAGTAGCACATAACCCAAATAGTAATTTAAAACTAGGTTCTGGTATAGCGAATGTAAAAGCGATGCTAGAAGCAGGTATAAAAGTAGGAATTGCAACAGATAGTGTTGCATCTAACAATAATTTAGACATGTTTGAAGAAATGCGCATAGCGACTTTATTACAAAAAGGTATTCACCAAGATGCAACAGCTTTACCAGTTGAAACAGCTCTTACACTTGCGACAAAAGGAGCTGCTGAAGTAATCGGCATGAAACAAACCGGGTTACTAGAAGCTGGTAAGTGTGCTGATTTTATTACGATTGACCCGTCTAATAAGCCGCATTTACAACCAGCAGATGAAGTGTTATCACACCTTGTATATGCTGCTAGTGGAAAAGATATAAGCGATGTAATTATTAACGGAAAACGTGTCGTTTGGAATGGCGAATGTAAAACGTTAGATGAAGAGCGTATTATATTTGAAGCACGTCGTTATAAACGAGATCTGCAAAGATAGATAATTATGTGGCAGTTGAAAAAGCTATCCTTTTAAAAGGATAGTTTTTTTTCTTGAACGAATAAATATTCAAAAGAATGTCGCATCTTTCTGTTAGTATTTCTGCTATAATATATTACGCTTTATAATATTTTATATTTAAGGAGAACAACTCATGAAGCAAAAAAAGAGCCGTTTAATGGTAATGGCACTTGTTACATCTTTATTATTAACAGCTTGTAATAATAAAGCGGATAAAAGTGACATAGAGGTTAAAAAACAAGTGTTAAATGTAACAGTATCAGAAGAAATTCCTTCTCTGGACACTGCGAAAACAACGGATGGTACATCAGCACACATTATGCAGAATATATTTGAAGGGTTATATGTATTAAACGATCAAGATCAGCCTACTCCAGCCATAGCAAAATCGTTTAAAAGAAGTGAAGATGGTAAGAAATATACATTTGACTTGCGTAAAGATGCAAAATGGTCAAATGGGGATAATGTAACAGCAAATGATTTTATATTTGCTTGGAAACGTGCAATTAACCCTGAAACAGCCTCTCAATATGCGTCCATGCTCTTTTATGTAAAAAATGCGAAAGAGATCAATAAGGGAACAATGCCTCTTGATGCACTTGGGGTTAAAGCGATAAATAATTATACGTTAGAAGTTGAACTCGAACAGCCAGTTCCGTATTTTTTACAGTTGTTAGCACTACCTATATACTTACCACAGCATGAATCATTTTTGAACGAACAAGGAAACAATTATGCATTGGAACCTAGTAATCTCATATATAACGGTCCATTTGTATTAGAAAAATGGAAGCATGAACAAGAGTTTCAATTAAAGAAAAATACTACATATTGGGATCGAAAGAAAGTGAAATTAGATGAAATAAACTTTCATATCCTAAAGGATACAATGACAGCTGTAAATTTATATGAAGCTGGAGATTTAGATCGAGTACCTATTAATTCGCAAGTTGTAGACAAATATAAAGGGAATAAGGAATTACATATGTCGAGTGATCCTGGAATTGCTATGCTTCGTTTTAATGAAAAAAATAACGCGTTAGCAAATAAAAAGGTGCGTCAATCTATTTCATTAGCGTTAAATAAAGATGATTTCGTTGCTCACTTTATTAATAACGGAGCAAAACCTGCAAGTGGGCTTGTACCAGTTGGTCATGTAAATGAAGTGACTGGTAAAGATTTTAGAAAAGAAAACGGAGATCTTTCTTCATATGATTTACAAACTGCGAAAAAAGTTTGGGAAGAAGCGAAAAAAGAACTTGGAGTAGAGCAAGTAAACCTAGAGTTCTTAACGTTCGAACAAGATAATGCAATACGTATGGCAGAATATATAAAAGGTGATTTAGAGAAGAATTTGCAAGGGTTAACGATACAAATTAAACAACAGCCATTTAAGCAAAAATTACAGTTAGAACAAATAGGTGATTACGATATAACTATGGCAAATTGGGGACCTGACTATAAAGACCCAATTAGTTATTTAGAGTTATTTACGACAGGGAATCCGAATAATAAAATGAATTATTCTAATGTTCGTTACGATGAATTAATAAAGAAAGCGAAAACGGATTTTGTACTAGATACGGAAAATCGATGGAAAGCGTTGCGAGAAGCCGAGCAGGTATTATTAGAAGATGCAGCTGTGGCACCGCTTTATCATATTGGCTCAGCGTATGTACAAAAGGATTATGTAAAAGGGATTGAAAAACATCAATTTGGTGGTATTTATACTTATAAGAATGCTTATATTGCTAATGAATAAATACAAAAAACCTTACTTTTTAAAAGTAAGGTTTTTTTTACAGAGGACCGGGAAATCCTTTGGTGGTGTTCCTAGCATATAAAGAAGAGAAGTGCAAAATTGTAGTTACACATTCATAAGAAGTTGCAACAAATAATATTGAGCAGTTTGTTTAAGTAAAGAGAAGAATAGAAATATAGCATACAAGGAATAAGGGAATGTAGTACAGATCAGCATACAAGCATTTTCTTTCTGTAACTATGTTTGTTTTTAATTATATAAAAAAATATTAGGTTATATATTTTGTCCTTGGTATACTTAAAAGGTAATTTGGGGTATTAAGATGATTTGATAGAGGTGTTTGTGTGGAATTATTTGAGTATTATAAAAAAAGGGGAATTTCTATGAAATCATTACGTTTATTTATGATTCTCACTCTTGTTGTATTGTTAAGCGCGTGCAATACAGCGACACAAGTTACAAAGGTTCAAAAAAATGGCGAAACGACTTTAAAAATTGGTTCTCTGCAAGGGTATTACGATGTACAAACACTTAAAGCTGAAAAAGGAAATGTGGAAATCCCTTATGAAGCAGCTGTTGAAGAAGGTACGATTTTATTACAAGTTACAAAAGATGATAAGGTTATTTATGAAGAAGAAATCACTTCTCAAAAAGAAGGTTTGCTTTCTTTTGAAGCTTCAAAATCCGGATCATATGATTTAATTGTACGCGTGAAGGGTGAAAAAGAGAAAGCAAAAGAAATTCAAATACATACTAAGCTATGAAAAAACGGTAAGTGGAGTGCACCCGCTTGCCGTTTCCATTTTCAGTTGATTCTGTCACAACATATGTTTATCAATTTAAGAGGTGATCTTCCGAAATTCCTAATGAAGTTAAAATAAGAGATCAACAAAAAATATGTTACAACCTTGGCGTGGTAGTAACGGAATTTATAACTCTCTTTTACACGATAAAAAGACTGGGTTTGATACATTTTTATTCGAAAGAGATGTAGATGGTAAAAAGCAAGTAGTAGTATTTAGGAGAAGGGACATAAGGTGATGCTCTTTTTGGAGAAGGTGTACTAGATCTTACTACCGATATTGATTATATATGGGGGGAAATAAGTTGAAAAGCATTGAAGTTCTAAATACATATATTGAAGGGAGTTCTGTTTCAATCCCTACGTGGTTAAAGCATCTAATTGAGGCAGAGGAGATACATCAAAACTATGAGAATGTACAAGTACTTGGTGCATTAAAAACAGATGCGGTGTTGTACTATGTACACCGTACGCTGCAAGTGTTGGATGGACTGTCTTTAGATGAAGAAGCATATCGTATTATTGAAAAGGTACTAACGTATAGTGAGCTTGCAAAGGTAGGATCTTTAAAACAGCGGGAGCAATGGAAGAAAAAAGGGATTAATCTATTGGTACATAACGAGGGTTCTGCTGATATCTTTAGTGATATTCAGTTTATTGAACGTGTAGAGACAAACTTAAACTCTACTGAGTATTTGTTTATTCAAGATTTAATTAGAACACATGGATTAATCGGGCAGTATATACGCGGGGAGGCTCGTTTGGACTCTCATGTTGATTTAATTAACACATATAAAGAAGAATACGGAGACGTTAGGTTAAAGGAGATTCTATACTATCTTAACCAATGCATTATTGAGGGCGTATCAAAAGCTTTGTGGAGTGAAGTGAAGAACGATGTGAAGATTACAATTGATGGTCTGTTTGATGGTTATATGGAGCCATTTACTTCTCGTATACATAGACTCACGCCAAAACATAAGGAGTCAGCATTTGAAAAAGATATAATTATGGGGAGCGAGAAGAGTGACGTTCAAACATTCCTATCTAATAAGGATTTGTGGTATGTAGAACCTTCTATGCATGCTCTTAGCTTTGAGGATATTTGGACAGTTTTTGTTATGTTAAAGAATGAGATAGGCACTAGAAAAGTTCAGCATATACATTTCGAGAAATTGATGCAGCAGCTACATTATGATTTCAAAGGCGAAAAAAAGGACAACGTGTATCGTAAGCGAGTTATTGAGAAGTATCTACGGGAGTACCGTGAGAACGAGAAACCGAATACAACGCATGTTTCTTTTCAGGTTAAAGTCGATGAAGATATGAAGACTGCGTATGTGTCGTTTCGGTTTTCTGCTGTAGGTGAGGCGTTAATTACCTTCTGTGTAGAGGCAGAAAAGATAGATATGATGCATGCTCGGGCAAATGTGCTGCTGTTTGATTTCTTCGGGTTACGAAAGGATGCATATGATAGATTCCATAACGAAGAAGTGTATCTGGAGCATATGAATAGCTCGGCTGATGATAAACGAATTATTCTTGATTATATAAAGGGAGATACGATTGTAGATGTCGGAGCCGGTGGTGGTGTCATGCTAGACATGATTGAAGAAGAGACCGAGGATAAACGAATCTACGGTATCGATATTTCCGAAAACGTGATTGATACGTTGAAAAAGAAGAAGCAGAACGAGGGGCGTTCTTGGAACGTCATTAAAGGGGATGCAATCAATTTAAGCAGCTCATTTGAAAAAGAATCGGTTGATACGATTGTATATTCTTCTATCCTTCATGAGCTGTTCTCTTATATCGAGTATGAAGGTAGGAAATTTAATCATGAAGTAATTAAAAAGGGGCTGCAGAGTGCTTATGAGGTGTTAAAGCCAGGAGGCCGTATTATCATTCGTGATGGCATCATGACCGAAGATAAAAGGTTAATGCGGGTGATTCGTTTTAAAGATGCAGGCGGAATGAAGTTCTTAGAGCAGTATGTCCAAGAATTTAAGGGGCGTATAATCCAGTATGAGGTACTTGCAGACAATACAGTCAAAATGCCTGTTAATGATGCAATGGAGTTCTTATATACGTATACTTGGGGTGAGGATTCCTTTGTTCATGAAGTGCAGGAGCAGTTTGGAATTTTTACGCCAAACGACTATAAGGACTTCGTAAAGGGTATCTTTGGAGATAAAGTAAATATCGTTCAAGCTATGAACTATTTGCAGGATGGATATACAAACCATCTTAGCGAGAAAATCGAGTTTACAGATGAGTCTGGGAATGCTGTTACGCTACCAGATAGTACGTTCTTTATGGTTTTAGAAAAGAGGTAATGATGTTGAAAGACTTTAAAAATATAATTTTAAGAAACTTAATTTAATAGTCTTCAGTTAAATAGCGTATTTTTAGAGTAATGAAAAATTCCTAATTTCTTAACTTTATACCGAGAAACATATCCAAGTGGGGTATTGACGATTAAAACCGGGAATATTAGAACAAATTCGCTAGCTGAAATCTATCGAAACTCCCCTGTTTTTCAAAATCTTCGTAATCCTGACAAGTATAAGGGAAAGTGTGGTGTTTGTGAGGGATCTCGTTCTAGAGCATATGCAATGACGGGGGATTATATGGAAAGTGAGCCTTTCTGCGTATACGTACCAAAAGCATTGCGAAAACAGAAAAAGAACATAAAAAAGGGCTATGAGTAAAAGCTTACTCACAGCCCTTTTTTAATGTTTTATAATGTATAGTACTTCGCATCCGTCATTAAAAATTCGCTACCTATAACTGTTGTACTGAAACAAGTTTTTTACACATGTATTCTACTAAACCGATTTTAATAAAGAATAAAAATTCGTATCATAGGGAATGTCATCTTGATACATATAATTTTTTAGAACGCCTTCTTTTTCAAAGCCTAATTTTAATAGTACTTTATTGGAAGCTTCATTTTCAAGAAATACAATTGCTCCGATCCGCTTTAAATGAATCGTATGGAAACCGTATGATATAACCTCAGAAACAGCTTCAGTCGCATATCCTTGTCCCCAGTGTTCAGGCAAAAAGGCATAACTTATATTGGCTCGTTTATGCTCAGAAGACCAATCGTGAAAACCAATGGTACCGATGAGTTCTTTCTTGTCTTTTAATTCGATTCCCCATTTTATACCGCTTCTTGCATTGTAGCTCAACTTAAAGTTATGAATGATTTGTTTCACTTGATCAACATCTTGTAACGGTTTTTGGCCATAATAGCGCAGTACATTAGTATTAGAAAAGCATTGTAGTATACGTGGTGCATCTTTTTCGGTAAGTTCTCTTAAAATGAGTCTTTCAGTTTTTAATAAAGGAAACATATTTTCGCTCCTTTTCACATGAAAATAGAATGTATTTGTTATTATATAATTTAATCTGAAAATAAAGATTATTCAAGGTGTAAGGGTAGATTTGATTTATGATAAACTTAGATGTGGAATATATTTCAAAAAAGAGGTTTGGAAATGGAAAAAAATTCGATATTAATTGTAGATGACGATAAAGATATTATTCAATTTATTAATGTGAATTTAAAACAAGAAGGTTTTAAAGTTTTTAGTGCTCATAACGGAGAAGAGGCTTTAGAAATAATAAATAATAACAGTATTCAACTTGCTATTTTGGATATTATGATGCCTCAAATGGATGGTATAGAACTTTGTAGAAGGATTAGAGAGAAACATAGTTTACCAATTATGTTTTTAAGCGCGAAATCATCGGATGTAGATAAGGTAATTGGATTTAGTACTGGGGCAGATGATTATATTGTGAAGCCGTTCAGTACAATTGAATTTATAGCAAGAGTGAAAGCTCAATTAAGAAGGTATACATATTTCAATCAAAATGCTCCCCAAGTAATGGAAAAGAAAATAAATATTAGAGGTTTAGAAATAGATGAAGTGTCGAGAACAGTAATGTTATATGGAGAAAGAATCAATCTTACGAAAACTGAATATGATATTTTACACTTAATGGCAGCTGCAAGGAATCGTGTGTTCACAATTGAAGAAATATATGAGAGCGTTTGGAACGAAAGAGCCTATGAAAGTAATAATACAGTAATGGTTCATATCGCAAGATTAAGAAATAAAATTGAAGAGAATCCAAAAGAACCGAAGTTTATACAAAATGTTTGGGGAGTCGGATATAAAATTGAAGATTAAATCATTACAAGGCATTAGAGCTAAGTTTTTTATCGCATTCATATGTAGCATCTTGTTAGCGACTGTAAGTATAATAGTGTTTCAAATTTTAGTTGGAAATATATATAGTCAGGTTAATGTTTTAGAGGAAAAATATTCATTTTTATATTTTATAGTTTTTTTGATTTTTACTACAACATACTTTGCATGTATGACAAAAACACTGATGAAAAGGTTGTCTCAAATTAACAAGAACCTGAAGGAAATAAGTGACGGTAATTTTGAAATACATATACCTATTTTGAAAAATGACGAGATTGGTGAACTAGCGGCAAATGTTAATAGAATGGCGAAAAGCTTAAAAGAGTCTATCGAGAATGAAAAAAAATCACAGGAAATGAAAAATGAAATGATTAGTAATATTTCTCATGATTTACGAACGCCAGTAACATCTTTAATCGGTTATGCGGACCTGTTAGGAAATAAACTTCATTCGAATGGAGAGGAATGTGAACAGTATGTAAGTATATTAAAGCGAAAAAGTTATGAATTAAAACATCAAATAGATGATTTATTAGAATACTGTCAAATAAATTATAGAGAGATTGAATTACATAAAGATGAAGTAGATATGAAAGCATTAATTGAACAAATCATGATTGACTTTGTACCACAATTAGATGATGCTAATATGAGCTTTTATATTAAAGGTGATGAAGTGCTACATGTAGAAGTTGATGTAGCACTTATAGTGAGACTATTTGAAAATGTAATAGGTAATAGTATTATGTATGGAAAAGATGGAAAGGAAATTGCAATTGAAATTTCCAATAAAACAATGAATGTTGAAGTAGAAATTAAAAATTTTGGACAATGCATTCCGAAAGAGGATCTTCCTTACGTTTTTGAGAAATTTTATCGTAGTGGAAAATCACGTAGTTCTCATACGGGCGGGAAAGGAATAGGACTTGCAATTTCAAAAAGTATAGCCGATCTCCATCAAGGGGATATCACTGTACGTAGTAACGATAAAGAAACAGTTTTTACTGTGAAATTACCGCAGTATAAAAAAGTAAGAAAGTCGTAAGTATTTCTTTTATATGTCGTAATTTTTACTTTGTATCATTGAGAAAAAGGATATGAGAGTAGGGACGCGACATGTGGAAGGCATTTTTATTAGTAATTATAGTTTCTTTTTTAATTATAAGTTGGATCTTAGTTTATGTAGCTAATGGTGTTACATCAGTTTTTGTTTGGTGGAGTATACAGGCTTTTAGTTTTATTTCAGTTTTCCTCTTGGTAGGATCAGTAATAATATTTTTTTGGAAAGGCATTTTTAGAAAGCGGATAGATAGAACGCTATTTTTAATCATTCTGTTTTCTATCATTGGAGCTTGGCCTGTCGGTTGGTTTGCTAATATAGGTAGAATTGCTTATCCAGCAGATATACAATCGATGAGTCCTAAAGCAGTAGTTCGTTTTCCTTTGAATGAGCGAGCATTAATAGGTTGGGGTGGTGATCGGTTAGAAATGAACTATCACGTTATAAAACCAAATGAAAGGTGGGCATATGATATTCTCATTCCACCTGCTGAAGTGAAAAGTAGTAAGTTAGAGGATTACGGAATATATGGAGCGAAAGTAATGGCACCAGCTTCTGGGACGGTTGTATCAATTAATAATAATGAACAAGATTTAGTTCCGGGATCGGATAATTTTCAGTCAATGGCTGGGAATCATATTTATTTACGACTAGATGAAACGGGCACATTTTTAATTCTTGCCCATTTAAAGAAAGGATCAATTAATGTGAGAGAAGGACAACATGTAAATGAAGGAGAATTTCTTGCTCAAGTCGGTAACTCAGGAAGTTCAAGTGAGCCGCATTTACATATTCATCATCAAAGGCAAGATCCGTCCAAGGTAAGTATGTTTTTTGCGGAAGGATTGCCACTTTACTTTCGAACTGAAAATGGTGTCATGATGCCGGAAAGAGGGATATACACAAGTGGTAACTAGAAGAAAATCATTTCATCCAAAAAGGGTACTCCAAATTAAAATTGGAATACCCTTTTTTCATTACCCTACAAATGTTTGATACAGTAAGAAGATATTTAAAACGATAACGAGTGCTGCAATTATCCAAGCGATAAATGTTGTTATACGGTGGTTAACGAGTGCACCCATAATCTTTTTGTTACTTGTAAACATAATAAGTGGCACTAGTGCAAATGCAATACCGAATGATAAGACGACTTGGCTCATGACTAGAGCGTAAGTTGGATTTACACCTAAAGCGATAATAACTAATGGTGGAATCATTGTAATAAATCGGCGTAAGTATAACGGAATATGCATGCGAATGAAACCTTGCATAATAATATCACCCGACATTGTACCGACAGAAGAGCTAGATAGTCCTGCTGATAAGAGCCCAATTCCAAACAAAGCAGCTGATATAGGACCTACTAAGTTGGTAAATTGAGTGTAAGCAACATCTAAATCTTCAACGTGCAAGCCGTTTTTAAAGAATAGTGCAGCAGCAACAATTAACATACTTGCATTAATTGCTCCAGCAATAACCATTGCAATAATAATATCGATAAATTCGAAACGAAAAATCTTTTTCTTTTGTTCATCATTTGTTCCGACCACGCGGCGTTGTGTTAATGCAGAATGCAAGTATATTGCATGCGGCATAACTGTCGCACCTAAAATCCCTGCTGCAAGTAATATACTGTCTACACCTTGGAATTTTGGAATAAATAGTCCTGAAAGAAGGGGACTTAATTCTGGTTTTGCATAAAAAACTTGAATCCCAAAAGCAATTACTACAATGAAAATCATTCCTGTAATAATAGCTTCTAGTGGACGAAATCCTCTACGTTGAAACTCAAGAATAATAAATGATCCGGCTGCTGTAATTAAAGCGGCAGGTAGCATCGGGATTCCAAATAGTAAGTAAAGTCCTAATGCAGCTCCAATAAATTCCGCTAAATCTGTAGCCATAATAACTAGTTCACCTTGTATCCATAAACCGATAGACACAGGCTTTGGAAAGTTTTCACGAGCTATTTCGGGTAAATTGTTTCCTGTAGCAATTCCTAATTTAGCTGATAAAGTTTGGATTAATACAGCCATTAAGTTAGAAGCGAGTATAACCCATAATAGTAAATATCCATATTGTGAACCAGCTGCGATATTTGTAGCAAAGTTGCCAGGATCAATATAAGCAACGGACGCTATAAAAGCGGGTCCTAAAAATGGTAACAGTCTTTTCCAGCCTTTTGTTTCTCCACTTAAAGCTAAGTGAGCTGATTGTACGGTTGTACTTTCAGAAGGGAGATGTTCATCTTTTGTTATATCTTTATTCATAGTAGTTTTCCCCTTTAAAATGTTAACTTGATGAAATTATTTTATTTATTCTTACTCATTATTTCAATACATTTAGATATGTTATGTGATAATTTCATTTGAACACGAAAGTTTCCTTAATGCAAATTATATGCCTTTATGCAATGGATGGTGTGATAACGTAAAATAAATTGGGAGTTTATGGTGTGATGACGTGGAGAAACATAATAAATTAAAGGGTCAATTTTGAAATTTATGTGAACATAAAGCCGATAATCCAGCATATTAATTGATGGAATTGCATTTGTATGATATATAATATATTGGGATTACAACATAACCATAGTGTTTTGATGTGTAATCTTGTTTTTTATTTTTGTTAACTGATAGAAAATAGTATAAAGAAAAGAAAATGGGATTCATTTTCTTATTATATATGTTTTGATATGAACGTTAACTTATACATGATTTTAAAAATTAGATAGGTGGTAGAAATACATTGGCAACTACAAAACCATACAGAGTATTACTATATTACATGTACACAACAATTGAAAACCCAGAAGAATTCGCGGCAGAGCATTTAGAATTTTGTAATTCACTTGAATTAAAAGGAAGAATTCTTGTGGCGAAAGAAGGTATTAACGGAACTTGTTCTGGAACTGTAGAACAAACAGAGAAATACATGGAAGCAATGAACAATGATCCACGTTTTGACGGTATCGTATTTAAAATAGATGAAGCTGATGGTCATGCATTCAAGAAAATGCACGTGCGTCCTCGTCCAGAGTTAGTTACACTTCGTCTAGAAGATGACATTAACCCACACGAAATAACTGGGAAGTATTTAGAGCCAAAAGATTTTTATGAAGCAATGAAACAAGAAGATACAGTTATCATTGATGCACGAAATGATTATGAGTTTGATTTAGGTCACTTCAAAGGTGCGATTAAACCTGATATCGAATCATTCCGTGAATTACCAGATTGGATTCGTGAAAATAAAGAAGTACTTGAAGGTAAAAAGATTTTAACTTATTGTACAGGCGGAATTCGTTGTGAGAAGTTTTCTGGTTGGTTAGTTCGTGAAGGCTATGAAGATGTAAGTCAGCTTCACGGCGGAATTGTAACGTACGGAAAAGACCCAGAGGTACAAGGTGAGCTTTGGGATGGACAATGTTACGTGTTCGATGAGCGTATTGCTGTACCAGTAAACCAAAAAGAACATGTTATCGTTGGTAAAGACCACTTTACAGGTGAACCTTGTGAGCGCTATGTAAACTGTTCAAATCCAGAATGTAATAAGAAAATTTTATGTTCTGAAGAAAACGAAGCGAAATATTTACGTGCATGTTCTCATGAATGTCGTGTAAGTCCACGTAACCGCTACGTAATACAGCATGAATTAACGGAAGAGCAAGTAGCTGCTGCATTAGAGCAAATCGAAGCAGGGAAGTAAACTGAATTCGTATAATAAAAGGGGTACTCCAAGTTTAATTTTGGAGCACCCTTTTTTTATTATCCGGTCCTGTTATTTGTCGGTTTTTGTCGGTAAGTCGATATATTAAAAAAATTGCTGATATATTTCGAGTTGCGCCGATATAATGGGAAAATCGCTGATAAAAATCCACTTACTGCAGCGGGCTAAGAATTTGAAAATAATCTTTTTTAATTTTTATCTTCTTTCTCTTTAACGGCAGAAAGTACCGTTTGTTTTACCCAAACTTTTCTTCGTTTATGTTGTAGACCCCATTGGTATAAACTTTGGGCTCCTAAAATAAGTGAAATGACAATGCCGCTAATCGCAATTAATAGAGCGAAAAATTCAAGAGGTGACGATATTTTGTTTGAATCGGTGTTTCTTAAAAGGTCAATCATAGTAAACCCTAACATTTGGCCCACTACAGAGTAGAGCGTTAAAATTAATAATAAAAGGCTATCTTTTTTAGAGGCGACATTTTCTTGATATTTAAACAAACTATCAAGATTTTGTTTCGCGTTCGAGTATAGAACCTCAATATTAAAAAGTTTTCTTAAGCGGAAGAAAATATCTTCACTCTGTGATTGGGATACTAATTCTAAAGAAAAATAATTAGCAGTGAACGAATTGATCGAATAAATTAATTTCTCTATTTCATTAGTATCTTGTTCAATATTTAGCTCAGCATAGGCGTTCGCCATTTTTAATAAAACAATTTTATGGAATAGGTTTAATAATAAAGCGTAATAAAATTCCCCGTACATTTGACTAGCAAGTTTAGCGATTTCGCGTTCTCCTTCATTTGTTACACATGTAAAAATATGTTCTTCCATTATGAAATAACGATTTGGAGCCCATCTCTGGTAAGCGTGTTTTTTTAAATAGTCATGAATGTAAGGAAGGTTATTTGCGCTCACATATGGCTTACCATCACTTGTTAATCCGGAAAGACTAGAAGTACGATAAACATCCACTTTATTAAGCTCCATACCTTCTTTTAGTGACAATAAAGTTTGGACGTACATTCTTTGGTCTTCGAAGAAAGGGAAGGTTTGAAAGTATGAACTTCTTAATCTCTTCTTTTCAAAGAAATCAGTTACACCATGAAATACATAACCAAAAATGAATTTTTCAACTTGGGAATACTTTTTTCCGTTACATTCAATACAAATAGTCTCATTTGTATCATTTTTAGTTTCAAGTACACGGAAGCGAGCAGCGAATTCGGTTGCTTCAGATAAAGTCATGTTTGGAGCAGTGTTTACTTCTGTTCGAATTGTTAAGAAGCCAAGTTCATAAGGACAAAGTGTGACATCAATAGAGTGTATCTTGAATGGAATTGAAATAAGGTTTGTTGTTAAATGTCCAGTTAAGTTAAGGTCCTTTGAATAACGTTGCAAGCCCTTTTGATGCTCTGAGTGAGGAAAGAGAATTTTATTTGTAAATGAAAGATAGTATGCTTCCATATTTTGATGTGAAACTTTAAACTCCCCATAATATGTATTTTCATCATCGAGATGATCGAGCCGAAAAGGACGAAAATCGTTTTTTTGTAAGAAAGGGAACATCTCTTGTTCATATCCAGCTTTAAACGAAAACGGGAATATAAATTGAAATATAGCTGTTGCTACACCTTTTTCCTCAATTGATTGTATTGCCTCCATCTACATTGTGTCCTTTCCATATATGCTATAGAAACAACATGCCCAAATTTATTTGAAAATAACCACTCTTTTATACTCAATTGAGAGTGAAAATTCAGCTTATTTAGCAGGGAACATGTATAATGTTATGTATACTAAAAGTTATAAAATTGTATTTTGAAAAGGGGGATGCTGTATGCGGATTTTAGTATTAGGCGCTGGTGGAGTCGGAGGATTTTTTGGTGGCAGATTAGTCGAGAAGGGAGAAGATGTCACGTTTCTTGTTCGTAGTAAACGGAAAAAACAATTAGAGGAAAGAGGACTTGTAATCCGAAGTGTTAACGGGGATTTTTCCTTCCGACCGAAATTAATAACGAAAGAAGAGCGAACTTCTCCATTTGATGTTATTTTATTTTCAACAAAAGCGTATCACTTAAACGAGGCAATTCAAGATTTGAAGCCGTTTGTTGGCGAAAATACTGTAATCATTCCATTGTTAAATGGTATCGCTCATTTATCGCTATTACAAAAAGAATTCGGCGAAGAAAAAGTAATTGGCGGTTTATGCTTTATCGAGACGACGTTAAACGATCAAGGAGAAATTGTACAAACCAGCGCTGCCAACAGACTTGTGTTTGGAGAAATTAAGTCTCAAAATTCAGAGAGAGTAAAGCATATTTCTAAAGCATTTTCAGGTACGAAATCTAGTTTTGTTTTAAGTGAAAATATTACGCAAGATATGTGGCATAAATATTTATTTATTACTGTAATGTCAGGTGTGACAACGTTAATGCGTGCACCAATTGGACCAATCCGTGAAAGTGAAGGCGGCCGTGATTTTATCCGTAATGTGTTTGAGGAATCTGTACAAATCATGAGAGTATTAGGAGCTCCAGTAAAGGCTAATATTGCCCAGGAACATATGAAAACGATTGATAAAATTTCGTATGATATGAAGTCATCAATGCAACGTGATATGGAAAAGGGTTCGTTTATTGAAGGGAAGCACTTGCAAGGATATTTACTGGATGTAGCAGAGAAATTTTCTATAGCGGCACCATTATTAGAATCTATATATCAAAATTTAAAGGTGTATGAAGAGATGACCTTTAACAAATCCGTAATAGAATTAGATGTATGAAAAAATAAAAAAGATAGCAATATATAAGTGTATTGCTATCTTTTTTATTTTTTTGTATGACAAATTATTTATTTCTTTTCGTTCTATCTGTCAAATTTATTTCCTGTTCACGTTTACCATATAACTGATTAATTTCATTTGCTACTGCATCTAAATATGAATCGGAAAAAATAGGCTTCTTTTCTTTAGACATATGGGTCTCCTTTGCGGATTTTTAATATTCATTATGTATATTTCTCAGCGGATTATGCGCAATCATTTTAATTTTTTTCTTATTAAAAATTTTTGTTTACTTTTTGAAAATAAAGGAGTATTATAATCCACAGTTTCAATTTTCTAAATCGCTGAAACCGCATGGTACGGGGGACCCGTTTTTACGGATTAGTACATAATCCGATGGGGTGAATCCTTGAAAAAGGTAGGGCTACTCATAGGCCCGAATCCGACAGCTAACCTCGTAAGCGTTATATTGAGAAGGAAGGTGGAGCTTGTGCGACAAAAAAAATAATGTCTACAAGTCTATTTCGCTATGGCTTGTAGACATTTTTTGTTTTCTGAAGAAATCGTTTACTGGCTGTAACAAGCAGAAAAGTTCGTACAAAATTATTGGAGAGTGGACAGCATTGGTTTCATCTATTAAAAGATTTTTAATTGGAAGACCGTTAAAATCAACAGAGCTTGGAGAACAAAAGCTTAATAAAACGAAAGCTTTAGCTATTTTATCTTCTGACGCATTGTCATCAGTTGCTTACGGTCCAGAACAAATTTTAATTGCTTTAGCAGGTGTGGGAGCGATCGCTTATTGGTATTCCATTCCGATCGCTGTTGGGGTATTAGTATTATTGACAGCCCTTATTTTATCTTATCGTCAAATTATTTTTGCTTATCCGCATGGCGGGGGAGCGTATGTTGTATCAAAAGAAAATTTAGGGATGAATCCAGGCTTAATTGCTGGAGGATCTTTATTAGTCGACTATATTTTAACTGTTGCGGTAAGTGTATCTGCAGGTACAGATGCGCTAACATCTGCTTTTCCTAGTTTACATGCACATAATGTAATCATTGCGATTATATTTGTTATATTTATTACGATCTTAAATTTAAGAGGAGTAACGGAATCAGCTTCTGTTTTAGCATATCCTGTTTATTTATTTGTTTTAGCCCTATTTATATTAATTGGTGTAGGCATATATAATATTTTGACTGGTCACGTTTCACCAACTTTACACACGCCGATCGGAACGCCGGTTGCGGGTATTAGTTTGTTTTTACTGTTAAGAGCATTTGCATCAGGTAGTTCTGCTTTAACAGGTGTTGAAGCAATTTCAAACGCAATTCCGAACTTTAAAGATCCTGCGCCAAACAATGCTGCAAAAACATTGCTTGCAATGGGTGCATTACTTGCTGTGTTATTTTCAGGAATTGTATTTTTAGCTTATTATTACGGAGTGACGCCGAGTAAAGAAGTAACAGTTGTTTCTCAAATTGCTGAACAAACATTTGGACGTAATTTCATGTACTATTTCATACAAGGTACAACAGCTTTAATATTAATTCTTGCTGCTAATACAGGTTATTCTGCATTTCCTTTATTAGCGGTTAACCTTGCAAAAGATAAATTCATACCGAGAATGTTTACGATTAGAGGAGACCGTCTAGGTTACTCAAACGGTATTATTATACTTGGAGTTGCTTCGATTATTTTAATTGTAGCTTTCCAAGGACAAACAGAACATTTAATTCCGTTATATGCAGTAGGTGTATTTATTCCATTTACACTTTCTCAAACAGGAATGGTATTAAAATGGCTTCGCGAAAAGCCTGAAGGGTGGGCTTTAAGATTAACGGTTAATTTAATTGGTGCAGTTATTAGTTTTATCGTAATGAGCATGTTCTTTTTAACTAAATTTGCACAAGTTTGGTCGATTCTTATTTTCTTACCAGTTATTATCTTCTTATTCCATCGAATTAAGAAGCATTATGATGCAGTGGGTGATCAATTAAGTTTAAAAACTTGCGAGCCTCTTATTCCAATTGAGGGGAATGTAATTGTCGTTCCTGTAGCAGGTATGACGCATGTAGTAGAAAATTCATTGAACTATGCGAAGTCTCTTTCGGCAGATCAAGTTATCGCTGTATATGTTGCTTTTGACAGAGAAGAAGAAAAGAAATTTGAAGAGAAATGGAAGAAGTGGCAACCTGAAGTAAGGCTTGTTACATTACATTCTCATTATAGAAGTATTATTCAGCCGCTAACGAAGTTCATTGATACAGTGCAATATAAGGCAAGTGAATCGAATTACCGCGTTACGGTCGTTATACCACAGTTTATTCCGAAAAAAGGTTGGCATAACATTCTTCATAATCAATCCAGTTTACTCATACGTGCGTATTTACTTTATAAAAGAAATGTTGTTATTACGACAGTTCCATATCATTTGAAAAAATAAGAAGATTTTTTAAGGATAGTTTCATGAAAATGAAGCTATCCTTTTTGTGTATATGCTATGCATAATTGCATACGGGGTTAAAAATTATATCAATATAATTTTGCCGGTTGTTTGCAAGTAGTGTTTTCTGTTGTGATATGTAGATATTTCAATCGATAAAGTGAATCGGATTATATTTTGAAATAAGGACATGAAAGCTTGAAAATAAAGGGAATGAAAATACTTCTTTACGTTATATAAACAGCTGTGTTTAAATGACCTTACAGTACAAAACTTATATGAAAACAAAACGAAATTTCATATTTACGTATGTTGTTTAGTTTAAAATGAATAATATTTTTATGTAATATATTCACTGTGTGAATGTGGGAATTTCGATGAAATAGAAAATTTATACAATATTATTCATACTAAACACATACGAAAAGTTTTACAACAATAAGTAAGTACTGTAGCAATAACAGTTGGGAGAGATGGTTCATACATAGATCACGGTGAGAACGTTCTCTATTTTAACCATCTCAAATTATGGGCAAGAAAATAGAATAATAAAATGCGATAGTAATAGTTGCTAATACATAGGAGGAGTTAAAGTGAAAAAGACTTTAATTACAGGGTTATTGGTTACAGCAGTATCTACGAGTTGCTTCATTCCTGTAAGCGCTTACGCTAAGGAGGGGCAAACGGAAGTGAAAACAGTATATGCGCAAAATGTAATTGCTCCAAATACATTATCCAATTCAATTAGAATGTTAGGATCACAATCACCGCTTATTCAAGCATACGGATTAATTATTTTGCAACAGCCAGACATTAAGGTAAATGCGATGAGTAGCTTAACGAATCATCAAAAGTTTGCAAAGGCGAATGTACGAGAGTGGATTGATGAATATAATCCGAAGCTAATTGACTTAAATCAAGAGATGATGAGATACAGCACTAGATTTAATAGCTATTATAGTAAGCTCTATGAACTAGCAGGAAACGTAAATGAAGATCAGCAAGCAAAAGCAGATTTTATGAGTGCATATGGAAAATTACAATTGCAAGTACAGAGCATCCAAGAGAGTATGGAGCAAGATTTATTAGAGTTAAATCGATTTAAAACAGTATTAGACAAAGATAGTAACAACTTATCAATTAAAGCCGAGGAAGCAATAAAAACACTACAAGGATCAAGTGGAGATATTGTGAAATTAAGAGAAGATATTAAAAGAATTCAAGGAGAAATTCAAGCTGAACTAACTACTATTTTGAATAGACCTCAAGAAATCATTAAAGGTTCTATTAATATCGGTAAACAAGTATTTACAATCACAAATCAAACTGCACAAACGAAAACAATTGATTTTGTTTCTATCGGTACTTTAAGTAATGAAATTGTAAATGCTGCAGATAGTCAAACGAGAGAAGCAGCTCTTCGCATTCAACAAAAGCAAAAAGAGTTATTACCACTTATTCAAAAGTTATCACAAACTGAAGCAGAGGCGACTCAAATTACATTCGTTGAAGATCAAGTAAATAGCTTTACAGAATTAATTGATCGTCAAATTACAACTTTAGAAACGTTATTAACGGATTGGAAAGTTTTAAATAATAATATGATCCAAATTCAAACGAATGTTGAAGAAGGCACGTATACAGACAGTAGTTTACTTCAAAAACATTTCAATCAAATTAAAAAAGTAAGTGATGAAATGAATAAGCAAACAAATCAATTTGAAGATTACGTTACAAACGTTGAAGTACATTAAACAGAAAAATAATTAGCGATATAGGGAGAGAAGAAAAATGACAAAAAAACCTTATAAAGTAATGGCTCTATCAGCACTGATGGCAGTATTTGCAGCAGGAAATATTATGCCGGCTCATACGTATGCAGCTGAAAGTACAGTGAAACAAGCTCCAGTTCATGCGGTAGCAAAAGCTTATAATGACTATGAAGAATATTCATTAGGACCAGAAGGCTTGAAAGATGCAATGGAAAGAACAGGTTCAAATGCTTTAGTAATGGATCTGTATGCTTTAACAATTATTAAACAAGGTAATGTTAACTTTGGAAATGTATCGACTGTTGATGCAGCTTTAAAAGGAAAGGTGATTCAGCATCAAGATACAGCTAGAGGAAATGCGAAGCAATGGTTAGATGTATTAAAGCCACAGCTTATTTCAACGAATCAAAACATCATTAACTACAATACGAAATTCCAAAACTATTATGATACTTTAGTTGCTGCAGTTGATGCAAAGGATAAAGCGACTCTTACGAAAGGCTTAACTAGATTATCAAGTAGTATTAATGAAAATAAAGCACAAGTGGATCAGTTAGTAGAAGACTTGAAGAAATTCCGAAATAAAATGACTTCGGATACGCAAAACTTCAAGGGTGATGCAAATCAAATTACATCTATATTAGCTAGTCAAGATGCAGGGATTCCGCTTCTGCAAAATCAAATTACAACGTACAATGAAGCAATTAGTAAATATAATGCAATTATTATCGGTTCATCTGTTGCGACAGCTCTAGGACCAATTGCAATTATCGGTGGTGCAGTAGTTATTGCTACGGGCGCAGGAACACCGCTAGGAGTAGCATTAATTGCAGGTGGTGCAGCAGCTGTAGGCGGTGGTACAGCTGGAATCGTATTAGCGAAGAAAGAGCTTGATAATGCACAAGCAGAAATTCAAAAGATAACAGGACAAGTTACAACTGCGCAATTAGAAGTAGCAGGATTAACGAACATTAAAACACAAACAGAGTATTTAACAAATACAATTGATACTGCAATTACAGCGTTACAAAATATTTCAAACCAATGGTACACAATGGGATCAAAATACAATTCTTTACTTCAAAATGTAGATTCTATTAGTCCAAACGACCTAGTTTTCATTAAAGAAGATTTAAACATTGCGAAAGATAGCTGGAAAAACATTAAAGACTATGCAGAAAAGATTTATGCTGAAGATATTAAAGTAGTAGATACGAAAAAAGCATAATCGAATACGAATCGTTAGAGCGTTAAGTGTTGATGAATGATTTGAAGCTCCTGTTCAGTTGTGAGCAGGAGCTTTTGATATCCTTATAAAGAGAATAGGTGAAAAATATGCAGAAACGATTTTATAAAAAATGTCTTTTAGCGGTAATGATTGCTGGGGTGGCAACGAGTAACGCATTTCCTTTACATCCTTTTGCAGCAGAACAAAATGTAAAGGTGCTACAAGAAAATGTGAAAAACTATTCTCTTGGACCAGCTGGATTCCAAGAAGTAATGGCACAAACAACATCAAGTATATTTGCAATGGATTCATATGCAAAATTAATTCAAAATCAACAAGAGACGGATTTAAGTAAAATAAGTTCGATTAATAGTGAATTTAAAGGGAATATGATTCAGCATCAAAGAGATGCCAAAGTTAATGCAGCATATTGGTTAAATAATATGAAGCCTCAAATTATGAAAACGGATCAAAATATTATTAATTACAATAATACTTTTCAATCGTATTATAATGACATGTTAATAGCGATTGATCAAAAGGATAGCGGAAAATTAAAAGCGGATTTAGAAAAGTTGTATGCGGATATTGTAAAGAATCAAAATGAGGTAGATGGATTATTAGGGAATTTGAAAGCTTTTCGCGATAGAATGGCGAAAGATACAAATAGTTTCAAAGAGGATACAAATCAGTTAACAGCGATATTGGCAAGTACGAATGCTGGTATTCCAGCTTTAGAGCAACAAATAAATACATATAACGATTCAATTAAAAAGAGTAATGATATGGTCATTGCTGGTGGCGTACTTTGCGTAGCGCTAATAACATGTCTTGCTGGCGGGCCAATGATCGCGGTTGCGAAAAAAGATATCGCAAATGCAGAAAGAGAAATCGCTAATTTAAAAGATAGAATTTCAGGAGCGCAAGCAGAAGTCTTAATTTTGACTGATGTAAAAAATAAAACAACAAACATGACAGAAACAATTGATGCAGCAATTACAGCACTACAAAACATATCAAATCAATGGTATACAGTAGGTGCAAAATATAATAATTTACTACAAAACGTAAAAGGAATTAGTCCGGAAGAGTTTACGTTTATAAAAGAAGATTTACATACAGCGAAAGATAGCTGGAAAGATGTAAAGGATTATACAGAAAAATTACATGAAGGCGTGGCGAAGTAAACAGTGGACTAGTTCTGCTGTTTATTTTTTTATCCTGTTTTTTGTGAGAGTTGAACTTGCAATTATATATAAGTTTGTCATGTGTTTTATCCATGTGTGTATAAAAATCTTCTCGTTATCGCTCCCTTTGATAGAATCTATTTTTATATGGTTTTTTACCGAATTTTTTTAAAATTAAATTTTATAGCTTGATAATTCATTTAAAATGATTTAATCTTATGTCAAATGATATGTTTATCTATCAAAAATGCTTTTGTAAAGATAAAGGAGTGATTGAGAATGTTAAACGCCCCATTGATGGTAAGTCTTTAGGTACAGCAGCATTGAAAAGATTGGGAAGAACTGAGTGAGTTTTCACAATAAAGAACTCTATAACTTTATGTAGTGTTTGATACCCTTCGATTAGATTTTTTGAAAAACAAATCAATATTAATTGAATCAAAGTTTAGAAATTAAATATATGAGTAGTAGAAAAAATCCATTAGTTGTTATCATGTCCTGATAAAAAAATGTAAAAAATAGAAAATGGAAATTCTGAGAAAACCTGTTCAGAAAGTATGGTATGAAAGTAAGTTAGTGAGGGGAATTCAAAACCAATTTAATAAAAGCGAGGTAAATAATATGACTTTTGAAGAAAAATTACAAGCATATGCAGAACTTACGGTGAAAATCGGTGTCAATATTCAACCAGGGCAATACTTATTAGTCAATACATCAGTGGATGCATTGGATTTCGCCCGTATAGTTGTGAAAGAGGCTTATAAGGCTGGGGCAGGGCGTGTTCATGTTAATTTTTCGGATGAAGAAATGGAACGTGCTTACTTTGATTATGCCTCAGATGAAGAATTTAATCGCTTCCCAGAGTGGATAGTCAAAATGAATGATGAGCTGATCGAATGTAAAGGAGCACTATTAATGATAGATGCTACAGATCCTGATAAATTTACAGGTATTTCATCTGATCGTCTAGCTACCTATCAAAAGGTAGCAGGAGCTGCTCTGAGAAACAATCGCAACGCCGTAATGAAGGATTCAATAGCTTGGTCGATGGTAGCAGTTCCTTCACCAAAGTGGGCATCGAAGGTGTTCCCAGGTTTAGCAACTGAGGATCAAGTACCAGCATTATGGGAGGCTATTTTTAAAGCTGTTCGTATTGGTGACGGCAGTGCTATTGAAAAATGGCGTGAACATGTAACAAATTTAGAATCTCGTGCGATCCTACTGAACGATAAAAAATATATGAAGCTTCACTATACAGCGCCAGGTACTGATTTAACAATTGCATTAGCACCACAGCATAAATGGGTTACTGGAGGTGGTAAAACTCCTGATGATACTATCTTTATGGCTAATATGCCGACAGAAGAGGTTTATACGTTACCGATGAAACAAGGTGTAAATGGCTATGTAAGCAATACAAAACCATTAGTTTATCAAGGGAATATTATCGATGGCTTTAAACTGACATTTGAAGAAGGAAAAATTGTTAAAGCTGAAGCACAGGTAGGACATGATTTATTACAAGAGCTTATTAATGTGGATGAAGGCTCTTGCTATTTAGGTGAAGTAGCACTTGTACCACATGAATCACCAATTTCAGCATCGGGAATTTTATATTTTAATACATTGTTTGATGAAAATGCATCGAACCATTTAGCGATTGGTAAAGCTTATCCAACTTGCTTAGAGGGTGGAAGAGATTTAGAAAACGATCAGCTTGAAACGTTAGGGGCAAATATTTCAGTAACACATGAGGACTTTATGATTGGCAGCAGTGAGATGGACATTGACGGTATTCTACCAGATGGAACTGTAGAACCAATTTTTCGTAAAGGTAGCTGGGCATTTTAAGTTTTTAATTTGAATAAAGGAGTAGAGTGGATGAAACGGTTACTAAGCATAATTGGTGCAACTATATAGGTGTTTCATCTGCTTTTGCTTAGGCTGAAAACTACCTCTTTAATTAGAAGTAAAATGCATGCAAAGGAGATAGGCCAATGAATTTCTGGGAAGTTGTTTTGATAGTAGTGAATTTTAGTCTATTGAGTTGGATACTGTTAATAGGCAGAGAAACGAAAAAGTGGTCTAAATTAGCTACTTTGATTGCCGTTGTAATGGTTACAGTTCAGTTATTGGCAGAAGGTTTTAGGTGGCAGATGATTCCGGCATATGTATCCCCAGTTATCTTAATTTTATGCTATTTATTAGCTGGGCGGAAAAAGGGCTTTAGAAGTTCGGGTATATTCATAGTTAAGACTTCGTTACTATGTATCTATTTGTCTGTAGCAGTTGCGCTACCCTTACTTATGCCAGTATTTTCATTTGAAGAACCAACTGGTCCACATAGGGTCGGTACGAAGCTATATCATTGGGTTGATCATCAGAGAAATGAACCATATTCAAAAAACCCAAACGATCGGCGCGAACTGATGGTGCAAATTTGGTATCCTGCAGCTGAAAAAAGCAAGGGGGATCCAGAACCTTATATTCGTAACATAAATGAGCTCTCCAAGGGATTGGAAAAAACATTGTCTATTCCTGCATTTGCATTCAGCCACATGGAATTGGTAAAGTCTCATTCGTTTATGGATTTACAACTCTCAGACTCAGAGAATCACTATCCCATATTACTCTTCTCTCATGGTTTTAATGGTTTTCGTAATCAAAACACGTTTCAAGTTGAGGAGTTGGCTAGTCAAGGATATATTGTTCTAAGTATCGATCATACCTTTGATGCTGCAGCTACCGTCTTTCCAGGTGGTCGAACTGCTTACGTACAGCCCATCAATTTAACTGATGAAGGAGATAGTCACATAAAATTATGGGAGGAAGATGTCAGCTTTGTCCTTAATCAGATAGAGAAACTTAACGAAAACGATGAGACCGGTTTCTTTACAGGAAGACTGGATACCTCGCGAATTGGAATGTTTGGCCACTCTTACGGTGGAGCTACCGCAGCACAAATACTTGCAAAAGATTCTCGTGTCAAAGCAGCTATCAATATGGATGGTACATTGTATGGTGAAATCTTGCCTGAAAGTGGCATTGGAAAACCATTTCTGCTCATGAATGCAGAAGAGCCTGATGAAGCAGATCCCTTTGAAGTGAGGGAGCGATACGGACGCGGGTTAGCTGGCGGTGGTATGTCAATAGTCATTCCTCATACGGATCATACAAGCTTTACCGATTTACATTTGTTCTCACCTCTGTTGCAGAGCCCAGGTGAAAATCCAAAGGAAGTTCATCGTATTATTAACGAATTCAGCCTGGCATTTTTTGACCAGTATGTAAAACAGAAGGATGACGGCTCAACCCTTAAAAGGCTGATAACCAAATACCCAGAAGTGAATTTTAAAATAAACCGATAACTTTATGCAGAAAGTAACTCGTACCATTTCCTTTGGCTCTTGTATTTATTACATTAAAGAATTTAATTTCTTCATCGTTATCTAAATAATGAAATGCTAAAAATGAAACATTCAAAGTACTATCAGTTTCAGGAATATAATTCTTTTTGAAAAGCTACATTCAGCAGCTGGACACTTTATTTGAGATTGTTTATTATAATATCAAATGATATATTTATCTATCAAAAATGACGACTTTATACAGAAAAAGGGAGAGATTGACGATGAAGAAAGACTTGTCAGCGTTGAAGGAAGCGAGATTTAATGCAATTCTTGATTCAGCTACTATATTGCTTGTTGAAAATCCTACTGCTTCGATGAATGAAATTGCGGAATATGCGGGAATTGGAATTGCTACACTCCATCGCTACGTCGAAAGCAGGGAGAAATTGATGCTGTTCTTGGGCCATCGGGCTATACAACTGGTAAGTGATACTGTAAACCAGATTCCACTGGATGAGGAAAGAAGCGAAAACTATATCCCGGAACTCATTGAAGCGTTAATCCCTTTAGGTGACAAAATCTATTTTCTAGGTCATGATGCATCTGTATTTAACAACAAAGAATTAGGTGAAGCAGAAGAGAAGCTGAGGGAACCCTTAAGACGCGTTATTGAATTGCTACAACAAAGAGGTTACTTTCAGCAAACAGTTAGCAGTGAATGGATTTTGAATACGCTTTATGCTCTGCTTTTCCATACCTGGGAACAGGTACATGAAGGAAATGTGGCTAAAAAATCTGCTGCAGAGCTTGTTTTAAATACATTTTATTATGGTTTCAAAGCTAAGGATGAATTGAGAGGGAAGTGAACTGATTCAAATCCATGATAATTAATATTAATAATATAGAAAGTGAAAAGGAGCAATAGGATAATGAATAAAATCTCTATTGTAAAGGCTGTTCATCAATCCATGGTCGGCGCCCAGCTAAATGTAATGGCATTGGAATACATGGCGTTTCCACTTGCAGGATCTGAGGAGAAGAACACAGTCGATTGGACATTTTGTAAGCTATGGCGGCAGGAGAACAACCGTTTTAGTCATCAATACGCCTATGAAGCTCAAATGGACGGGAAAACTTTAGGGATGATTACTTGCTATCCCATACCCGTTTTAAATCGTCTTGCCTGGCCCACTTTTAAACAGCTGCTTTCGTTCCGGAAGCTGGGTTTTGTTGTTTATAACATTCTGAATATCAAAATGCTTTATTCCATGTTTACCTTGAAGGAGGGAGAAGATGACGAGTTTCACATCGGAACAATTGCCTTACTGCCCGAAAGTCGAGGACTAGGGATAGGTACCAGATTAATTGAGTTTGCTGAGGAACAAGCTTCGCTGCAAGGCTTTGCCAAATGCTCTCTGACGGTAAAGAAAGAGAACCAACTTGCCATTAAATTGTATCAGAGGATAGGCTACCAGATTACAGGTGAAATCAATAAACCAAAGTTATCGTTGTACAGAATGGTCAAAAACGTAGAACCTTACAACCATTTATAAAAAATTTGTACAGTATTAGAGGGTACCAGCACATGCCCATAAGCTTAAGGATTCAAAATTACCCCAAAGTAAAAAATGTACATTTTTTACAAGTTAACACAAAATTTTAGCTTGATAGTGATGGGATGAGGCTTCTATATAAAAAAACACAGTTTACACTCAAACTGTGTTTTTTCGACGTATAATGCTTTATCAACATCTCTTTTTATTCTTTAAAATCTGCAACAGAACCAGGCCCCTCCTCAAAGTATAAATTCCAAGGGAGGAACCGTTTTTTTATTTACTTATATACGTACAGCTGTACCACTGACAGCAACCATTAACATTCCATCACGTACAACTTCGTAATCTACGTCAATACCAACGATAGCGTTCGCACCTTTTTGTTTTGCAAGTTCTTTCATTTCGTCCATTGCAATATCACGAGCGTCTTTTAGCTTACTTTCATAAGCACCAGCACGGCCACCGACAACATCACGAACTGAAGCGAATAAATCGCGGACAATGTTTGCACCCATAATAGCTTCACCATTTACAATATCAATATACTCAATAATTTCTTTACCTTGAATTCCAGACGTTGTTGTTACAATCATAACCGATACTCTCCTAATAAGTTGTAGTTTTGATAAGATTTCTTATGCTTTAGAAAAAGTGGTTCTGGTACCAAAAATACTCGATAGAAACATAGAGTATTTTTGCATCAAAACCTTCAATTACATATGTCTTGTTATGACATATGCAATTAAATAAAAGGAATAAAATTGTTTAACATATGTATCGCTATAACATATGCAAGGGATCTATTAGAAATAAGATAAGCCGCAGTAAGCATCACCGTACCAGGTAAATATATAGCAAGATCCGAAAGTTGATTTGAATGAAGACCTGCAAAAATTATAATCGAAACGATGGATGCAATAGCAGTACCAACATATTCCGAAAAACGATTCACTAATATATGACGAAATATGATTTCTTCAATTATTGGCCCTATAATCCCAAATAGAAGTAATGTGAATATAATAGGCACCTCTGCGCCCCTTGTAAGGACCTGTTCTTGGTTCTCTGGCTGACCTATGTTTAGAAAATGCATAATAGAATTTTCCACAATTACCATAAGTAAAACCACCATAGGAATGCTTACTATTTTCAAAATTGTTTTCTCTTTAAAATAAGTAAAACTTTCAATAATTTCTTTCCTAAAGAAAATTATTCCTACAATAGCAGGTACAGTCAAACCGATGGCACTAAGAGCAAATTCTGATTCAACTAAATTACTGTTAGTTAAAAGTGATAGGCCAAATAATATGAACAAGCCAATTTGGAGTAGTGCAAACATTGTATAAACTATTAGCATAATAATTTCTTTTTTATTCATTTTTATAAAGTTCACTTTATTACCTCCATAATTAAGTTACTTAGAATCTTTGATTTTTCTTGCTGCATTAGGTTCTCCTTCTAAAATATATTTATTTAATACCGAACCGGACCGTTCGGTTCGGAAACTAATGATACTATAAGTTTCTAGTTTTTTAAACCCCTTTTATAAATTATTAATAAAATAAAAATGGTAAATAACAAATATATTTATATCTCAGTTGCTTATTTACAAGCAAATTTCAGTACTCATTAATTTTTGACAATTAGCTTTTTATAGAATGAAGTGATAAGGCTTTTAACTGCAAGGACTGCGGGAGATATCCTAATATACGAAGTGAAAGTGGGAGTAGTTCAAACACTTTAGCTAAACATATTAATAAAAATTATATATAATAATCATAGTCTATACGTTAAAATTAACTATATATTTTTACACCTTCTACAATTGTAGGTGAAATTAGTTGTATAACAGGACTGAATTAAATAATTGGACATGTTAATTTTGACAGAAAATTTATTTGAATGATATAGATAATACAATTTGATTACCTCTTTTCAAACTGTATTGTTTGAGGTTCACATAATATAGGGATGGATAATATATTTTTGTTCCAAACTTATTTATACTTACAAAAAAATTCAAGAAAATAGATGGTAAATATCACCTGGAATATTAAGCTCGTTTTTATTAGGAGGATTACAAAGTATGACTAAAGTTGATAAGATTAAAGAAAAAATTATTGAAACATCTTTATATTTATTTAATACTAATGGGATAACTCGCACATCCATACAGGATATAATGACAGCTACTGAACTACCTAAAGGATCTATTTATCGTAGATTCAAAAGTAAAGAAGAAATTGTCCTTGCTGCCTATGACAAAAGTGGTGAGATTATGTGGAGTCATTTTCATAAAGCAATGGAAAATAAAAAGACAGCAATCGATAAAATCCTTGCAATTTTCCTTGTATATCAAGATGCAGCTAATAATCCTCCTATTGCTGGAGGCTGTCCATTACTTAATAGCGCAATTGAAAGTACTGGAGTATTTCCAGAATTACAAAAAGCAGCAGCAAAAGGTTATGATGATACAGTAATGTTAATGGCTTCTCTCATAAAAGAAGGAATAGAGAAACAAGAACTTAAAGAAGATATAGATATTATATCGCTCGCTTCTTTTCTTGCATCTTCAATGGAGGGAGCTATTATGGCAAGTCGCGTATCTAACGATAATATACACCATCATTATTTTATTGAACAAATAAAACATCATCTTTTCTCTTATTCTAAATAAGTGAGAACTTGCAGTGTTTCCATCCGATTTTTATAAACTTAAATTGAATACATACCCCTTATGAACAGTATCTTTTGTTTATGAGGGGTATTTGAATAGCTTTTAGACGATGTTTCATGTTTCTTATTGAACGGCTTTGTTATCGTTACTACAGGAAAAGCAATAAAGAATTACATATAAACCGATTTATATGTTTTAAGTGTTTCTATATTGGGTTTGTAAATCTACACAATAAGGTTTCATTGTATATAATAAGTGGAATAGAAGTTCAGTTAGATAAAATTCGGTAGTCGAATTTTTTTGCATAAAGCTGTATAATGCTTGTAACGAAAGGGAAATACAGGAAGGGATTTGTAATGAGTTACTATGGAAAAAGATAAACAACAATTAAGCGTTGAAGTTGCAAGATTATATTATCAATCAGATTATAGTCAGCAAGAAATTGCTAATAAATTAAATATTTCAAGACCGACGATTTCTAGATTGTTAAAGTACGCGAAAGAAAAAGGGTTTGTTCAAATTAGCATCGCTGATCCATTTGCTGATTTAGATAACGTCGGGAATTTACTGAAAGAAAAGTACAACTTGTTAGAGGCACATGTGGTATTTTCTCCAGTGCCGGAATATGCAACGATTACAGAGTATATAAGTAAATATGCTGCTGAGTATATGGAAAAGACGGTTAAAAACGGTGATATTGTTGGTGTAAGCTGGGGCATGACTATGTATGAAATCGCTAGAAAAATCGTACCGCAACATGTAAAAGGGGTAGAGGTTGTCCAGCTAAAAGGTGGTATTAGTCATTCAAGTGTAAATACATATGCGAATGAGACGATAGCTTTATTTGCAGATGCTTTTCAAACGACGCCAAGAAATCTACCTCTTCCGGTTATATTTGATAATGCAGTGACAAAAGAATTAGTGGAGCAGGATCGACATATTCATCACATTATCGAAATGGGAAAACAAGCGAATATTGCAATTTTCACTGTAGGAACAGTGCGAGACGAAGCGCTATTATTCCGATTAGGTTATTTCGATAAGGATGAAACAAATTTACTCAAAAAACAATCGGTCGGTGACATTTGTTCACGTTTCTTTGATGGTGACGGAAATATTAGTAGTGAAGAAATCAATAAGCGTACCATTGGAATTGAGTTAGAGGAACTGAAATTAAAGAAACGCTCTATTTTAGTTGCAGGTGGTAATAGAAAAATAAAAGCAATTGATGGTGCGTTACGTGGCGGGTATGCAAATGTATTAATTATCGATCAGCATACAGCAAAAGAACTGTTACATTATCAAAAAGGTTAGAAATAAAAGGAGTTCTCAAAATTAACATATTGAGAACTCCTTTTATTTTGTTATGTATGAATGATAGGAGTCTTTTTTGAACACAATTTGCCTTTTTAAAAATAATTATGGATATGGAGATACATACTACCATTGTTAACATAGAAAATTTGATTATATATGAACTGTTCTTTGTTAGAATGCGCTTTATTTACTACAAGAAAATGCTTTTTAAAAAAGAATGAACAAAATTTCAAAAGCGTATTTACATTTGTTCAACTAAGAGTTAGAATGAAGTTGTTAAAAGATATGAGGAGTGAAGATAATGAACATTGCAAAGTTAATTGACCATACAATTTTAAAAGCTAATACTACTAAAGAAGATGTTATGAAAGTAATCGAAGAAGCAAAGAAATATAAATTCGCTTCTGTTTGTATTAACCCAACATGGGTAAAATTAGCGGCTGATGAACTAGCTGGACATGATGTAGACGTTTGTACTGTAATCGGTTTCCCATTAGGAGCAAGCACTACTGAAACAAAAGCATTTGAAACAAAAGATGCTATCGCAAAAGGTGCAACTGAAGTTGATATGGTAATCAACGTAGGCGCTTTGAAAGATGGCGACAACGAACTTGTTGAAAAAGACATTTATGAAGTAGTACAAGCAGCAAAAGGAAAAGCTCTTGTAAAAGTAATCATTGAAACTTGCCTATTAACAGATGAAGAGAAAGTACGTGCTTGTGAATTATCAGTAAAAGCTGGTGCTGATTTCGTAAAAACTTCAACTGGATTCTCAACTGGCGGAGCAACTGCTGAAGATATCGCATTAATGCGTAAAACAGTAGGACCAAACGTTGGTGTAAAAGCATCTGGCGGTGTTCGTACACGTGAAGATGCAGACAAAATGGTAGCTGCTGGAGCTTCTCGCGTTGGAGCAAGTGCTAGTGTTGCAATCGTATTAAATGATGCAAAAGGTGCTACAGATAACTACTAATCGATAAAAGCTTAAAGCAATAGATATACGTTTAAAGTATATCTATTGCTTTAATAATTGAAAAAATGTAAGCGGATACGAATGGGAGGAAACGGCTTATGAAATACTTAATCGGTGTTTTTGGCCTCGTATTGATTTTAGGTATCGCTTGGCTTGCTAGTAATGATAGAAAGAAAGTCAAATATCGTCCAATCATAACGATGGTTATATTACAATTCATTTTGGGGTTTCTATTATTAAATACAAGTGTAGGGAATATATTAATTAGCGGAATAGCAGATGGTTTTGGAGAGCTATTAAAATATGCCGCTGACGGTGTGAATTTCGTATTTGGTGGATTAGTAAATCAAAAAGAATTTTCGTTCTTTTTAAGTGTATTAATGCCAATCGTATTTATATCAGCCTTAATAGGTATTTTGCAACATATTAAAGTATTACCTATTATTGTGAAATCTATCGGTCTAGCATTAAGTAAAGTAAATGGAATGGGGAAACTAGAATCATATAACGCTGTTGCATCTGCGATTTTAGGACAATCTGAAGTATTTATTTCAGTTAAGAAACAACTAGGGTTATTGCCAGAGAAAAGAATGTATACATTATGTGCATCAGCAATGTCTACAGTTTCTATGTCTATCGTTGGATCATATATGGTGTTATTAAAACCACAATATGTTGTAACCGCTTTAGTGCTTAACTTATTCGGTGGTTTCATCATTGCTTCTATCATTAACCCATATGAAGTTACTGAGGAAGAAGATATGTTAGAAGTACAAGAAGAAGAGAAGAAGACCTTCTTTGAAGTATTAGGGGAATACATTATTGATGGATTTAAAGTTGCGATTACAGTAGCAGCTATGTTAGTCGGTTTCGTTGCTCTTATCGCATTCATTAATGCAGTATTTAAAGGTGTAATCGGTATTTCATTCCAAGAAATTCTTGGTTATGCATTTGCACCATTTGCATTTATTATGGGTGTACCTTGGCATGAAGCAGTTAATGCCGGAAATATTATGGCAACAAAATTAGTATCAAATGAATTTGTCGCTATGACAGATTTAGCACAAGGAAACTTTAATTTCTCAGATAGAACGACAGCGATTATCTCTGTATTCTTAGTTTCATTTGCAAACTTCTCTTCAATTGGGATTATTGCAGGGGCAGTTAAGAGCTTAAATGAAAAGCAAGGGAATGTAGTCGCAAGATTTGGTTTGAAATTACTATTCGGTGCAACATTAGTAAGTTTCTTATCAGCAACAATCGTTGGCTTATTATTTTAATAGATTTATATAATATAAAAAGGAATGGTGATTGTAATGAGAATGGTAGATATTATTGCAAAAAAACGTGACGGCAAAGAATTAACGACTGAAGAAATCAAATTCTTTATTAATGGATATACAGACGGAAGTATTCCTGATTATCAAGTGAGTGCGCTTGCAATGGCAATCTTCTTTAAAGATATGACAGATCGCGAACGTGCAGATTTAACGATGGCGATGGTTGAGTCTGGAGAAACGATCGACTTATCAGCAATTGAAGGAATTAAAGTAGACAAACATTCAACTGGCGGTGTTGGTGATACAACAACATTAGTATTAGGACCGTTAGTAGCTGCTTTAGATGTACCAGTAGCAAAAATGTCTGGTCGTGGTTTAGGACATACAGGCGGAACAATTGATAAATTAGAAGCGGTAGAAGGATTCCACGTTGAAATTACGAAAGAACAATTCATTGATATTGTAAACCGTGACAAAGTAGCTGTTATTGGACAAACAGGAAACTTAACACCTGCAGATAAAAAGATTTATGCATTACGCGACGTAACAGGAACTGTTAACTCAATTCCTTTAATCGCAAGTTCAATTATGAGTAAAAAAATTGCAGCTGGTGCTGACGCAATCGTACTTGATGTAAAAACAGGTGCTGGTGCATTTATGAAAACAGAAGAAGATGCAAAAGAATTAGCACATGCAATGGTACGTATCGGAAATAACGTAGGACGTCAAACAATGGCAGTTATTTCAGATATGTCACAACCTCTTGGATTTGCGATTGGTAATGCTCTAGAAGTGAAAGAAGCGATTGATACGTTAAAAGGTGAAGGTCCAGAAGATTTAACAGAATTAGTACTCGTATTAGGAAGTCAAATGGTCGTACTTGCGAAAAAAGCAAATACGTTAGAAGAAGCTCGTGAAATGCTAATTGAAGTGATGAAGAACGGAAAAGCAACTGAGAAGTTTAAAGAGTTCTTAAGCAATCAAGGCGGAGATAGCTCAATTGTAGACAATCCAGAAAAAATGCCACAAGCGAAGTATGTAATTGATGTACCTGCAAAAACTTCAGGTGTTATTTCTAACATTGTTGCAGATGAGATTGGCATTGCAGCTATGTTACTTGGTGCAGGTCGTGCAACGAAGGAAGATGAAATCGATTTAGCAGTAGGATTAATGTTACGTAAAAAAGTTGGCGATGCAGTAAAAGAAGGCGAGCCTTTCGTAACAATCTACGCAAACCGTGAAAATGTAGAAGATGTAAAAGCAAAAATTTATGAGAACATCTCTATCGCTGAAACAGCAGTGGCTCCTAAATTAGTTCATACAGTTATTACTGACTAATCATCATTTCATTTACTTTGAGGGGGAAATAATATGGATAAGAAAAAATATATTGAAGAAGCAAACAAGATGTTATCGAAAGCGTATATTCCGTATTCTAAATTTCCTGTTGGCGCAGCGTTAGTTACGAAAGAAGGGAAAATCTATACTGGTTGTAATATAGAAAATGCTTCTTATGGTTTATGTAACTGTGCAGAAAGAACAGCAATATTTAAAGCGGTATCAGAAGGGGAGCGCGATTTTAGTTATTTAGTTATTACAGGAGAAACTGATGGACCTATTTCACCATGTGGTGCGTGTAGACAAGTAATTGCTGAATTCTGTGATCCGAAAATGCCTGTATTACTAACGAATGTAAAAGGTGATGAAAAAGAAGTGACTGTTGAGCAATTACTTCCAGGTGCTTTCACAATTGACGATTTAAAATAAGTTAAAAAGCCATTTTGCAATTATTAATTGCAGAATGGCTTTTTTGTTCATATTCCGTTCATAAACTTTGCGTAAAATGATTGCAGCGAATATGGAAAGTTTACAGCAGGAGGAATATAATGAAGAAATTCTATAATGTGGCATGTAGTTACTTATTGGTTTATGATTTTGTTAAAAAAGTCATTTAAATAGATAGGAGTGGAAAGTATGATAGCACTTTTATCAAGTGTCGTAGCAGTTTGTATGGCTGTTGGGGTAATGTTTCTACGTTTTAAAGCAGCGAAAAAGCCGGTAACGAAAAAGAAAATTATATTGCCGCCAATTTTTATGAGTACAGGCGCAATGATGTACTTTTTACCAGAGTTTCGATTAACATCGTTAGAAATAGTCGAGGCAATTAGTATAGGGCTTATTTTCTCTATTTTTCTTATTAAAACAACTAAGTTCGAAATAAAAGGCGAACATATATTTATGAAACCGTCAAAAGCATTCATATTTATTTTAGTAGGCTTATTAGCTGTACGCGTGGCATTAAAGTCATATTTAAGCCAATCGATTGATTTGGCAGAGTTAAGCGGAATGTTTTTCTTACTTGCATTTGCGATGATTGTGTCGTGGAGAATTGCGATGTATCGCTCGTTTACTAAATTAGAAAAGACAATAAACAGAGCTGGAATTTCTATATAGGAAATCCAGCTCTGTTTATGTTTTATTAAAATTCTTTAGCGTGGAACTCATTTGCTTAATTTTAAACGTATTTGAGCATCTTGTAATGCGGCTGGTGTAACGTTAAGACCATTTTGATCAACAATTTTTGTGTTTAATAAAATGGAATCTAAGCTTCCACGAAATGTTTGTGTATAGTTTTGACGCAACATTTGTTGTTCTTGTTTTTCATCAACTGTTAATCCAGATGTTCTTTCTTTTTTTGATAATTCATTAATACGGAATAAAATGTTTTGCATTTTGTTCACCTCTTGTTTTAAATTAAATTAGTAACTTACTAATTTATAGTTATTGTAACTTATTTAGTTGTTTGTGTCAATAATATCTAAAATTTAGTTAAAAATTGACGAAAAATTATAACAATAATAGAATGAATTGTATTGATGATTAGTTTCACAAGCATACATAGAACACTAGGGGGATTATTATGAAATCAACATTTTTTTCTCAAAATAGAGAACGATTAGCAAACACATTACCAGAGGGATCTATTACGGTTTTATTTGCGGGACAAGCACCGCATATGTCAGCTGATGCACATTATAAATTTGTACCGAATCGTAATTTTTACTACTTAACGGGAATCGATGAACCAAATGTTATTTTTATGCTGAAAAAGTTTGGGAATAGTGTAGAAGAGACACTTTTCATTGAAAAATCAGATCCAGTAATGGAAAAATGGGTTGGGAAGACAGTTTCTAGCGAAGAAGCAGAGGGAATTTCAGGTATAAAGAAAGTTGTATATTTAGATAGCTTTGAAAAGACAATGTCAAATATACTTTTTACAGAAAATGCGAAGCATCTATATTTAGATATAGAACGTCGTGATTGGAATGGTACGGAGACAAAAACATTAGCATTTGCTAAACATGTAAGAGAAAAATACCCACACGTAACAATTGGTAATGTATATCCGAACATTTGTGAATTACGAGTGTTTAAAACAGAGGAAGAAATTGAAATTATTAAAGAAGCGATTGCTGTAACGAAAGATGGTATTTACAATGTGTTAAAAAATGCAAAAGCAGGCATGATGGAGTATGAATTAGAAGCTCAATTTGATTTTACACTGAAATCATCTGGCATTAAGCACCATGCGTTCAATACAATTTTGGCGAGTGGGAAAAATGCTACAGTTCTTCATTATGAAGATAATGATGCACAAATTCAAAATGGTGACTTAGTATTACTAGATTTAGGTGCTCAAAAAGACTACTATAACGCTGATATTAGTTATACATTCCCGGCAAATGGAACATTCTCTAGTCGTCAAAAACAAATTTATAATATTGTATTAAAAGCATTAAAAGAAACAACAGCGCTTATTAAGCCAGGATTAAAGTTCGCTGCATTAAATGAGCATACAAAAAAGGTACTGGCAGAAGAGTGTAAAGCAATTGGTTTAATTCAAGAAGATGAAGAGTTATCAAAATACTATTATCATGGTGTCAGCCATTTCCTTGGTTTAGATACACATGATGTAGGAACATATAAAGATAGAATGTTAGAAGAAGGTATGGTTATAACAATTGAACCTGGTCTTTATATTGAAGGAGAATCAATTGGAATTCGTATTGAAGATGACATTCTTGTAACGAAAGACGGGTATGAAAACTTGTCAAAAGATATCATTAGAGAAGTTGAAGAAATTGAAGAATTTATGAGTGTAAATAATGAACATGTAAAAGGAAACCAAGCTGTAGTTAAATAATAAAAGAGTCATCACTAATTTATTTGAACTTTATCTCGAATCGTGGACAATTAAAAAATCCATGATTCGGGATAGGGTTCTTTTCTTCGAAATACTAATCTTTAATTATTAATCCTAATAAAGTAGCAAACTGAACAGCTTGATATGTTGATACTTTACATCCTCTTAAATCGTTCACTGAAACTGTAAGTGTATCAAAGGTAGAAGAACTAATATCTATCCCCTTCAGTGATGTCTGATCAAAATTAGCTTCATCAAGACTACATAATTGGAATTCAACTTTTTTAAGTTTACAGTCAAAAAAATCTGCATTATTTAATGAAGTTTCATTAAATATAATTTTTTCTAGTTTAGAATTTCCAAATGCTGCTAAATTCAAAATTGAATTCTCAAATTTAACATTTCCTAAGCTAGATTCTGTGAAATTTACTCCGATTAATTTACTATTTTTAAATTCGACTCTGTGAACAGAAGAATTGCTTAAATTAACATTTGATAAATCACAGTTTTCAAAACAAACATCTGTAATATCAATATTGCTAAAGTCTGTATTAGTGAATTTACAATTCTTTATCACTGCATCATACAATCGCACTCTATCTACACATTCATTTTCGAAAGTGGAGTCTATAATTTCACACACTTCCAATGTTGGATCTTCTTCATAAAAAATATCTTGAAAATTCTTTGAAGATAACTCTGGTGAAATTTTTGGTCTATCAATTTTCATCGTATATCAATCCTCTTCTATTTGATATATTTGTGTAATTTGAGTCTATTGTCTTCTTGTAAGGAACATTAGTTCTTATTATACAAAAATGTAAGTTCTTTTGTGAAGAGCATTTTAGCTACATTTTTCTTATTTAATAATAGCAGTGTTATTGTTTCTTAAGAAATAACGTCAAAACAAATACGAGAACGGCTAATATAGTCGCTACAAGGAAAATATTTTGTATTTCTAAAATATTCGCCTCTTGTAATGTCTCCGCTTTTAGTAATCTTCCAATTAGCTTACGTAAGATCTAATTACATCTCCTTATTTTCTTGAAAATCAACTTCTATAATGATTTTGAAAAAGAAAAAGGGGGGATTTTCCATGAAGCGATTTGTATTAGCAGTCATTACAGTCTCTGCAATATTTTTAATTGCTGCCTGTTCTGTGACGACAAATACAACAAATAATCATAAAAATATGAATGATAAAAAAACACTACAGACTGAAACAGCTATAACACCATTGAAGGTTGAAAAAGGACCAGAAGTTACTTTAATAGCGAAAGAAGAAAAGCAAAAATTAAGTAACGGTGTTGTTGTTCCAGTCTGGACATTTAATGGCTCATCTCCTGGTCCAGAAATTCGGGTGAAAAAAGGTGAAAAGGTGAAAGTGACATTAAAAAATGAATTATCTGCACCAGTATCTATTCATTGGCATGGATATCCTGTCCCAAATAACATGGATGGAATTCCAGGTGTGACACAAGATGCAGTTGAACCAGGAAAAAGTTTTACTTACGAATTTGAAGCGAACGTACCAGGAACGTACTGGTATCACTCGCATCAAGATTCTGTAAATCAATTAGATAGAGGTTTGTATGGAGCGCTCATTGTAGAAGATACAAAGGAAAAATATGATAAAGATTACACATTAATGTTGGATGAATGGGTTACAGATAAAGAAGAAATGAATAAGCAGTTAAAAGAAATGACAAAAGGGCAAATAGGTAATAAATCTAAAGGTAATGAAAATGAGGAAAAGAATGATGATAAGAACGGCATGGCTCATTCTGGTATGGACATGGGCAGTGATCAAAAAGACTCTGGCAATATGGCAGGAATGGACCATGGAAATATGAAGATGGAAGGTCATGATATGAGTATGTATGATTTATTCACAATCAATGGAAAAAGCGGTGATTTAGTAGTGCCATTGAAACTGAATAAGGGAGATAAAGTTCGTCTTCGACTCGTTAATGCTGGTTATCTATCACATGATATACATGTTCACGGTCATGATATAAAAGTAATTGCGACAGATGGTCAACCAATAAACGATCCAAAAGTTATAGGGGATAAAGTAATTTCAATTGCACCGGGTGAACGTTATGATGTTGAATTTACTGCTAACAATTCGGGGAAATGGTATGTTGAAGACCATTCAGAAAATAAAGGTGCAAAAGGAATGAAAGCTGTTATTGAATATGATGGCAGCAAAGAGATGAAAGATAAAGCAGATGAAAAAGAAAAATTACCGAAATTAGATATGACGAAATATGGTGCTAAAAAATTAGGTAGTTTCACGTTAAATCAGCAGTATACTGCCACATATAATATGGACTTAAATACGCAAATGAATGGAAATGAAATGGTATATACAATTAACGGAAAGGTATTTCCAGATATTGACCCAATTCAAGTAAAAAAGGGTGATTTAGTAAAAGTAAAATTAGTAAATGGTTCTAAAATGGACGATCATCCAATGCATTTACATGGTCACTTCTTCCAGTTATTGAGTAAAGATGGAAAACCGATAGAAGGTTCTCCAATTGTGAAAGATACATTGAACTTAAAACCGGGAGAAGAATATGAAGTAGCCTTTGTAGCAGATAATCCGGGCGATTGGATGTTCCACTGTCATGATTTACACCATGCTTCAGCTGGGATGGTAACAGAAGTAAAATATACAGATTACAAATCGGATTATGTTCCAAACCGAAACATTCCTAATAAGCCAGAGTAATATTAAGCAGTTATCCTATGGATAGCTGCTTATTCATTTTTGTTGCAAGTACTAATGTATGTGTTGATCATGCCCGGATGTAGGTGAGGGAGTATGATCTGGGAATGTCGCGAATACGGCAACGATAATTACTACACTAATTGAAAGTAATGACAAAAAACGCTGTTGGATAAAAGTAGAAAAGTTCTCCGATAATAATTGAATCACACAGGACATAGTAATCGTTATAGTAAGTAAAAGGCTAATGAACAATATACTATGAGCTTGTTGAGCGTTTAACATTTCTGTAATCATTGCTCCCATCATACTTGCCATTAATCCAGAGAACATTCCTTCTAAAGCGGTATATAGGTGAAAACGTAGACCGATTAAAAAGCCGATAAAACCACTAATTGAAATAGCAAGCAAAGTAGAATATAGTAATTCCTCCTTAAAGAGAATGCCTAAGTAAAAAACAATACTTAAACCGATACTCATACTAAAAGACATAATAAATACCATATACTCCATTAGGGTACCCTTACGTTTAGAAATATAGGATGTAATAAGAATCGAAGTACAGCAAAGTGTTAAGGTAGTTAACGTATAAGCAAACATTATGATACCTCCTTGTCCTATCGTTCATTTCATCATATGTTTATATGGAGGGTACTTATGCTTATTAATATTTGCATATTATCTGCACAATTTCATAGATGTAAGCAAAGGAACGCTTGATTTTTTAGGGCGTCTTTTTTAATTATAAGCATGTGAAAGAAATTGTTATATTATGAGTTTCTATTGTGAAGCCATAAAGAATAAGCGTATAATATTATAGGTCTCCCATTTGCGAGACAAACCGCGAATGATAAATAAGATTGTTGTTTTATCATCGCTTCTAAACATATAGACAATGAAAGTAACACTGGAATACAGATAGGGAGTTATAAAATGAAATTAATTATTGCCGAGAAACCAGATCAAGGGTTGGCTCTTGTTTCACAGTTTAAATATCGCCGGAAAGATGGATATTTAGAGGTAGAAGCGAATGAGTTATTTCCAAATGGAGCGTACTGTACATGGGCAATTGGTCATTTGACGCAGTTATGTAATCCAGAGCATTATCACGCAGAGTGGAAAAAATGGTCACTTAATACGTTACCGATGATTCCAGAGCGTTTTCAATTTGAAGTAACAAAGTCGAAGTATAAACAGTTTAACGTTGTGAAACAGCTGTTACATAATCCACAGGTAACAGAAATTATTCACGCAGGCGATGCTGGGCGTGAAGGGGAACTGATCGTACGAAATATTATTAATCTTTGTAACGTGCAAAAGCCGATGAAGCGTCTATGGATTTCGTCTTTAACGAAGCAAGCTATTTACCAAGGGTTTAAAAATCTACTTGATGAATCAGATACAATTAATACGTATTACGAAGCATACACAAGATCTTGTGCTGACTGGGTTGTTGGTATGAATGCATCACGTGTCTTTAGTATTTTGCTAAAGAAAAAAGGAATGAATGATGTATTTTCTGCTGGTCGTGTCCAGACACCAACGTTAGCATTGATTGTAAAGCGAGAGAAAGAAATTGAAAACTTTAAGTCAGAGCCTTTCTGGGAAGTGTTTGCAACCTTTAATATAGAAGGAAAGAAATATGACGGAAAATGGGAAAAGGATAATGAATCCCGCTTAAAAGACCCTGATATGGCGAATAAAATTGCGGCATTTTGCCAAGGAAAACCGGCTGTTGTGAAGGAAATGAAAACGGAGCGTAAAGAGTTTCAGCCGCCACTTTTATTTAACTTATCATCACTGCAAGCAACGGCAAATAAAGCCTTTAAGTTTTCACCGAAAAAGACGCTTGATATAACGCAAGCACTCTATCAAAAAGGGATTGTTTCTTATCCACGTTCAGATTCTAACTATGTTACACAAGGAGAAGCAGCGACGTTCCCTGATATTTTACAGAAGTTAAGTCAGTTTGATGAATATAAAGGCTTATTACCGGCTCCGGTTGAATCCATTATGAATAACAAGCGTTATGTAAATGAAAAGAAAGTAACAGATCACTACGCAATTATTCCGACAGAGCAAGTTACAAACCCAAGCAGACTATCAGGTGATGAAAAGAAAATATACGATATGATCGTAAGAAGGCTTATTGCAGCTCATTATGAAGTTGCAATCTTTGACTATACAACGATTGTAACGCTTGTAGATGAACGTGCTGAATTCATTTCAAAAGGAAAACAGCAAATTCAAGAAGGTTGGCGTAAAGTTATTTTCCAAGACGATAAAGATGACGAAACCATTCTTCCAATTGTAGCTGAAGGCGAAGAAGGAAAAGTTGTAAAGGTGAAAGTGAAAGAAGGAAAAACACAGCCACCGAAGCGCTATACAGAAGGACAACTTATTACGTTAATGAAAACAGCTGGTAAGTATTTAGAGAATGAAGAGCTGGAGAAAGTATTAAAGAAAACAGAAGGTTTAGGTACGGAAGCGACTCGCGCAGGTATTATTACGATGCTGAAAGACCGTAAGTATATAGATGTAAAGAAAAACCAAGTGTATGCGACTGATAAAGGAAAAGTATTAATTACCGCAATTGGTGATAAAATACTAGCTTCACCAGAAATGACTGCGAAATGGGAACAACGTCTTGCGGAAATTGGTGAAGGTACAGCTTCACCAGCTACATTTATGGAACAGACGAAAAAGCTATCAGCTAAAATTATTGAAGATGCAGTGGAAATGTCTGAGAAGTGGGATTTCACTGGACTACATGTTGAATCGATTGAACGAAAAGGATCGAAATTTACAACGGGTAAAAAGGTTGGTAGCTGTAAAAAATGTGATGGCGATGTAATTGATAAGTCAACGTTTTACGGTTGTTCTAACTATAATACAACGCAATGTGATTTCACCATTTCAAAGAAGATATTAAGTAAAACAATTTCGCAAAAGAATATGACAAAGCTCTTAAAAGGTGAAAAGACTGATTTAATTAAAGGCTTTAAAAAGGGCGAGAAAACGTTTGATGCGAAATTAGAGTGGAAAGATAATAAGATTAATTTTGTATTTGAGAATTAATTTGTTAAAAGAGCATGACATAAAACTGTCATGCTCTTTTGTTTTTCTTTTATATAAAATTTAACGATAAAAAAAATCCTTTAAATAATAATTTTTTATTGTAAAACGATAAAATTTGTATTAAAATCAAAATCATAATAAATGAGTGAGGTGCTTTTGTTAAAAGGTAACAACCTTATTTTTAAAATTAGAGGAGGTATAACTATGAACATTAACAATTTGATTGTTAAAAATATGGATAACCCCCATGAGTTGGAGAAGATGTATAGAAAAGATCCGAAAGCTTTTAAAAAAGCATTCTCACAAGCATGGGACCAAAACCCTGATTCTCAAGTTCTAGGTGCTTGGTATGAAAGGTTGCATTTCAAGGAGAAAGTAAATAAAGAAAAAACATCTTTGTTTCAAAAAGGTTTCTTATTCATGGGCCTTTTAGCTATTCTGGCCGGCATAAGCACCAGGATCATTTTCCACTTTGTTGAGCAGGAAGCAATTGCTCCAATTAACTTGGCTTTTGGTGTAATTCCCTTTATTGCTGCTTATTTTGTTTACAATAATACTCCGAAAAAAAGTATTATTTATTCCCTTGCAGCGTTGTTCCTAATTTCCGGGTATTATCTTAATACGCTGCCAGTAAATTATAAAGACAGTACCATACTTGCGTATTTACATCTTCCTATATTTTTATGGGTCTTAGTAGGGCTTGCATTTACAGGAAATGAATATTCAAAAGGCAGTACAAGATTAGCCTATATTAAATTTAATTTAGAATATTGTCTTCTCTACGGGAGCATGGCAGTGAGCGGAATGATACTTGCGGTATTCACCATGCGTTTATTTAGCTTTGTTGACTTAGATATAGGAGAATTCTATTTTAGTAATGTTGTTTTATTTGGAGCAGCGGCTCTCGCTATTGTGACTGCATACTTAGTATCAATGAATCTTAAGCTTGCTAAAAATATTACACCATACATATCTAAAATTTTTAGTCCTCTCGTCCTGATCACGTTGCTTATCTATCTTATAACGGTAATTTGGATCGGGAAAAATCCATTCTTGGATCGCAATTTCCTAATGGCCTTCAACGGAATACTGCTTGGCGTATTGGCTGTTACTATATTTTCTATCGTTGAGAGTGACTCGGATGAGAAAAAGAACATTTCAGATTATATAAATTTTTCCTTAATTGTTCTGGCGCTTATTATTGACACTGTCGCATTGTCAGCCATAGTATTCAGACTTTCTTCTTACGGGATTACACCTAATAGACTTGCTGTTTTAGGTGTAAACATACTGGTCTGGGCAAATTTAATTTGGATTATGTTTTCCTATATGCGTTTCTTGCAAAATAAATCAGGACCAAAAGCTATCCAAGATGCCGTTACGAAGTATTTGCCAATATACGGACTTTGGGCAGCTTTCGTTATATTTACGTTTCCTATCATTTTTAATTAGAAAGGATCTGTTAATGTAACGAAAAGTTAATTCTCTATAACATATAAAATTTTTAGAGCCGATCAATTTATAATTGGTATTATTACGTTTGTAGTTTCGGTAATTTCATTTGTATTGATAAATAAGAAGTAAGTGTTGTATGTAATCTTTCCATAATAAAAAACGTCCCAAAATGGGACGTTTTTTATTATGCATATTGCCGTTTTTTCTTAATAAGCAACAAAACTTGTGACACACAAGCTAGTACCGGTAACTCAATCAATGGTCCAATAACGAGTGCAAGTGCGATAAGAGGCTCGTCTGGAAAAGCTGTTACAGCGATAGCGAGTGCAACAGGTGAGTTTCTTGCTAACGTTGTTAAGCTTAGACTTACTGTATCTTTGTAAGATAAATGCATGATGCGCCCGATAAATTGTCCTAGTAAGAAATTAATGATGAAGAACAATAGAACAGGAACGAGTAATAATAAAACGACATTCATATTTTGCAGTAAATATTTACCTTGTGATGCAAACATCGCTACTATTGCTAAACTTAAAAATACAATTTGAGCAGAGCTGAAAAACGGAATGAGTTTATTCTCGAGAGTTTCAGCTTTTTTCATTTTATTCATAATGAACTTTGTAGCGTGTGCAAGTATAAATGGTAAGGCGATTACGATAACAATACTTTCTACTAAAACAGAAATCGCTACAGTTTTCATGACACCAGCAAATAAAAATAAATAAATGGGAAGGAGCAGTACTTGCAAAATTAAATTTACAGGTAAAATTGCAGTAGAAAGTGCTACATTACCTTTCGCTATTTCAGTAAAGATTAAGTACCAATCTGTACATGGAGTAACCATTAACATTATAAATCCAACCCAAAGTGCTGGATGATCGGAAAGAAATAGTGCTCCTAACCCCCAAGCGAGTAAAGGTGTCCATAAGAAGTTAATAGTAAGACTTGTTCCAGCAAATTTTAAATTGTGAAATCCGTTTTTTATTTCTTTTAATGGGATGCTGAGGAATAATCCATATAGCATGAAAAATAAGAAGGGAACAATAAATTTGTCTGAATACATATGTATGAAATTAAATTGTCCGAGTACGATGCCGCATGTAACAGCAAAAAGAATAATAAAAGTTTGAATCTTTTCTATAGTGCTCATGAATAAATCCTTTCTAAATATGAATTTTCCTCTCTAATTTTATTATACAAGTAATAAAGTCGTATTTGGTGTTCAATTGTATTTTAGTAAATGTTTTTAATTTGAGATTTATTTTTTTATTAAAAGTTACTTGACTAAAGTAAGTGACTATATTACAATCACTTACATAAGGTAATTAAATAACAAAAAGTTTTTTGTATCTTTACTTAAGGTATCTATTGGAACTTTTTATTAGAATAAGAATTTTTGTGATGATGAATAATGAATATGATAAGAAAGTTTAGGTGAAAAAAATGGGATTATTTAGCTCGTTATTTGGTAAAAAAGAAGAAAATACAAAAGTAGAGGAGAATAAAACAATGTCAAAAGTATTATTTGTAAAAGCAAACGATCGTCCAGCGGAGCAAGCAGTTAGTTCAAAAATGTATGAAACATTTGTAAGTACTTATAAAGAAGCAAATCCAAATACAGAAATTACGGAATTAGATTTATTTGCATTAGATCTTCCTTATTACGGAAATATCGCGATTTCAGGTGGATATAAACGTAGCCAAGGCATGGAGTTAACTGCTGAAGAAGAGAAGGCAGTTGCTACAGTAGATCAATATTTAAATCAGTTTTTAGAAGCTGATAAGGTTGTATTTGCATTCCCATTATGGAACTTTACAGTACCAGCGCCATTAATCACATATATTTCATACTTATCTCAAGCTGGAAAAACGTTTAAATATACAGCAAATGGCCCAGAAGGTTTAGTTGGTGGTAAAAAAGTAGTTGTGTTAGGTGCTCGTGGTTCAGATTACTCTTCAGAGCAAATGGCTCCTATGGAAATGGCAGTTAATTACGTAACAACGGTACTTGGATTCTGGGGAATTACAAATCCAGAGACAGTTGTAATTGAAGGACACAATCAATATCCAGATCGTTCACAACAAATTGTTGAAGAAGGTCTAGAAAACGTTAAAAAAGTAGCAGCAAAATTTTAATTCATGATAGTAAATGGAAAAACCAACATGGATGACCATGTTGGTTTTTTAGTCTATTTTTCATGTTAAAAAATGTATATTTATAAAATAAAAGAAAAGTTCGAAAATAGTATTGCAAAATATTATATAGCAAATTATAATGAGTTCAAGAATAGTTGATAATTAAATTAAATATTCAGAAAATTCAATTAGTTAAAATTGGAAAATGAGATAAGGAAACTTGAATGGGGGTTATATTATGGCGAATAAAGTACCGTTTTCGTTCATAGTAGTTATTGGATTAATGTTATTTGCACTATTTTTTGGAGCGGGAAATTTAATTTTCCCAGCGATGCTTGGTCAATCAGCAGGAGAGAATGTATGGATTGCTAACGCTGGATTTTTAGTAACTGGTGTTGGATTACCATTACTAGGTGTGCTAGCATTTGGTTTTTCAGGTAAAGATGATTTGCAGTCGTTAGCTAGTCGTGCTCACCCAGTGTTTGGGATTGTGTTTACAACAGTTTTATACTTAGCGATTGGTCCGTTATTTGCAATACCGAGAACAGGAAATGTTTCTTATGAAATTGGTCTTAAACCGTTTATGCCAGAAGGAGTAGGTTCTACACCTTTAATTCTTTTCACAATTATATTCTTTAGTATCACTTGTTTTTTTTCGCTAAATCCCGCGAAAATTGTCGATATTGTTGGAAAAATCTTAACACCAATTAAGTTGACTTTCATCGGTATTTTAGTAATCGTTGCTTTTATACATCCGATTGGAGATATGCAAGCACCAGTGGAAGCTTATACATCACATGCATTCTTTAAAGGATTCCAAGAAGGATACTTAACGATGGATACGCTTGCATCATTCGTATTCGGGATTATCATTATCAATGCTATTAAAGAAAAAGGTGCGAAAACGAAAACACAAATTATGGTCGTTTGTGCAAAAGCGACAATTATTGCAGCATCTATTTTAGCAATTATCTATACAGCACTTTCTTATATGGGTGCTTCAAGTGTTGCAAAGCTTGGACATTTAGAGAACGGCGGAGAAGTATTAGCGAAAGTTTCTAACTACTATTTCGGATCATATGGCGGAGTATTATTAGGATTAATGATTACAGTAGCTTGTTTAACAACTAGTGTGGGACTTGTATCAGCATGTTCTTCATTCTTCCATAAGTTATTCCCAAATGTTCCTTACAAAGCAATTGCAATCACGCTATGTGTATTTAGTGCAATTGTTGCAAATGTAGGATTAACACAGTTAATCGCAGTTTCTGTTCCAGTATTAACAGCAATTTATCCACTAGCAATCGTATTGATTTTCTTAACATTCTTCCATTCATTATTCAAAGGAAGAGCTGAAGTTTATCAAGTGAGCTTAATCGTAACATTTATCATCAGCTTATTCGATGGATTAAGTGCAGCTGGAGTTAACATTGAAGTAGTAAGCCAAGTGTTCACTAAATTCCTTCCGATGCAGGAAGTAGGATTAGGCTGGATCTTCCCAGCGATTATCGGTGGATTTATCGGATATGGACTTAGCATTTTAAAAGTGAAAAACCAAGTTCAACCAGCAACTAGAGCGGATAAGAAAATAGGTTAAATAAAAAAGTTATAGAACTTGTTTCTATAGCTTTTTTTGTTACTATTAATAATGAGAAAAAATAAAGTAGTAGGGGAAATAAAATGAAAAAAACAATTGATCATATCGGAATCGCAGTTCGTGATATAGATAGTACGATACGTTTTTATGAACAGGTTCTATCAGGAGAATTAATAGATCGTTACGTAAGTGAGGCAACAGGTGTAGAAAGTGAAGTAGCCATTCTTGAAGTGGATGGAGATAGAATTGAATTACTTGCACCGACAAATAACACCACTTCACCAATTGCCCGATTTATAAAACAAAAAGGTAAAGGTGTACATCACGTTGCGTATCGTGTCGATGATTTAGAGGTGGCTCTAGAAGAGTTAAAAGAACAAGGTATTCGGACATTAGAGCATACACTACGCATTAATAAGCACGGTAGAAGGTTAATTTATCTTAACCCAGCGGATACTGAAGGAACGATTATCGAGTATTGTGATTATCCGGAAGAGAAATAGAAGAGGGATTTTTTTTTAAAGGTGTTACGTAATAACGTAATACCTTTTTATTTATGTATTTCACATTTTCTTCACAAATGATTCACGATAACTTTTCTTCTTTGATAACTTACATAAATATATTTTATGATATAATAACAATCGGCTTTAAAAATGTAAGTTGTATCTATGATAATAGTTACTATTATATTGGAAGTTTAGAGGTGGAAGAGAAATAAAGAGTTATACTTTCTAGAAGTTTATATTTAATCAGGTTAATATTTTGCCCAAGAATCAAACTCGGGAAGTAAAAATAATGAAAATATAGCGATGAGGAATAAAGAAGTGAAATGAGTGTGAAAGTAATGAAAAGGTTAGGGACATTGTTATTACTTGCATGTGTGCTTATCATATTGATACCGAAAAGTGCATCTGCTCATGCATACGTTGTGAAATCAAACCCTATTGAAAATGAAACATTGAAGAAAGCACCGTCTGTTGTGAAAATCGAGTTCGATGAGGACATACAAATCTCAAGTTTTAATACATTGTACGTGAGAGATACATCAGGTAAAAGGGTCGATTTAAAAGATGCTCATATTGATAAAAAAAATAAAAAGCTATTAGAAGCTGGATTGAAAGAGAATCTTAAAAATGGTCTCTACTCTATTCAGTGGAAAGCTATTTCAGCTGATGGACATCCCATTCAAGGAGTTATTCCATTCCGTATTGGATTAGCGGAAGCTGGAGCAGATGATATACAAGTAGAAGAGATGGGATATGTTCCGCAAATTGATATGATCATGGAACGTGGAATTTTATATACAAGTTTCTCACTATTTATAGGAGTGCTATTCTTTAATCTTATTATGTATAAAGGGAATGCAACCTCGGTTCGATCAAGGAGTAAGAACATAATATGGATTTCCTTATTAGGGATATTTACTAGCTTGTTATTCAATCTACCACTGCAAGCGAAAATAAATGCTGATGTTTCATGGCTAGAAGCATTCAATCCTTTACTATTAAAAGAAACGTTACAGCTTTCTGTTTTTAGTTATGTTTGGATTACTCAAATGGTTCTCATTAGTTCGCTTATAATCGTTACGTATTTTGCGATGAGGCGTGAGAAGCTATCGTCTTTTAAAGTATGGAGTATTCCAATAGTGCTGTTTATTGGAATACTTGTTATGAAAGCATTTAATAGTCACGCATATGGTTTAAAGTTTAAAGATATTGCTGTTGTTATGGATTTTTTACATTTATTCGCAGCTTCATTATGGATTGGTGGTTTATCGTCTATTATTCTTCTGTTACGTAAAGAGGATAACAAATGGAATATGTATTGGGATATGATTAAGCGTTTTTCACCGTGGGCAACATGCGCTGTCATTGTGATTTTAATAACAGGTCTTTTTAACAGTACATTTTTTATTCCAACAATCCACTCGTTATTTGATACGAAGTATGGATTAGCTTTACTAGCAAAGATACTTTTATTCGTTTTCATGGGGATATTGGGAATTATTCATTATGTGAAAGGGAAAATGAGAGCGGAGCAAGGATTAGGTGCTACGGTGAAAGTAGAGTTTATCATTGGAATTATCATTTTCGTCATCGTAGCTTTTATGACAAACGTACAAACACCACCGATGCCTCCTACTGGACCTTTTACAGAGAGTAAACAATTAGATAATGGATATGAAATGACGCTAAATGTAAGTCCTAATAGAGTAGGACAAAATATATTCCATATTACTTTAAAGGATGAGAACGGACAACCCGTTACTGATATGGAACAAATTATATTAACGACTCAATCGTTAGATATGAATATGGGAAAAGGATCATTTAAAGTTTCGGCAGTTTCACCGGGAGAATATGAAGCAGAAGGTATGTATATTAACATGACAGGAAACTGGAATATACAAGTACATGGATTAACGAAATCGCTTGATAGCTTCGATACGGATTATAAATTTATTGTAGGTGGCAGATAAAGTGAAACTTTAAGCAGCCCTCATCAATTGGGCTACCCGGCGAATAGCGGGATAAAGAGTAGGTATAGATAAAAAGGAGCTATTTGAAAATGGAACGTATAAAAAAATTAGGAACAACAATGATCGCAACAGCAATTACAATGGGAATGTTTTCGTTACCTGTTAGTGCGCACGTTACTGTGAAGCCAGCAACTTCTGACATCGGTTCTTGGGAGACTTACACGATAAAAGTACCAGTTGAAAAGAATATAGCAACAACAAAAGTTACACTGAAAATACCGTCTGGTGTGGAATTCCAACAGTATGAACCAGTGCCAGGGTGGAAAATGGAAGAGCAGAAAGATAATGCCGGAAAAGTGAAAACTGTAGTATGGGAAGCAATAGGAGAAGGGATTTTACCCGGTCAGTTCCAGCGATTTACTTTCGTCGCTAAAAATCCGGATAAAGAACAAAAAATAGCTTGGGATGCATATCAACAATATAAAGACGGAGAAATTGTTGAATGGACAGGCGATGAGAAAGCTGAAAAACCGCATTCACTTACTACAATTGCAAAAGGTACGTCATTAACAGGAGAACATGGTGAAGTATCTAATGTAGAAAAGAATGAAGGTACTAGTAATATGCAATTGATAGCAATTGTTTTATCTATTTTGGCAATTGTATCTTCGGTAGGTGCGTGTGTTTTTGTAGTGCGTCGTAAAAAATAAGATATGAGAAAGAGCCTACAAATAGTAGGCTCTTTCTCATATTTATTTCACTTCAACCTGCTGCCTTACAGCAAGTGTTTTCGGCTTTATATTTACAAAACAAATGCTCACAACAATAAATAATAGGCCAATAAATAAGCTCATTGTAATGGCTTCATGTAAGAAGATTGAACTTACAATAATAGCGATAAGGGGAATAAGGAATGTATAAGCCCCTACTTTACTCGCTTCACCAGCTCCAACGAGTGTGAAGTATGCAAGCCACCCCATTGCAATAACAAAGAATGAAATAAAGAGTAGTACACTAACAAATGGCATACTCCAAGCAATACTAGACCAACTTTCAAATTCTGAGCCAAATCCGATTAAACAAAGACCACCGATAAGAAGCTGAATTGTTACCATCCAAATGGCATTCACACGGTGACCAGTCTTCTTAATGAATACTGTGCCAAGTGCCCAGCCAATAGCGCATCCTAACGCGAGAAGGATTCCAATAACAGAAATATGTCCTGTTAAACTGCTTGAGCTAATAACACCTACACCAATAAATCCGAGAACAAGCCCGAAAATTTTCAAGCCGTACATTGATTCTTCAAGCCATATCCACGAGAAAATACCGAGTAAAACTGGTTGTAGAAATACAATGGCGGAAAATAACCCAGCAGGCATATATTGAAGACCAACAGTTTGTAACCCGTAAAATATAATGATGTTAAGTAAAGAAGAAATAACGTATAAATGCCACGTTTCTTTTAAATGTAATTCTTTATATTTGGGTAGAGCGAAAAGGAGTAAAATGAATCCTCCAATTAAAGTTCGAACGCCTGCAAATAAAACGGGTGGTGTATAATGCAGGGCAAACTTAGATAAAGGCCAATTGATTCCCCACATGAAAACGAGAAAGGTAAGGATTATGGCCGTCTTAGTTCGAGAAAGCTGTGTCACGGTAAGACCTCCTTGTTGTTATTCATTTCACTATGATATGATATCGAATGTAATAAATAAAATGAATCTTTTTTATAAGGAGTATAAGTGATTAGTTATGACTATTACACAACTGCAAGTATTAATAAAAACTATTGAGTTAGGTAGTTTTACGAAGGCTGCCAGGGTGTTAAATATGACGCAGCCAGCTGTAAGTCATGCAATTTCAAGTATTGAGTCAGAGTTAGGAGTTACGATTCTTATACGTGATAAACGACAAGGATTACTCGTTACGGATGTAGGAAACAGAATTCTTGTACATATTAGAGAGATTTTGAACGGTGTAGAGAAGATTGAACAAGAAGTTGCGATGGAGAAAGGACACGAAGTGGGGACGATTCGAATTGGGAGTTTTCCGAGTGCTTCTGCACATTTCTTACCGAAAATGATAAACCATTTTAAGGAGAAGTATCCGAGCTTAGAGGTCGTTCTTTGTGAAGGAACAATTAAAGAAGTTGAAGATTGGTTAATATCGAGGGTTGTTGATATAGGAATTGTTATTTTGCCTAATAAAGAGATGGAGATTGTCCCGTTAACGAAGGGAAAAATGGTTGCTATCTTAAGAGAGGATCATCCTCTTTGTAAGAAGGACTCTATTACAATTCGTGATTTGGAGAATGAACCGATCATATTATGTAAGGGCGGATACGAACCACCCATCATTGATATGTTTAAACAAGCCAACGTACCACTTCGGGCTGAGTATGTAATTTCTACCGTTACTACAGCTTTAAATATGATTCAAGAAGGATTAGGCATTGCAATATTAGCTGAATTATCTTTAACGAATTTACCACAGAATGTGCAAACGAGAGAATTGGAGCCGCAAGTATGGAGAGAAATTGCTTTAGCTGTTCCTTCATTAAAGGATTCTTCAATCGCTGTACAGCTATTTATTGAAGAATTTCAAGCGCTATTTGCAGAATAAAAAGGGGTGTCTCATATATCATAATGGGGCACTTTTTAATTTGCTTATAAAAAATCTATGAAAAGGATTGACTTATTTTTTAGTTGTAACTATAATGATTACATCGAGGTGGTGATTACGATGAAAATTAGTAGCCGCTTTTCCATAGCTGTTCATATTTTATCTATTTTGAAAAACAATCCATCTTCACTTTGTACTTCAGACTATATGGCTGAGAGTGTCAATACAAATCCAGTAGTCATTCGTAAAATCATGTCGTACTTGAAACAAGCTGGCTTTGTTTACGTAAATCGTGGACCGGGTGGCGCGGGATTACTAAAGGATTTACATGAAATCACATTGTTAGATGTGTATCATGCAGTGAACGTAGTCGAAGAAGACAAGCTATTTCATATTCACGAGCAACCGAATCCAGATTGTCCAATTGGGGCGAATATTCAAGCGGTGTTAGAAATTATTTTAATTCAAGCACAATCCGCGATGGAAGAAGTTTTGAGAAATATTACGATGGGGCAGTTGTTTGAAACTTTGCAAGAAAAAATGAATGCTTAAATAATATTTATATTTTTTTATCATTAATGTAACTGATTTGATTACAACGATAAGGTAAGGTGTAAAAGTTATGACTGTAAAAATGAAAGTATACTCAGATTTTATATGTCCGTTTTGTTTTTTAGCAAAAGGTCCATTAGATGAGGTAGCGAAAGAGAAAGATGTAGAGATTGAATGGATGCCATTTGAATTACGTCCAAGTCCATATTCAAAAATAGATCCATGGAATGAACCAGAAAAATTAGGTTCATGGGATGCTTTCATTCTTCCGACAGCGAAGAAGTTTGGAATTGATATGCGCTTGCCACGTGTTTCACCACATCCATATACACATTTAGCTTTTGAAGGATGTCAATTTGCGAAAGAACGTGGACTAGGTAATGAGTATCATCACCGCGTATTCACAGCATTTTTCCAAGAAGAGCAAAACATTGAAGATATTGATGTGTTAACAAAATTAGCAGTAGAAGTAGGACTTCCTGAGGCGGAATTTAAAGATGCTTTAGTAACTCGTAAATATAAAGAAAAGCATCAAGAAGCAATTCAACACGCATATGATGAAGCGAATATTATGGCTGTTCCAACTGTCATGATTGGAGATGAAGTCATTCAAGGGCTTGCTAGTAAAGAAACACTAGAAAGGGTCATTGATAAAGAAATTGAAAAGGATAAAACAAATTCATTTGAAGGTATGCAATGTAATACCGATGGATATTGCTAATTCGCTTGTTATGAAATAACAAAATAAATTATAAAACAAACATTTGGAGGAATTAAAATGTCAGCAACTACAACAAACTTAAAAGAAGCAATCGTGAACCGCCGTTCAATTCGTAAAGTAACAAAAAACGATGCAATTACGAAAGAAAGAATTGAAGAAGTGTTAAAAACAGCTTTACACGCACCAACATCTTTCAATATGCAAAGTGGTCGTATGGTTGTATTAATGGATGGAGAGCATGAAAAGTTTTGGGATATCGTTAAAGAAACACTAAGAGCACGCGTACCAGCAGAAAACTTTGAAGCGACTGTAGAAAGACTAAAAGGCTTCCATGCAGGTGTAGGAACAGTTCTATTCTTTGAAGATCAAGCAACTGTAGAAAAAATGCAAGAAAATGCCCCATTATACAAAGATCAGTTCCCATTCTGGTCTCATCAAGGAAATGCGATGTTACAACATACTGTGTGGATGCTATTATCTGCTGAAGGAATTGGGGCGTCATTACAACATTACAACCCAATCGTAGATGCTGAAGTGAAAGAAACTTGGAACATTCCGGCAGAGTGGAGCTTAGTAGGTCAAATGCCATTTGGTGAATCAAACGAACAACCAGCAGAAAGAACGTTCTTGCCTACTGAAGATGTAGTGAAGTTTTATTAAGAAATACAATATGTAACGAGAAGGAAGCTGTGCTTAAAAACAGCTTCCTTTTTTGTAGTGGTGTTAATTTATGCGCATTTAGGGAAGAAATATAAGAAATAATACGGTGAGAAGGGAATTAGAAAAATGAATGATGAGAAAAAATATACAGTGGTAGGTACTGATGTTGAGGAAGTAAAGCGTTTAAATAAAAATTCAGGGTTAACGTATAATCAAGTGAAAGAAATGTTAGCAAAGCAAATGCAAAAAAAGAAGTAATTAGATTGAAATCTTTCATTTTTTCATTTAGCATTTTGATTGGAGAGAGTTAAGTAAAAGGTAACTCTCTTTTTTGTATAGCTAAGCATCTTATAGAGTGGAGGAAGCAACATGAACAAATGGGTAAAGGTAACGCTGTCTATCACTGGAGGCATTGTCTTATTAGCGTCTGCCGGCGGATATTACGTGTATAAAAATTATTTTCCAAAGGAACCTGAGCGTATTGTATATGATAAAGAAAGAGTGCTACAACCGATACATAATCAGCTTAAAGGAATCAATATAGAAAATGTAAAGATAAAAGAAAGAGAAGTCGTAAATGCGACTGTAGATGAGCTTCAAAAAATGATTGATGATGGAAAGTTGTCATATGAAGAATTAACGAGTATTTATCTCTTTAGAATACAAGAACATGATCAAAATGGAATAACATTAAATTCTGTTACAGAGATAAATCCTAATGCGATGGAAGAAGCAAGAAAGTTAGATCAAGAGCGGGGTAGAAACAAAAATTCGAATTTATATGGTATTCCTGTCGTTGTAAAAGATAATGTACAGACGGAAAAAGTGATGCCGACTAGTGCAGGAACTTATGTATTAAAAGATTGGATTGCAGATCAAGACGCAACAATTGTGAAGCAGTTGAAAGAAGAAGGAGCATTTGTTTTAGGAAAAGCGAATATGTCTGAGTGGGCGAACTATTTATCTTTTACAATGCCAAGCGGGTATAGCGGGAAGAAAGGACAAAATTTAAACCCGTACGGTCCGATTACATTCGATACTTCAGGATCAAGTTCAGGATCTGCTACAGTAGTTGCAGCAGATTTTGCGCCGCTTGCAATTGGAACAGAAACGACGGGATCGATTGTTGCACCAGCGGCGCAGCAATCAGTAGTTGGGTTACGTCCATCTTTAGGTATGGTAAGTAGAACAGGAATTATTCCATTAGCTGAAACTCTTGATACAGCAGGACCTATGGCAAGAACAGTAAAAGATGTAGCAACGTTATTTAATGCAATGATAGGTTATGACGAAAAAGATGTTATGACAGAAAAAATGAAAGATAAAGAAAGAATTGATTATACAAAGGATTTATCAATAGATGGATTAAAAGGGAAAAAGATAGGGCTTCTTTTTTCTGTAGACCAACAAGATGAAAATAGAAAAGTAGTAGTAGAAAAAATTAGAAAAGACCTTCAAGATGCAGGTGCGATATTAACTGATAATATCCAGTTAAGTGCTGAGGGTGTAGATAATTTGCAAACATTAGAATATGAGTTCAAGCATAATGTAAACGACTATCTTTCACAGCAAAAGAATGTACCGGTAAAATCGTTAGAAGAGATTATAGCGTTTAATAAAAAGGATAGTAAAAGACGAATAAAATACGGACAAACATTAATTGAAGGGTCTGAAAAATCTCCTATAACGAAAGAAGAGTTTGAAAACGTAGTGCAAACGAGTCAAGAAAATGCAAGAAAAGAGCTAGATAGGTATTTAGTAGAAAAAGGTTTGGATGCTCTAGTTATGATTAATAACGATGAAGTCCTTCTATCAGCTGTAGCTGGTTATCCGGAATTAGCGGTTCCTGCTGGATATGATAAAAATGGAGAACCAATCGGTGTAGTGTTTGTAGGGAAACAGTTTGGTGAAAAAGAGCTTTTCAATATTGGATATGCGTATGAACAGCAGTCTAAAAATAGAAAATCACCTAGTTTATAAAAGATTATATGAAAAATAACTGCCACCGAAATTATGTTGGTGGATTCCAGTTAAACGAATCTAACAATATGAAAAGAAAAAAAGGATTCTTCTCAATTAGTAAGAAAGATTGTCTATAGGAGTTCATAAAATGTAATATATTCAATTTCCATCCATTGAAGGGGGAGGTTAATTCTTAATGAATGAAGTAAAGAGTTTTTTTCGAAGTAGAGGGTTTCAACGGTTTCTCGTTTTAATAATAGTAGCGCTTGTATTATACGCATTAAAAAGTATGATTAATTTAATATTAATTACGTTTATACTGACGTTTTTAATGGATCGATTTCAACGTTTTATTTCAAGAAAATTGAAAGTAAACCGGAAAATTGTTATTGCATGTTTATATATAATACTAGTTTCCTTTATAGGCACAACATTATATAAATATTTACCTGTGCTGACGATACAAATTTCACAATTAATTTATCAATTTAAACTGTTTTTTCAAAATCCACCTGATAATGAAATCGTTAAATATGCACTTTCGACAATTAATGGGATGGAAGTATCAAAATATATAGAACAAGGTGTAGACGTCATATATCAATCAATAGCAAATATAGGGAAGGTAAGTTTACAAATATTATTATCTCTAATTTTAAGCTTATTTTTCTTATTAGAAAAAGAGCGTATTATTACATTTACATCAAAGTTTAAAGATAGTAAGTTAAAAATCTTTTATGAAGAAATTGCATATTTTGGTGAAAGATTTGCAAGATCGTTCGGCAAAGTAATTGAGGCTCAGTTTTTAATTGCCGTTGTAAATTGTATTCTTACTGTCATTGCATTAATCGTTTTAGGATTTCCACAGCTACTTGTATTAGCTGTTATGATTTTCTTACTAGGGTTGATTCCTGTTGCAGGTGTGATTATTTCTTTGTTTCCACTTTGTATCATTGCTTACAACGTAGGCGGAGTTATGTACGTAGTATACATACTCGTATTCATAACAGTAATCCATGCTCTTGAAAGTTATTTTTTAAATCCGAAGTTTATGTCTGCAAAAACAAATTTACCAATATTCTACACATTTATGATTCTTATCTTCTCAGAGCATTTCCTTGGAATATGGGGGCTTATTATCGGGATACCAATCTTTATCTTTTTATTAGATGTACTTGATATAAATAATGAGGATGCGACTAAAAAATAAGAAATGATAGAAAATCACTAAAAAGTCATAGGAGATAATGAAAATAAAAAGCAATCCAAAATAAATTGGATTGCTTTTTATCTTAATTAAAGAACCGGAGCCATTGTTTCTTTCAATACTTGAACAGAGTGGTCGAATTTTAATTCTTCATCTTCACTTAATTCAACCTCTAAAATTTCACGAACACCGCCGCGATTTAAAACAGCAGGAACCCCGATATAAACATCTTTTTGACCGTATTGACCTTCTAAGTAAGCTGATACAGTTAATACACTATTTTCGTCGTTTAAAATTGCTTTTGTAACACGTAGAAGTGACATACCGATACCATAATAAGTTGCGCCTTTACGCTCAATAATATGGTAAGCTGCATCACGGACGTTTATGAAAATTTTGTCTAAATCTTCTTGATTATACGTGTTGTCTTTTTCAAGCAGTGTTTGTAGTTTTTGGATACCAACGGAAACATGGCTCCAAACTGGAAGTTCAGTATCGCCGTGTTCTCCGATAATATAAGCGTGAATGTTGTGTGGACCAATATCGAAGTACTCACCTAACATATAGCGGAAACGAGCAGAATCAAGCGTTGTACCAGAACCGATTACACGTTCTTTCGGTAAACCAGATTCTTTCCAAGTTACGTAAGTTAAAATATCTACAGGGTTTGTTGCGATTAAGAAGATGCCATCAAATCCGCTATCCATAATACTGCGAACGATTTGTTTGAAGATTTTAGCGTTTTTCTCAACTAAATCTAAACGTGTTTCGCCTGGTTTTTGTGGTAATCCAGCTGTAATAACTACAAGGTCAGCATCTTTACAATCTTCGTAGCTGCCTTTCCATACTCTAGTTGGAGCTGGTGCGAATGGAACAGCATGACTTAAGTCCATTGCTTCCCCTTCAGCTTTTGCCTCATTTACATCGACTAAAACAAATTCTTCAGCTACAGCCTGGTTAATCATGCAGTAAGCATAACTACATCCAACTGCTCCTGTTCCTACTAATACAACACGGTTAATACCTTTTTTCATTCCAAAATTCCTCGCAATTTCATTGATTTTATTATGTAAGATAATACGTCTTACTTCTATAGAGTCATATCTAGTTTATTACATTTTATAAAAGATATTCAAGTATTTGAAAATGTATCCGTGCAAATCCGCGAACAAAACATAGGAATTCAGTGAACCGAATATAATTCAGTAAAATCCTTTGTAAAAGGGGAAATGGCATGGGGAATCCATTAGCAATGGAAGAAATGCTTCATATTATTCATGCAGGGCTTGTTAAAAAGAATAACCCAAAACGGATTACGATTGCAGGTGCAGGGATTTCTGGATTAGTTGCAGGTTCTTTATTAAAAGAGGCTGGGCACGAAGTAACGATTATAGAAGCAAATAACAGAATAGGTGGCAGAGTGTATACGATTAGGGAACCATTTAGTGTGGGTTTATATTTTAATGCGGGACCGATGAGAATCCCTGACACCCATAAGTTAACCTTAGCGTATATTCATAAATTTAAACTACCTTTAAACCTTTTTATAAATAAAACTTTTGCAGATATCATTTATACGAATAACATTCAAACGAGATTGAATGTGTTTGAAAATGATCCAAGTGTACTTGAATATCCGGTTTTGGATAAAGAAAGAGGAAAAACGGCAGAAGAGCTAATGATTGAAGTATTAGAACCAATACTAAATTACATTAAGAAGGATCCTGATAAAAACTGGCTTATCGTTGAAAAAAAGTATAAAACGTATTCGCTTGGTTCATTTTTAATGGAGTATTATTCAGATGGTGCGATAGATATGATTGGGGTACTTCTTGATATGGAAGCTTATATGGGAATGTCCTTAATTGAAGTATTACGTGAAATGATTTTCTTTACTTCAACAACGAAATATTATGAAATAACTGGTGGAATGGATAAGTTATCGAATGCATTCTTACCACAATTAAGGGAACATATTTTAATGCCGTATAAGGTTGATAAAATTATACAAGAAGATAATAAAGTAATGTTACAAGGAAATCATGAACAAACGTTAGAGCAATTTACAATAACAAGTGATTTTGCTATTATTACAATTCCATTTTCAGCGTTAAGATTTGTAGAAGTTCAGCCATACTATTTATTCTCTTATTTTAAAAAAAGAGCAATTCGTGAATTAAATTATATTGCTGCAACTAAAATTGCAATAGAGTTTAAAAGTAGATTTTGGGAGAAAGCGGGACAGTGTGGCGGTAAATCTATTACTGATTTACCGATACGGTTTACATACTATCCGAGTTATGGCATTCATACTCCAGGACCAGCTATCGTTATAGCAAGTTATACGTGGGCAGATGAGGCGTTAACATGGGATAGTCTCCCGCAAAGAGATCGTATTCGGTACGCATTAAAAAATTTAGCGGAAATATACGGTGGCATCGTCTATAGTGAGTTTGTCACTGGAACATCTTTTAGCTGGAGTAAAAATCCGTATTCTTGCGGTGCATTTACAGCTTTCGAACCAGGCCAAGAGCTCGAGTTATTTCCGTATATTACACCACCATCTGGAAAAGTACATTTTGCAGGAGAGCATACGACATTAACACATGGATGGATGCAAGGGGCAATTGAGTCTGGAGTTAGAGTTGCATATGAAGTAAATGAACAGTGAATCTCTTATATTTACAAATGGTCATTCTTTTAATAAAATGATAAATATAAATCGTAATTATTACGCTTTGAATACATTTGAAGTAAAGAAATGGATGGTCGGTTGAATGAATAAAGTGGAGATTCATATATTAGGTGGTTTTTTAGGTAGTGGAAAATCAACATTATTACAAAATTTATTGTTAGCAGAGAAAAAGAAGAATAGAAAAGTTGCAGTATTAATGAATGAAATTGGTGAATACTCAGTAGATACAGATATTATTGGAAAAGAGAATGTTTTAAGAGAACTTCTTAAAGGATGTATTTGTTGTACGTTAAAAGAAGAGCTTGAAATACAATTACATTCGTTATACCAACAAGAAAGACCAGATGTAATTTATATAGAAACGACAGGTGTTGCGCATCCAATTGAAGTGTTAGACGCGTGTGTCTCGCCAATTTTAGCTCCTTTTCTGGAAGTGAAATCAATTGTAGTCGTTTTAGATGCAGTAAGGTGGTTAAATCGAAGTATATTAAGTGCAAATGTACAACAGCTATTGCATGAGCAACTGAAATTTGGTAGTCACATTCTTGTTAATAAAGCAGATTTACTAACAGATGAAGATAAGAATACAGTATTTGAAGAAGTAAAGGCAATAAATGATCATGCGAAAATGTATGAGACAAAGTATTGTAATATATCTTTAAAAGATATAGAAGAAGCAGAATTTCCAAATGATGAGGAACACGAGACACTACATGTCAAACAGCATTTACATATACAAACAATGACATATCAATTTACGAAACCGATTGATCAAGACAAATTATATGAATGGCTTTCGAATTTACCAGATAGTATTTATCGAGTGAAAGGTTTTGTGAAATTCCATGGAGATAAATACCCTCACCTATTCCAATATTCGTTCGGAGTACCAACTTTATTAGAACAAGACTTCGGTTTCCCGACAAACTTAGTAGTAATAGGAGAAGGACTAGATAAGAAACAATTGGCTGAAGGGTTAGAGAAAGTAGAACTTAACTCTAATTAAGGGGAAAAGACTAACTTAAAAATAAGTTAGTCTTTTTGTATGGTCATTACTGAAATGAAACAGTATTTTCAATTGGATTGCAGAATATATATTGATTGTATGTCCGTTTCCATTACATAGGAAGGTGATTATATATTTGTGCCGAATGTAGAGGGTACTACAAGAGTTTTCCATTATCTATCGAATTAGTTATTCATGATTACGGACAGGGGATTTTGGCGTGTTTGATTCTATCAGAAAGTAAAGTATGGGGAGGATCACAATGTCGATGAAAAAACGTAAGTGGCTAAAAACAATGTTTACTGGTTGTGTTTTAGGTTCGTTATTAATAACGGCAGCTTGTTCAGGAAAGAAAACAAGTACAGAGGATGAAAAAACGATTAAGGTAGGAGTCCTTGCTTCTTTAACAGGACCGCTAGAATCGTATGGAAAACAAACAGTGAACGGATTTGAATTAGGGTTAGATTATGCAACTGGTGGAACTGGGAAAGTAGATGGGAAAAAGATTAAGTTTGTTGTAGAAGATACAGAAACGAAAGCGGATGTAGCAGTTAAAAAAGCTACGAAGTTATTAGAAGAAGAGAAAGTTGATTTTTTAGTTGGATCGTCTAGTTCAAGTGATACGTTAGCGGTTTTACCACTGGCTGAAGAATATGAAAAGATTATGGTTGTAGAACCGGCAGTTGCGGATAGTATTACCGGGAAGAACTGGAATAAATATATTTTTAGAACTGGAAGAAGTTCCTCACAAGATGCGATTGCAGGAGCAGCAGCAATTGCGAAAAAAGATGTAAAGATTGCAACATTTGCCCCAGATAACGCTTTTGGTCGTGAAGGGATTGCTGCATTTAAAGCGGGTGCGAAAAAATTAGGTGCGAACATTGTGAATGAGCAATACGCGGATACAAATTCAACAGATTTTACAGCGAATATTCAAAATATCATTAGTTCAAAACCAGATTATTTATTTATCGTTTGGGCAGGGGCAAATTCACCTTGGAAACAGTTGAAAGATATGAATGTGGAAGCGCAAGGTATTAAAATTTCTACAGGTGCGCCAGATATACCAGCATTAAAAACAATGGATGCATTAGTAGGTATGCAAGGTTTTTCTGTATATTATCACACACTTCCAAAAAATAAAGTGAATGATTGGCTAGTTGAAGAGCATAAAAAACGTTTTAATGGTGCAGTGCCAGATTTGTTTACAGCAGGAGGAATGTCAGCAGCAATTTCTATTGTAGAAGCCTTAAAGAAAACAAAAGGTGATACAGATGTAGATACCTTGATTAAGAAAATGGAAGGAATGGAATTTGATACACCGAAAGGAAAGATGAAGTTTAGAGAGAAGGACCACCAAGCGATGCAGACACTGTATTCTATCACATTGAAAAAGCAAGACGGTGTTGATTATCCGGTGCCAGTGTTAGAGCGAGAATTAACGATGAAAGAAACAGAACCACCAGTTCAAAATAAATAGACTGAATTTTCTGTTGTTTTTGTATAAAGAGGGGGGACCCTCTTTATACATATTTCTTTCATACTCACGGCTTTAAAGGGAGGGATTTCGTGACACATTTGCTAGAGACGAAAAATCTTAGTGTATCTTTTGGTGAACATCAAGTTATTAAAGATGTAAATTTAACTGTCCAAAAAGGAAAGCTCATTTCTATTATTGGGCCAAATGGTGCGGGGAAGACAACGTTATTTAATTTACTAAGTGGACAGATTTCACCCACAACAGGTGAAGTGTATTTTAAAGGGCAAGATATTACAAAACTATCGATTTCAGATCGAACACGCTTAGGAATCGGTCGCTCTTTTCAGCTTACAAACATATTCCCAGAATTAACGGTACTTGAAAATGTCCGTTTAAGTGTTCAATCATTCGTACAAGATTACTATAGTTTTTTCCCGAGTTCAGCAAAATTAAAGCAACAAGTTGGAGAGGCGAGACGTTTCTTAAAAACAGTATTACTTCATGAAAAAGAGAACGTATTAGCGAAAGATTTGGCACATGGAGAGAAAAGGAAGCTAGAACTTGCGATGTTATTAGCTTTAAAAACGGATGTGTTATTACTTGATGAGCCGACGGCAGGTATTTCGGTTGAGGAAGTCCCTGCTATATTACAAGTGATTGAAAATATTAAGAAACATCCAGAGAGCACAATTGTACTTATCGAACACAAAATGGATATGATACTAGGTTTGTCAGATCATCTTATCGTTTTATTTCATGGAGAGTTATTGGCTGAAGGATTGCCAGAAGAAATTATGAAAGATGAGCGTGTACAAAGTGCTTATTTAGGGGGATTATATAGTGGCACTATTACAAGTGAATAATATAGAAACGTATTTAGATCAGTTTCATATTTTGCAAGGAGTATCTCTTGCTGTTGAGAAAGGGACGATTACTGTACTGTTTGGTAGAAATGGGGCAGGGAAAACAACGACATTACGTTCAGTGATGGGGTTTCACCGCATTGCAGATGGTGAAATTTATTATGATAGTGCAAAAGTGAGTGGATTACCTACACATTTAATTTCAAGGAAAGGAATAGGGTATGTACCAGAAAATCAAGGTATTTTTCATGATTTGACAGTAGAAGAAACTTTCGCTCTTGCTAGGGGAAAAGGTGAGGAAGTAGAAGGGAAAATAGAGTGGATGCTGGAACTATTTCCGGATTTAAAGCAGTTTTGGAATAAGAAAAGTGGGCTCTTGAGCGGAGGGCAAAAGCAAATGTTGGCTATTTCAAGAGCGTTTATTAATAGTGATGGATTATTACTTATTGATGAACCGAGCAAAGGGCTATCCCCGATAATGGTGGAGAAATTAATGGTAGCTATTTTGAAGATGAAAGAGAAAACAACAGTTTTACTTGTTGAGCAAAATTTTATGATGGCCAGTCAAATTGGCGATTATTTTTACATTATGGATAACGGACGAATTGTTCATAACGGTTTTATGAATGAATTAAAAAAGGATAAGGAAATGTGTCATAAATATTTAGGAATCTCTTAACATGAATCCGAGGTGAAAAGGATGGATGTGTTAATCAATTTATTTGTAAATGGGATTTCAACAGGGATGCTCATTTTTTTGTTAGCATCAGGTCTTTCACTTATTTTCGGTTTAATGAGCGTTTTAAACTTTGCACACGGTGGTTTATTTGCATGGGGAGCATTTACAGGTGTTTGGTTATTTAATGTGACAGGAAGTTATATATTAGCTTTAGTTGGAGCAGTAGCCATGGGAATGTTCCTAGGATTTATTTTAGAAAGGTTTCTTATTAGGCCGGTATATGGAAATCATGTTCGACAGCTGCTCGTTACGCTTGGAGGAATGCTCGTTCTTAGTGAGTGTATTAAAATATTTTGGGGGCCAAACCCTATTAGTGCAAAATTACCGTTATGGTTACAAGGAAGTTTTACATTCGGAGGTATTATATTAATTAAATATCGTCTATTTGTTATTTTGATTGGGATAATTATTTACATTGCACTACTACTATTACTCAAAAAGACGAAGATAGGTCTTATGATCCGTGCAGGTGTAATGGATAAAGAAATGGTTCAAGCGCTTGGTATTAATGTAAAAGCGATATTTTCTTTCGTCTTTTTATTAGGGGCAGGGATGGCAGCTTTGGGAGGATTCTTATTAGCACCGTATTCGGGCGTTATTTTCGCCGAGATGGGCATGCAGTATGCAATTTTAGCTTTTATAGTAGTAATTATCGGTGGATTAGGAAGCGTTCAAGGTTCAGCTATTGCTTCTTTAATTGTCGGATTAGCTGGTGCTTTTACAGCGTATTTTATACCAGATTTATCACTTGCAATTAATATGTTAATGTTACTATTTTTCTTAATAGTGAAGCCAACTGGACTTGTTGGTGAAAAGGGGTGAAATGGTGAACAACACATCGGACCGAATTAAAGTATACTTCGGAGTATGTATGCTCATTTGTTTAAGTGTATTTCCGTTCGTAAATGATTCACGGAGCCTGTTAATTTTGTTCACTCAAATCTTCATCTTTGCTATTTTTGCAATGAGTTTTGATGTATTACTTGGGTATACAGGAATTGTATCGTTCGGTCATTGTATGTTCTTTGGGATAGGAGCATATGGGGTAGCGCTTTTATTTGATCGACAAGGCGTATCAATAACGAACTTTTTAATTGGAATAGTAGCTGCAATTATCGTTTCAGCAATCGTTAGTTATATAATTGGTTTGCTTTCTTTACGATTGAAAAGTCATTTTTATGCAATGTTAACACTTGCTATTTCACAGTTATTTTTTGTACTTGCTGAAAAATGGCGTGGGCTTACTCACGGAGGAGATGGTTTTACATTTGGTGTACCAGACGTATTCCGTGATCGTTTTACGTTTTATTATGTAACACTTATATGTTTACTTATCATTTTTGTTCTGTTACGTCTTTTCACCAAATCTTCTATTGGAAAAGTATTAAAGGCAATTTCCCAAAATGAGCAACGTGTTGAAGCACTAGGATATAAAGTGCTTCATTATAAAATTATTGCTAGCATTGTTGCAGGAGTAGTAGCTGCGATTAGCGGTGGTTTATTTGTTATCACATTGCGTTTTGTTAATACGACTGTATTTTCAATTGAAATGACATTAAATGCATTATTGATGACGATGATTGGTGGGGTTGGAACGTTAATTGGAGCAATTGCAGGAGCTGGAATTATTGAATCTCTAAAATATTATTTATCAGAACTAGCTACAGAGTATCCGATCTTTGAACGATGGACGATTATTCTTGGTTTATTGTACATTATCGTATTGCTAGTTTTCCCGAAAGGATTAGTTGGCACGGTTAAGGGACTGAAGAATATGAAGCGGAATAAGAAGGAGAAAAGTGCAGAAGTGGAGCAAAATGTGTGAAAAATCAATTGTATAGAATATGAAAATCCCTCTTTTAGATTCATAAAGGAGGGATTTTTTATTAACCGAATAGTTCATCAGGGATTTGTTTGAAAGAGTTTTGATTTGTAAAAAAATGAACAGCTAATTTCTCAACTGGAACATCTTCAATTGGTACCAATTTATCATTTTTAATCGGCAAAAAGGCTATCCCTTTTCCGTCCTGAATAAACTCTTCCATAAGCGAATAAGAATCTAATTGTTGAAGTTGACGCTGAGATAAATTATTTTCTTTTAGAAATTGTATCGTCTTATTTCTAAAAGGGCACTTTTTGTCATTGCTAACGAAGAAGAGTTCCTTTGAATAGTCAATGATACATTTTTCTTGATCTTTTAGTAAGCCTATAGAAATTGAAGTAGTAAATACTTTTTTAAAACCTGCACCAGAATCATCCTCATAAGTGATGACCATATCAACTTTTTGTTGCTGCAGTAATTTTGGCAAATGACTACTATTTTCTACATATATTTGATAATTCATGAAATTTTCTTTAATACGCTTACTTAAATAATTAGTCAAAATCGATTGTGACGTCGCGATTATATAAGAAGACCCACTTGTTTGAATTTTATCTTTCGCTTCTTCTAATAGAGTTAATATTTGATTCGTGTAATCTAATAAAATGTCACCAGAAGGTAATAAGGAAACGCCTTTGTTATCTCTATGTAGTAAGGGTGTTTCTAATTCTTGTTCTAATTTTTTGATTCTTTCAGTTACGTTCGGTTGAACATAACCTAACTCTTTAGCAGCTTTACTAATAGAACCCTCACTGGCTACAGTTTTGAATATAATAAGATCATTTATTTCCATATATCTCAGCCCCTTATGCACTATCATTATAAATGATACCAAACATAATTTATACCTATTTTACGTTAGCTACTTATCGATTTATCATAATGTATATAAGATTGAAAGCGAGTGATAAACATGATTGGAATGCAATATAAGGTCATTTTGCCAAAGGATTATGACATGGAAATTATTAAGAAAAGGGTAAAGGATAATGGTTATAAAACTGATGGTTTCCAAGCACTAAATTTTAAAGCTTATTTAATTACGGAAACGGAGAAAGACGGGAATTTTTATAACTGCTATGCACCTTTATATATTTGGAATGGGCATGAAGGGATGAATAAATTTATCTTTGAAGGGTATTACGATAATATTTTACAATCGTTTGGTTGGCAACAAATACATATAGGTGCTCCATTAGTTGTTAATCTAAGTGATGATTTTAAGAAATGTAAGTATGTTGTTGAATACGTGGGGAGTATTTCTCAAAAGAATTCATTGATTGAAACTCAATTTAACTTTTTTAATAAGAATGTCCAGAATACAGAAAATTGTAAAGGGAATGTAATAGTGTATAACCCAGATAAGTGGGGATATAGTCAGTTTGAATTTTATGAAGTAAAGCCTGAAATTGAAGAGATAGAGGATATTACATTATATGAGGTTTTACACATTTCACAGTAGATGCGGAATTGAAATAGAAATAAATTATTTATAAAAAATCCATTTTGATTCAAGTAATAATGTTCAAAATGGACTTTTCTTAATTATCTTATGTATATTCAAAACAAATTACTGCTTTTCTTAATTCTTTATTAAAGAATAAGTAAATACGATCGGCACCATAAGCTTGAAAATAATATCCTGTAACAAATCCAACATATGTAAAGGGATGTCCATATTCATCTTTTGGTACATATAGAAGATTCGTAAAGTCAAAAATTTCGTCTTCGTTATCGCAGTCTTCTAATAATTCTTCACCTTCTTCTGTCATAAAACGAACATCATCTAGGATACCATTTACCACAGGATAATTTAATCCCCAGCCATTTGTTTGTTTTTCAACAAACTCTTGTTCTAATACTTCTACAGATGTTATTTCTTTTCCTAAGCTAGAATAAGGATAAATTTTTTGATTACGTTGAAAATACTCTTTACGGATTTGATAATCTCTTTTATTACTCTCATAGGCTTGTTCTATTATGTCAGAATTATTTTGTTCGATTTCGAAATAATTCCAATCCGCTTCAAATTTATATTTTCCATTAATGACATCGAATCCTAATGTATCTGCTTTCGTAAAATTTGTGTGAAATGGTTTGGTGAAATCACCCACGCAACCATCATGGATTTCTTTTGCTGACACAATATGTACCCATTCGTCCAATTCCGGTTCAATACATTGTAAGTTTATAGAACAAATGGGTAAAAAGTGCTTTTTATGTTGTTCCAAATCATCATAAAATATGTCTTCATATTCAGGGAATGGTTTTATAAATTGTTTAGAAATATGCATGTTCTGCCCACCTTTACATTAGTGATTTGTTTAATTTTATCATTTTATTTTAATTTTTTCTTATTTAAAAATTTATGATACACATAGTTATGGGAATAAAGAGTTCGTAAGTAAGGTGGATGTCTTATTGTTAAAATTTTATCATATGTCGAACAGTTGAGAGATGAAGAAAAGTAAGACTTCATATTTATACATAGCCTTATTACATTCGACACATAACGACAATATGCTGTTCATTTATCTGTTAGTATAATATATAGTTTTTGGGGATTTTTATCATTTTTACATTGGGGGAAGGGAATTTATGTTTAAAAAAATCGCAACAGTCACTTTAGCAGGGACGTTAGCTTTCAGTTTATCGGCATGTGATGAGAAGAAAGAAGTAGCTAAAACTGTATCAAATAATAAGAAGGAAGAGCAAAGTAGTGCCAAAAAAGAAAATACGAAGAATGAAGATACAAGAGAATATAATGTTGAAAAAACTACTCAAATTAGAAATCAAAAATTAACAGTCCATAAAGTACAAATAGCACAAGTGGCAGAATATGATAAGCTGGAAAAAGGTAATGAGTTTGTTATTGTTCATGTTACAGTAGAGAATATTGGTAATCAAAAAGTTAGAATTAATCCATTAGATTTTTACCTTGAAAGAGGAGATGGAAGTATCGTGGACCATACATTTTCAACTAGTAATAAAAACGTTTTTAAAATTAAAGATGTAGATCCAAACGGTAAGATAACAGGAGCCATAACGTTTGAAGCGAAAAAAGGTGATTCTAATCTTGAATTAATTTATAGACCTGATGTTATGTCTAAAGAGGAAGTAAAGGTAGAACTTAAATGATATATCCTGTAAAAGCCCAATTGGTGTAAACAAGGGTTTTTTATGCAAACTTATACAGGTTTTACATGAAGACGGTATGCTTAAATGAATTTACGCTACGATAAAAGAAAATAATAGATTAGATGGTGTGAATTTCAAACATACTGTTTTGAAAACAAAAAATAAATGCATGATAAGGATTGGCGTTGGAGCTTAATCCTTTTTTTATGAAGATGTAGAGAATGGCAAGTAGACCTAATACTACACGAGTGATGCCTTTAGTTAAGTAAAAGTAAGTTGAGTTATATAAAAAATGTGATTTTCTCTTGCATTACTATCACTTGAGTGGTAAAGTGATAGTAAGATTCACGATAGGAAGTGATCAAACATGCGTGATAATACGATAGGATCATTAATATGGTTACGTTTAATACGATTTACGAACCAAAGTAATCAATTGTCAAATGAGTTTTTAAAACGTTTTGATTTAACGACAGCTCAATTTGATGTGCTTTTGCAAATACGTACGTATCAACCACTAACACAAATGGAGTTAGCTGAAAAGGTAACTGTTACACAAGGTGGCATTTCTCGAATGTTAACTCGTCTTGAAAAAGAAGGATATATTGTACGAAAACAAGATTGGAAAACGAAAACAATTAGTCTTACAGAGCAAGGAGAAGCGGCTTTAGAGAGAGCATTGCCAGAGCAACTTGCATTTCAATCTTCGTTTTTTGATGATGTATTAAATGAAGAAGAGCAGAAAATATTATATGAGCTGATGACGAAAGTTCATAAGCATAGTGAAAAAAAAGAATTACCGCAAGAGTAATTTTTTTTACACCATCAATTGACTAATCAAGTGATGGTGTAGGTAATACGGAGATAAACTTGACTTACCAACGTTTTTAGAAAAAAACTAATACTACTTTATTAAAGGGGAGAGTAACTATGGAAAAATACCGTATAGATACAAGAAAAGGAATTGAGTTTGGATTATATTCAATTGGTGATCATGTTTTAAATCCACATAATGGGGACAAAATTACGCCAGAGAAAAGAATTCACGAACTAATTGAAACAGCTAAGTTAGCAGATGAGGCAGGACTTGATGTGTTTGCTGTCGGTGAAAGTCATCAAACACATTTTACAACACAAGCTCATACAGTTATTTTAGGAGCTATTGCACAAGCTACGAAAAATATAAAAATTGCAAGTTCAGCAACGATAATAAGTACATCTGATCCGGTACGAGTATATGAGGATTTTGCTACAATTGACTTGATTTCTAATGGACGTGCAGAAATTGTGGCTGGTCGTGGATCTCGTATTGGAGGATATAGTTTACTTGGTTATGACGTGAATGATTATGAAGAATTATTCGAAGAGAAGATGGATCTTTTATTAAAAATTAATAACGAGGAACATGTAACATGGAATGGACAGTTTAGAGCACCACTCGCACATGCATCGGTGATTCCAAGAGCAAAAAATAATAACTTACCAATTTGGCGTGCAGTTGGAGGTCCACCAGCTAGTGCAATTAAAGCAGGACGTGCAGGTGTGCCAATGATGATAACAACACTTGGTGGTCCAGCAATTAACTTTAAAGTGTCAGTAGATGCTTACCGCGAGGCTGCTCAGCAAAGCGGATTTGATCCAGCTAGTTTACCAGTTGCGACAACGAGTTTATTTTATACGGCAAAAAATTCACAAGATGCACTTAGTGAATATTACCCTCACATTAATGCTGGTATGCTTACACTGCGCGGTGATGGGTATCCGAAACAGCAATTTACAAATGCAATAGATTACCGTGATGCTTTAATGGTTGGTAGCCCACAACAAATCATTGAGAAAATGCTTTACCAATATGAATTGTTTGGCCAACAACGCTTTATGGCACAAATTGATTTTGGCGGTGTACCATTTGATAAAATTGTGAAAAATATTGAATTAATTGCTACTGAAATTTTACCAGCCGTTAGAAAACATACAGCAAAATAAATAAAAAAACTGAGAGTTTAATCGACTCTCAGTTTTTTTATTTGTTCTGGAAAAATGACAAAAAAATGAACTTTTAGTCGAGGAAGAGGGAAGTTGTTTTCTATTTTTGAATAACATTATTTCGAGTTTGAATTTTGAAAATACATTTTTCTCTTGACAAAAAATAAGCATTTATCGTGGGTGCTTTCGAGGACATTTTTCCGAGTAAAAGTCAAGCGTATGAAGAAAAAACGATTGTTTTATAGATATAAAAGTAAGAAGTATATTGAAAAAACACATTTTGCTAATGAGAAAAATCTGATTCAAAAAAATGACAAAAGACATATTTCAGACAAAATGATGTCAATAATACGTCAAAAATAACCTGAATTTACTATGCAGGTATATTATACAATTCGATTAACGAATAAAACACTACAGAAATAGTGAAAAGGTAAAAAATAGCATTACAATAGTTTGAAAAACTGAAACTTCATATTTTTCGACAATACATACAAAATGTTTTTGTCTTTTCGTATTTCTTAATAATTGAGTTTGATAAGATTGCTCAATTAACTTTTATTATAAAAACTATGAAGGAAGTGATTTTAGTATGGAAACGCTCGAATTGGCACGAATACAGTTCGCATCAACAACGATTTTCCATTACTTTTTTGTTCCGCTGTCAATTGGTTTAGCTTTTATTATTGCAATCATGCAAACGTTGTATGTGGTAAAAGGGCAAGAGCTATATAAGAAGATGGCAAAGTTTTGGACGCAATTATTCCTTATTAACTTTGCAGTAGGTGTAGTAACAGGTATTTTACAAGAATTTCAGTTTGGTATGAACTGGTCAACGTATTCACGTTTTGTAGGTGATGTATTTGGTCCCTCGCTTGCAATTGAAGGATTACTGGCATTTTTCATTGAGTCTACATTCCTAGGTTTATGGGTATTCGGTGAGGACAAATTACCGAAGCGAATTCACTTAATGTGTATTTGGCTCCTTTCAATTGGAACGATGTTATCAGCATTCTGGATTTTAACTGCAAGTGCATTTATGCAGTCACCTGTCGGGTATGAAATGGCAGCTGATGGTCGTGCGCAAATGAATGATTTCTTAGCCATTATTCAAAACCCACAACTATGGGTACAATTCCCGCATACAATTACAGCGGCAATTGCAACAGGTGCATTCTTTATTGCTGGTGTAAGTGCATGGAAAATTACAAAAGGACAAGAAACTGTAGTATTTAAAAAATCTTTCCGAATTTCTATCATTGTTGGAACAATTACAACGGCGCTTGTATTATTCTTTGGTCATGCACAAGCGCAACAATTAATTAAGACACATCCAATGAAGATGGCGGCAGCTGAAGCGCTATGGAATACAAGTGAGGATCCAGCACCATTTACAGTATTTTCGAAAATTGATACAGAGAAGAAAGAAAATTCGTTTGAAATTCAAATCCCTTATATGCTAAGTCTATTATCGTATGATAAGTTTAGCGGTCAAGTTGAAGGGATGAATCAAATTCAAAAACAATATGAGGAAAAATATGGACCTGGAGATTATATTCCTCCAGTGCATACAATGTTTTGGAGTTTTAGAGCGATGGTAATGAGTGGAACATTCATGCTTCTTCTAGGAGCTTACGGATGGTTCTTATCAAGAAAAGATCGTTTAGCTGAAAAAACGTGGTATTTAAAATTAATGGTGTATGCAATTTCTCTTCCGTTCATCGGTAATACAGTAGGGTGGATTATGACTGAAATGGGTCGTCAACCTTGGGTAGTATTTGGTGTAATGAAAACAGAAGATGCTGTATCACCAAATGTAACATTCGGTGAAGTATTATTCTCACTTATTTCATTCACATCAATGTATTTAATTATGGGTGGAATTTGTGTGTACTTATTCGTTCGTACCATTAAGGGCCACACGAATAAGAAAACGAAAAAGGATTATCAAAGCCATGATCCATTTGATAAGGAGGAAGAGTATGTTATCTCTTAATGAGTTGTGGTTTTTAGTTATTGCAATCTTGTTTGTTGGATTCTTTGTACTGGAAGGTTTCGATTTTGGTGTAGGAATGGTTTCGAGGTTTTTAGGAAAGAATGATTTTGAAAAACGAGTTTACTTAAATACAATAGGACCGTTCTGGCACGCGAATGAAGTATGGCTTGTTTGTGCTGGTGGAGCCATGTTTGCGGCATTTCCGCACTGGTATGCAACTTTATTTAGTGGTTTTTATATTCCATTTGTATTTATGCTTCTTGCTTTAATTTTAAGAGGTGTTTCCTTTAAATTTCGTGCGAAAATAGATAATCATAAATGGAAGAGTGCATGGGATTGGGGGATGTTTATTGGAAGTATGTTACCTCCTATCCTTTGGGGAGTTGCGATTGCAAACTTTATGGTAGGTGTACCTATTGATGAGAGTAAAAATGTTGTAGGTGGATTCTTGCAATTACTTCATCCATTTGCGTTACTTGGAGGAGTAATGTTTCTCCTACTATGTATTGTTCACGGATTACAATTTCTTACGATACGTACAACTGGTAAATTGAGAGAACGTGCACGAATTGCTGCAATAAAAATTGCACCATTTTCATTAATTACACTTCTTGTTTTTGCTGGTGTGGGGTTATGGAAAACCGACATTTTCACTGCTCATGGAACAGAATGGATTATGGTACCAATCGGAGCTTTTGTAGCACTATTAGTGTCCACTTTATTAAATAAAAGAAGAAGAGATGGTTGGGCTTTCTTTATGACGAGTTTAACGATCATTTTACTAAGTGCGAGTGTATTTATCGGTATGTTCCCACGTGTTATGATTAGCTCTTTAGGAGCAATGAATGATTTGACAATTTACAACGCAGCATCAGGAGCTTATGCATTAAAACTTATGACTTACTTTGCGATTGCTATTTTGCCTTTCGTTATCGGAAGTCAAATATGGAGTTATTATGTATTTAGACAACCTGTTAAGTCAGACAACGATTTGGAGTACTAATGAAAAGAAAAAGAGGACTTCCGTCTTATCCCGGTAGCCGTATTTTATATGTAGCGTTAACGATTATTAGTATTTTAGAAGCTTTTAGTATTATTGCGCAAACAATCTTTTTAGCACGAGCTATTACGTTTTTATTTCATGGAGAGACAGTACAAACAATATTAAGTGAAGTTGTTTATTTTGGTATCGCGTTTGCAGCGCGTAACATAGTAGTTCGAACATCACAAATATTAGTGGAACGTTTTGCTGAAAAAACAGGGTCGTTACTAAGAAAACAATTGATAGAGGCATATTTCACATTAGGTCCAAGGTATGTTCAAACTGTTGGAACTGGTCATCTGGTTACCTTATCAATTGAGGGGATTGAGAAATTTAAAACATATATTGAATTAACGATTCCTAAAATGATTAGAAGTAGTATCGTTCCAGGTCTAATTGTACTATATGTTTTTACGCTAGATATTGAGTCTGGAATCATTTTAGTTGTAACGATTCCTATCGTGATCATATTTATGATTCTTCTCGGATTAGCAGCGCAAAAAATGGCAGATAGTCAGTATGAGATATATCGTGTACTTTCGAATCATTTTGTAGATACGTTAAAAGGTTTAGAAACATTAAAGTATTTAGGGAAAAGTGAACAGCACGAAGGAAAGATTGAAAAAGTAAGTAAAAGATATAGAAAAGCAACGATGCGTACTTTGCGAGTTGCTTTTCTTTCTTCTTTTGCATTAGATTTCTTTACGAGTTTATCAATTGCGTTTGTGGCAGTTGGATTAGGGATACGTTTAATAGATGGAACGATTATACTATTACCAGCCCTTACAATTTTGATTTTAGCTCCGGAATATTTTCTGCCGATTAAACAAGTGGGAGCAAATTATCATGCGACATTAGATGGACAAATTGCGATGGAGCAAATAGAAGAGATTTTGCAACAACAAAAAGGAATACAAAAGAAAGATTTAAATGAAGATATAGTATGGAATGCCTCTAGTAGCTTGAAATTACAAGATATCAAAGTTAATAATACTGAATCTGAAAAGGCTATATTAGAAGGAATTAATTTTACTTGGGAAGGTAACGGTGCTATTGGTGTTATTGGTGAAAGTGGTGCAGGGAAATCGACGTTAATCGACGTATTAGCAGGTTTTTTATCTCCTTCGAGTGGAAAGATGTTAGTAAATGGTGTAGAAGTTGATGGATCTACTCGTGAAGATTGGCAAAAAAATATTGCTTATATTCCGCAGCAACCTTATATTTTTCCGCTTTCATTAAAGGATAACATTCGTTTTTATGAAACAAATGCAACAGATGAAGAAGTTGAAAGAGTTATTAATGAAGTCGGCCTTCGTTCACTCGTTACATCACTTCCAAATGGGATACACGAAAGAATTGGAGAAGGTGGACGTATGCTAAGTGGCGGACAAGAACAGCGTGTTGCTATGGCGCGTGCGCTTTTAAGTAAAAAACCAATCATTTTATTAGATGAGCCTACGGCACATCTTGATATTGAAACCGAATTTGAAATAAAGCAAGCGATGTTACGTCTATTTAATGGAAAGTTAGTATTTTTAGCAACTCACCGTCTACATTGGATGAAACAAATGGACCATATTCTTATTCTAAATAAAGGGGAAATGAAAGAAAGTGGGACGTATGAAGAACTTTTAGAGAATGAGACATTACATTTTCATAGGGAAGAGAGGGGAGAGAAATGAGTAACTGGGTTAAACCTTATATAAAACAAAATAAAGGTAGAATGACTTTAACTATTTTCCTTGGTCTTCTTGGAGTTAGTTCAGGAGCGATGTTACTTTTTATTTCAGGTTATTTGATCTCAAAATCTGCTCTTAGACCAGAAAATGTAATGGCTGTATATGTTCCTATTGTTGCAACAAGAGCGTTTAGTATAGGGCAAGCTGTATTTCATTATATAGAGCGCCTAGTCGGACATGATGTCGTACTACGTATATTAGAAAAAATGAGAACGAGGCTATATAGAATAGTAGAACCACAGGCGTTATTTTTCCGTTCTCGATTTCAAACGGGTGATATGTTAGGAGTGTTATCCGAAGATATAGAGCATTTGCAAAACCTATATTTACGTACAATATTTCCTAGCATATTAGCGCTAGTTGTTTATAGTATCTTCGTACTTGTTATCGGTGCATTTGATTTTGTTTTTGCACTTATTGTAGGTTGTATGTTAGCTATTATCGTTTTTCTTCTTCCGTTTGTATCATTACTTTTGATGAAGAAACATCATGTTACTTTAAAGCAAGGAAGAAACCGTTTGTATCAACAACTGACAGATGCTGTTTTTGGATTATCTGATTGGCAAGCAAGTGGTCGTAAAGATGAATTTATTAATGAGTATGTAAAACAAAATGATCAGTTGTTAAAAATCGAAAAGAGAGTGAAACGCTGGTATCATATTCGGGACAGTATCATTCAATTAGTAGTAGGTATTGTAGTTATTTCGATGATCATATGGACTGGGAATGAAGCGGCAAGTGAACAAATTGCTCCTACAGTTATCGCAGCTTTCGTATTAATGACTTTATCTGTAACAAACGCGCTTATTCCTATTGCAGATGCCATCGATCGAATACCGTCGTACGTAGAATCTACCCATCGTCTTAATGGCGTAGAAAGTGATAGTGTTTTACATGATGAAACGGATTTGCATGGAGAGAAAGATTATATTGAACCAAAACATGTAGATATTGAACTGAATCACGTATCGTATAGTTATCCAGATAGTAATGAGATTGTATTAAAAGATGTATCATTACAAATAAAAGCAGGGAAGAAAATTGCTATTTTAGGGAGAAGTGGGACAGGGAAATCTACTTTACTAAAATTGTTAACAGGGGCGTTAAGCCCAGTAAATGGCCAAGTTGTATTGAATGGTGAACGAGCTCATACGAATCTTTTATCTAAATATATTTCTGTATTAAATCAAAAGCCGCATTTGTTTGATACGACAATTGGAAATAATGTACGAATTGGCAAACCGGAGGCGACGGATGAAGAGATATGGAAAGCTTTAGAGAAAGCACAATTAGCTTCACATGTTACTTCTCTTCCAGACGGATTACAAACAAAAATGCATGAAATGGGAAAGCGGTTTTCTGGTGGGGAAAGACAAAGGGTTGCTTTTGCTAGAACTCTTATGCAAGAAACACCAATTATTGTACTTGATGAACCGACTATCGGTTTAGATCCAAAAACAGAATTGTCTTTAATCGAAACAATGTTTTCTGCAACGGAAGAAAAGACGGTTATTTGGATTACGCACCATCTTGTAGGAATAGAACATGTAGACGAAGTTATATTCCTTGATCGTGGCCAAATTGTCATGCAAGGTAGTCATAAACAACTTCTGAAAGAAAATGAAAAGTATCGTAAACTTTATGAGTTAGATAAAGGAATATGATTTGAATAAGCAATAATTGTAAAAATAGCTACGCCTAATGGTGGAGCTATTTTTTTTGTTAGATTGCAGGTGTATATGATTGTTACGAATTAAAAATGAATTTCATATTATACATATAATGGAGGGGATGTACATGAAGGAGCAATATAAAATCATTGTTTTAAGTGATGAGTTATCAGGGGAGAGGATTCGAAATACGTTAGACAAAAATAAATGTAAAACAATAGTTCATGTTGTAGACGTTTCAGATGTTGTTCGTATAGAAAGTTCTTTTCAATATATAGTCATTTGGAGAGGGGACGCAGAAAAACTTACAAATGACTTGATAAATAGGGGCGTGCAAAGTTCAAAAATTATTAATTTAACAAAATACATGTATGAATGGAAGGATAAATTAATTTCTATCTATCAAATAAATCCAGATCTTATGTCTTTATACATTTCTATGAAAAAAACAAAGAGTGATCCGACGTATGAATTGTTTGCTACCGGTTTGTCTTATCCACATTGTGGCATAAGTACGGAGCTTCTCTCAAAAAAGTCAATAAAATTAACACTTCCATCGCAAGATCTATACTATGATTATTTAATAGCGTCACAACTTTTATCAAACAATCATTCATTTCAATATTGTTTAATAGGAATAGCCTATTTCTCGTTTTACTTTGATATGTCGTTATCATCTGAATCATATAGAATTCACAAAGTATATTATCCATTGTTTCAAGATGGTCATCATACTGTAGTTCATTCTCCTCTACCCACTGATGGATTCTCACATCTAAATACTCCGAAACCACTTCTTTCTATTTTTAATTTGCATTTTGAATATATTTTATTAGACGAACTAAAAGATGAATCATTGACGCTGCCTTGGATAAATGCTGAATGGAATACTACTTCTCTTCATATTCCTTTTGAAGAACACGGGAAAATAAGAGCAGCTTCACATGCTAAATTGGCGTATCCTCATACTTTAGTTGAAAATAAAATGATTTTTAAGAAATATTTAGAATTACTGTTAAAAAACGATATAAAGCCATTAATTGTTGTGTTCCCTGTTACTTCACATTATTTCAATTGTAGTAGTAAGAAATTAAAAGAAGATTTTTATAAAGTTATAAATGATTTTCAAACTCAATATTCTTTTCAAATTATAGATCTATTTGATTCGCCGTTATTTTGTGACGATGATTTTTATGATAGTGATCATATGAATAAAAAAGGTGCAAATAAAATGTCCGCATTATTAAATATGTTTATTCAGGAACGAAAAGTATGATATTTTGTTTCCTGTTTGCATAAAAGTATATAGGCTCCATACAGTTAAAGTAATGTGATTTTTGTGTCGCGTATATAAATAATATGCGAAGAGGTGAGAGAGTTAAAATGAGAACTCGTATTGAAAGAACTGAAGAAATGGTAGAGCAACTTCCGTTGGTAAGTGTATTAATTCCTACGTATAATCGTCCTAGTTACTTTGAAAAGGCGTTATGTAGTGTGTTAGAACAAACGTACCCTAATATAGAAATTATAGTTGGAGATGACAGCACGAATGATGAAACAGAAAAATTGTTACAAAAATACTTATGTGATCATTCAAATATTATTTATATAAAAAATAGGTCAACTCTCGGACAATTTGAAAATGCGTTAATGTTATTTAATGAAGCGAACGGTGAGTATATAAATTTTTTAATGGATGATGATGTATTTCATGTGAATAAAATTGAAAAAATGATGAAGTATTTTTTCAATGATTTAGATAATGAAATTAAGCTTGTAACATCTCATCGTCAAGTCATTGATGATAAAGGGAAAGAACTGCGACATATTTATTCGACTGTCCGTTTATTTGAAGAGGATACCATTATAGAGGGAACAGAATTAGGAAATAAGGTAATTGTGGATCAAAAAAATTATATTGGAGAACCGACAACAGTTTTATTTCGTAAAAATGATTTACAAGAACCATATGGGATTTTTGATAAGAGGCGGTATTTATGTAACGTAGATATAGCTTCATGGTTATTTTTATTAAGTAAAGGAAAAGCAGTATATATAGCAGAGACACTTAGTTACTTTCGATTACATCCAGATCAACAGTTAAATGAATCTAATAAAATGATGGATGGATTAGAAGATTTTTCACATAGTATTCTAGCAGGAGAACAATATGGTTTCTTATCCACCGAAAAAGAGTTAGACAAAGCGATAACTAATTTTCTAGATTACGCAAGAAGGATAGTTCCATCATCGATATTATATACATTAGACTATTATCAAAAAATTAAAGAAAAGAAAATAAACATAGAAAAGAAAAAACAACATATAAATAATAATTCTCCTTTACCGAAAGTAAGCATACTTATTCCTGCGTACAATAGACCTTATTACTTGGAATTGGCACTCAACAGCGCTCTAAATCAAACATATGAAAATATTGAAATTGTTATTTCTGACGACAGTACAAATAATGAAGTCAATGCTATGATTCAACCGTATTTACGTGAATATGAGTGTATTACATATGTTAAAAATGAAACGCCGTTAGTTGCCGAAAACTTTAATAAGTGTGTAGAACTTGCGAATGGGGACTATATAAACTTTTTATTAGATGATGATTTATTTCATCATGAAAAGATCGAGAGAATGATGAAATACTTTTTGACGTTAGAAAATATTTCATTTGTGACGTCATATCGTGAACTGATTGATGAGAATGGAGAGATATTACCACCTTCAATATTAAATATGAAAATCGCGAAAGAAACTACGCTTTTTGAAGGAAAAGAATTAGGGAATTATATGTTGAAAAATTTGAAAAATGTAGTTGGTGAGCCGACAACTGTTTTGTTTAATCGGGAATTGTTTGACGGGAAGTTTGGGTATTTTAAAGGAAAGGCGTATTCTGCTATTAACGATATTGCAACTTGGCTAGATATGATGAGGAAAGGAAAAGTAGTTTATATACATGAACCTCTTAGTTATTTTAGACAACATAGTGGACAAAATCAAAAACAAATGCATTTTATTTTAATGACAATTGAAGAGTGGATTGAATTAATTATAGATGCATATAATAGTGGATTTTTAAGCTCCGAAAGTGAGTATAAAGAGAGTTTATCTTATTGTTTAGAAAATGCGGGATTTATAGTTAAGGATGCAGTAAGAAATGGCGAACTAGATCAAATTTATAATGAAAAGATAAAAAAAGGGTTAAACAAGTTAGTTGCTCATATGTTTGAGAAAGAATCTTGTTATTGTCAATATTGCAATCAACAATTTGAAAAATTTTCACCTTGGCCAGCGCATTATGATTTTCCGAAATATAAATTTGAGATGTGGAATAAAGATACAGGGATATGTCCAGTTTGCAATTCGATGGATCGTGAAAGATTGTATCGTGCGTACATTGAAACGGAAACGGACTTGTTAAATAGAAACTATACAATGCTTCATATTGCACCTGAAGCGAAGTTAAGAGATTGGTTTAACGAGTATAAAAATATTACGTATGTATGTGGTGACTTAGAACCAAAGGATCCATTAATGAAGGAAATTGATGTTACAAGGATTACATATGATAGTAATACTTTTGATGTAATATTATGTAGCCATGTGTTAGAACACGTTCCTGATGATGACAAAGCAATGCGAGAGTTATATAGAGTGTTAAAGCCAAATGGATGGGGAATTATTCAAGTACCGATCGTAATGAATGTAGATTTTATTATAGAGAATGAATTAATTGTAACACCACAATTGAGGAAATTAGCTTTTGGTCAAGAAGATCATGTGAGAATTTACAATCAATCGGGATTTATTCAACGATTAATGAATGCAGGATTTAAGGTAGAATTATATAACATAGCGGAAAAACAAGGAATGAAAAGTGCTAGGAAATTTGGATTATCTGAAACAGATATGCTCTATATTGTCCGAAAATGATAGGAAGGAATAGATAGATATGGAGAATATTCCTTTTTTACGTGCTTCAACTGTACCTGTAAGTGAGTATTTGGACGAATTGAAGGAAATTGATACATCTCACATATATACGAATTATGGACCTATAAATCAACGTTTTGAGGAAACAATTATGTCGTCATTTTTTCAAAACAGGGGAGCTGTTACAACAGTAGCAAACGCAACGTTAGGGTTAATGGCGGCTATTCAACTAAAGAAAAGAAGAAAGGGAAAGTATGCTCTCATGCCTAGTTTTACATTCCCTGCGACTGCCTTAGCCGCTATTTGGTGTGGACTGGAACCTTACTTTATTGATATTTCAATAGATGATTGGTATATGGATAAAACCGTACTTTTGGATAAGATAGAAGAATTAAAAGAAGAGGTTGCGATTGTTGTCCCGTACGCCACTTTTGGATCATGGATGAACTTAGAAAAATATGAAGAATTAGAGAAGAAGGGGATTCCGGTTGTCGTAGATGCGGCGCCGGGATTTGGTTTAATGAATGGAGGGATGCATTACGGTCAAGATTTTAGTGGAATGATCGTATATAGCTTTCATGCAACAAAGCCGTTCGGAATTGGTGAAGGAGGGCTCATATATAGTAAAAACGAAGAAGATATACAACGTATTAAAAGAATGGGGAATTTCGGATTTGATAAAAATCGTGAATGTACGATGATGGGGTTTAATTGTAAAATGTCTGAATACGCAGCAGCTATTGGGATAGCGACTATAAAAAAGTGGGATCAAAAATTAAAAGAACGCAGCCGTATTTCTGAATGGTATAAACAGTTGTTACAAAATACTGGGTTAATGAAAAAAGGGTGGAAAGTCCAAAAGACAGAAGCGGTTATTCACCAATTTATGCCTATCATTTGTCCAGAAGAAGTTCGCAACATACAAGTAATAGAAGAACTGAAAAAACAGAAAATAGAAGCTAGATTATATTTTTCACCATCTTGCCACCAACAAGTTCTTTTTAAAAACTATAAGTCTACAGATTTAACAAAGACGAATAAAATAGCAAGACGAATCGTAAGTTTACCTTTATGGGAAGGAATGACGAAAGAACTAGTAGAGCAAATTGTAATTTGTTTAGAGCAGAAGGTGGTGTCGGTAGATGAATAGTTTTTATAGTCAAGAAGAACTAAAGAAAGTTGGATTTTTATCTGTTGGGAAAAATGTATTGGTTAGTAAAAAAGCAAGTATATATAATCCAAGTGCTATATCAGTTGGCAATCATGTAAGAATTGATGATTTTTGCATTTTAAGTGGTAAAATCACAATTGGAAGTTATTCGCACATATCAGCGTATACAGCGTTATATGGAGGGGAAGTTGGGATTGAAATGCATGATTTTGCAAACATCTCAGCTAAAACAATCGTATATGCAGTACTTGATGATTTCAGTGGAAATACATTAATGGGGCCAACCGTCCCGAATCAATATAGGAATGTGAAAGCAGAAAAAGTTATTTTAAAAAAACATGTGATTATTGGTGCCAATTCTATTATTTTTCCAAATGTAATTGTAGGAGAAGGTACGGCAGTCGGCGCGATGAGTATGGTAAAAGAGAGTTTAGATGATTGGTATATTTACGCTGGAATTCCCGTAAGGAAAGTAAAACCTCGTCAAAAAAAGATGCTAGAGTTAGAAATTGATTTTTTAAAAAGCATTCATTCTTAACAAAAAAGAATGAATGTTTTTTATTTTTATCTCGCTATTTGCCGGGCAGTAAGACCCTACCTCAAAATTCAGCGGAAGTAAAGAAGTTAGGTGGGAATCGGGCTGATAGCCAGTGGGGGATGAACAAAATCCTCACTGATTAAACTTTCACTTTATCCCGCTATTTGCCGATAAAGATTCGACTGGTGAGGGCTAATTAAAGTTTCACTTTATGATAGAGCAGAGAGTATCTTAACTTATTGTGTTTTAAATTTTGCTGACCAAGGCAATACTGAGCCATAGTGAATGTAAAGTTGGAGGGCGAGCGTATATGTTTGATGAGGATGGGATTGTTTTAATAATGGAACCAGCTGATGAAAGAAACTTGAGGAGATTTATTTTTTCAGTGCCAAAGTCAGTGTATGAAAAGAAGGGGCTTACATTACACTATGGAACAGCTATAGGACAAGGATATATGGATATAATTGAAGATATTATAAGCGTACATATAGAAATAGATGTTGTAACGATAATAGGGCATGTAAGAGGATAAATAGCTATTTGAAAAAGGTTATAAACAATTTAGCTAGAAGTTATGTATAGAGAAAATTACAGACAATGATAAAGACGAAGGGAGTCTAAAATGAAAATAAAATCAATTTTATTAGTATTTATAGTTTCAATTGGTTTAATGGGATGTTCAATAGTGGAGGAAGGAAAGAACTCCATAGATTATGCTCAAAAGGCGACAGATTATGTAAATGAAATAAGTGCATTTGCAAATGATGCACCAGCATTAGCAGAAAAGGCCGTTAATGATAGCGAGGCTCGAAAAGAATTAGAAACGAAGCTTAGTGAAATTAAACAAGATATACCCGCATTCAATGAATTAACGCCACCTGATGTAGCAAAGGATATTCATCAACAAATCGTCGGATATAACGAAAAGTTAAATACGTTAATTGATACGGCGATGACAAAGATAGAAGAAGGAAAAGTGGATGTAGAGCAATTTAAAAACTCTGAGCTTATGCAGACGGTAGATCAAGTTCGAGATTTGAAAGATAAAGTGCAAAATTTAGGTCAATAGTAAAAAGCTCCGTTTGTGATAAACGGAGCTTTTTACTATTGGATACAATAAACGATTACACCAACGATAATAATAATGTTGCCGATGAGTTTACGTTTCGTTATTTTTTCTCCTAGGAAATACCAACCGAAAATTAATATGATGATATAACTTAAGGATTCTAATGCTGATGCTTGTTTTAATGCCATACCCTTCATGGCGATAACATTTAATCCGGCGTTAATTACAAATAAAGAGTAGCCGATAATAACATAAGGATTCACATATTCTTTTATTCTAGAATCGTATTGTTGCAAAGTAGCTTTTTTTAATAATATTTGTGAGTAATTAGCTAAAATTATCCCGAAAATAAATAATAACATATAACTATTCATCTTTTGTCACCACCACAATTCCGACAATAATAATAGCTGCACCAAGTAAATGATTCCACTGAATCGTATCTCCAAATAGAAATACTGACCAAAGCATTGACCACAGTATAATAATCCCGCGATGTGAATATGCTTTTGAAATTTCGAAATGTTTAATTACTTGTTGCCATAAAATTGCATATCCGAATAAAAGTATAACTAATCCGAAATAAGCAACAAAAAATGAGATGGAAGCAATGGGGAATTTAGCTGCCCATTTCATGTAAACCATAATGATAGAATATATCAAAAAAGCTACATGTAAAAATACGTAATTTTTAATAGTTGGTTTCATTTATTCACTCTCTTTTGCATATAAATATATATTTATACCTAATTTTTCTAGTGTTAGATATTGGAACATATTTTGTTTAATCTTTCACATTCCAAATTATATAGTATCATGGCTTTTATTGTAAAACAATAGAAGCTATGCATTCATTTATTCCAAGGTTCTACAATATGTATCGTTTTATTTGTTGCATCCAACTCTACTTGAACACCGATAGGCATGGTAATCATTGGATGTGTATGACAACAATCGAAGTCAGCTAGAAAAGGAATTCTTTGATTTTGAAGTACTTCTAATAGTATTTCAAAAGGTTTTCGATTTGTACCACAATCATCAAATTGCTCATGTTTTCCAAGAATGATACCTGAAATTTTATCGAATACACCGTTAATTTTAAGTAATGAAAAGCTTCTTTCAATAGTAGCTGCATCTTTTGAACTGTCCTCAATGAAGAGAATGTCGCCTTCTTGAATATGTGGCATATAGGGGCTACCCCAAATTCCTTGTATCGTGTTTAAATTCCCGCCAATAATACGCCCAGTAGCTTTTCCATCAATTACTGAAATCCAATCGTTTGGTCGAAGTTCTTTCTCCTTCGTCTTTTCTTCCCAATTAATAAATTCATCTGACCAAAATAATGGTTGTTTTATATGATAAGGAAGAGAATGATCATGTAGTAAAGTTTCAGCAAAATATTTGTATGTGCAATCAACAAAAGGTTCAAATTCGCCAAAGGAAGGGACGAGAGCTGGTCCAAAAAATGTAGGGATTCCTGTTTTGGCGTAAATTGCTAGTAATAAAGCAGTTGCATCTGAATACCCAATCATTATTTTAGGGTTCTTTAGAAAAGCATCATAATCAATATAAGGTAATATTGAATTTGAATTCATCCCACCAATTGTTGACATAATACAAGAAATATTAGGATTTCTTATTAAGACATTTAGCTCCTCAGCACGCTCTTGTATACTACCAGAACGATAAAAATCATATCGACCTGTTAATGAACCTTCTAATATATGAAACCCTTTCTGTTGTAAGTAAGATTTTGCTCGTTCAAATCTTTTTGGAGAAGTGTAGGTTACTGGTGAAGAAGGGGAGTAGATCCCAACTGTGTCTCCGTATTTTAATGTTTTTGGAAGTAGCATTTGTATGAATCCCTTCTATTAAATAGTTTATCTCGCTATTTGACGGGTAGCCCGATTGGGAGGGCTGATTAAAGTTTCGCTTTATTTACGAGATTTTATTATTAAATATTCTTACGTTTTAATATTGTAAGTTTAACATAAATAAATTAAAATAATCATTGCTGTATATGAATAAATATACCTTTTACCTTGACTATATAAAGGAATTGTTGTTAAGGTTAAATGTGAGTGTATAAAAGGTTTGCTAAAGGAGTTTTGAAATGAATCGGTTAAAATGGGGAAGGATGACAGTCCTATTAGTTATTATTTTAGGGATATGTTGGTTCTTATTCCAAGGAAATCAAAAGAGCATAGCGAATGTAGAGGGACAACCTTTGCAAGTGGCAGAACTACCTAAAGCAGGATTTACTGAAAAAGTAGTCCCGCCAAAGTACATCCCACCAGAAATTAACGCAAAAGCAGCTATGATTATCGATGCGAGTGATGGAGATATTATTTATCAATATAATGAAAATGAAGCTTTTGCACCGGCTAGTATGTCTAAGATGATGACAGCGTATCTCTTACTAGAGAGTATACATAACGGGAAAGTTCGCTGGGAAGATCCAGTAAAAATGAGTGCGAAGGCGGCACAAACAGAAGGAGCGAGAATCCCAGTACAAGTTAATGACACATTAACTGTTAAAGATTTATATCATGCATTAATGATTGAGTCAGCTAATAATTCGGCTGTGGCTTTAGCAGAACATATGGCAAAATCGGAGAAAGATTTCGTTCAGCTTATGGATGCAAAAGCGAAACAGTTAAAAATGTCGGAACATGCTAAATTTGCAAATGCGTCTGGATTACAAGAGCCAGATGGAAGTGAAACAAAAATGACGGCTGGTGATGTAGCACAATTGGCGTATCATCTTATAAAAGATTATCCGGAAATATTAGAAGTGACTCACTTACGTCAAAGTCAGCTAGCATTTAATAATATTAATGTTATAAGCACAAACGACATGTTAAATAAAAATAATAAAAGTTTATATATAGAAGGAATGGACGGACTAAAGACTGGATTTACAGATAGTGCAGGATACTGTTTTACGGGGACTGCAAAGCAAGGTGATAATCGAATTATTACAGTGGTCATGGGGACATCAAGTAAAACAAAACGTTTTACAGAGACGAATAAGTTAATGTCGTATGCATTTGGATTAGTTAATTAAGTAAGTAAAATACGAATCTAGATCGCTACATAAGTAAGACTGTTCGTTGTTACTAATTTTAGATAACAACGAGCAGTCTTTTTATTTTCATTTTAAAAAGGAAAAAGAGTCTAAATACAAGTGTTAACATTTGAGTTTATTTGTTGCTGTGATATTATAAAGTTATAAGCTTATTAATAATAAGTTTGAGGGGCGTAATATGATATATACATATGAAATAGCCTCAATTGAAAATTGGAGGGAATTATGATGGCAAAAGATTTTTACTCAGCAATTGAAGACAGAAGATCTATTTATGCAATTAGTAAAGAGCAAGTAGTTTCTGATGAGAAAATTCAAGAAGTGATTTATCATGCTGTAAAACATACACCTTCAGCTTTTAATTCTCAAAGTGCTCGCGTTGTTGTTTTATTAGGAGAACAACATGATAAATTATGGGATATTACGAAAGAAACGTTACGAAAAATTGTACCTGAAAATAACTTTGCACCTACTGAAGAAAAAATGAATGCATTTAAAAGTGGTTATGGAACGGTTTTATATTTTGAAGACAGTGAAGTAGTGGAAAGCCTTCAAGCTAACTTTGCATTATATAAAGATAATTTCCCAACTTGGTCTCAGCAATCATCAGGAATGTTACAATTTGCAATTTGGACAGCTTTAGAAATTGAAGGGTTTGGTGCTACGTTACAGCATTACAATCCGCTAATTGATGAAGAAGTGAGAAAAGAGTGGGATGTTCCAGAGAATTGGAAACTTATTGCGCAAATGCCATTTGGTAAACCGGTAGTACATGCTGGTGAAAAAGAATTCCAACCGCTAGAGGACCGTGTGAAAATTTATAAATAATTTAAAAAGGTGAACAGGAATATAACCTGTTCACCTTTTTTTATACGTAATAAGGGTTTTTTTGTCCGGCATTTTTCATCTGATTTTTTAATTCGTTTTTACGTGTTTCAATAGCTGATACTTTTTGTAATGTTATCATTGAAACGAATTGAATAAAAGCATAGTATAGCTCTATGTTTTTTTGTATTGGATCATCTATTATATTTCTCACAAATATGCCTCCTCTTTTTATTCCAATAAAACTCCGCATTAATGGGCAGCCCGAGTGGTGAGGGTTAATAATTAGCGGAGGATGTATAAAACCCTTCCTGATTAAAGTTTCATTTTATAAGGGAATGAAACTTTAATCAATTCGCTAAAATTCTTGTTTATTAAGATATGTATATAATACTATAAATATCCTATAAATTCCATTATAAGAAAAAGAGAACAGTTGATATAGTGTGTGTTTTCTTTAAAGGAGAAATGGCTTTTGTGAAATAAATCTTACAATTCGTCAAATTATTTCAAAATTGTAGATAGTATAGAAATTTAGTTTTCTAAAAATATTATACTATTGATAAATAGAGTGATTTTTGTCATGATGAAAGTATACTTTATGTAAGGAGCTTTATAAGGAAATACATACTTGAGTTTGTATTAGGTTAATAGAATTTTTTATAATAGATAGAAAAGGGATATTTTATATTAAAATATTAAATGGAATGTCGAATTTTTATGCGATATATAAGAAATTTGAAAAAACCATTGCAAAAACACTGTGTTTAATGATAAAGTTCACATGAAGTTCACACGGATTTCACTTTGTTCATTTAAAATGAACTACGTGTGAAAAATAAAACTCTTGCTAAAAAATGGAACTGGATGAATATTTTACTTTGATAATATTGTAAAGTATTAAAGTTTTAGTTTTTTTTAAGAGGATAGTAGGGAAAGGAAGTAAAGACAACTTATGAAAAAAGTAATTGCAGGTTTAGCAGCAGCTTCTGTAGCTGGCGTTGCAGTTCCAGGAATGGATTCTGCTCATGCACAAGTTTCAAATGAAGCGCTAAAAGAAATTAATGGACAAACTCAAACTCAAACTCAAACGACTGTAACTGAAACAAAAACTGTAGAAACAACTTCTGAATTAAAATACACAGTAACTGCTGATGTATTAAATGTTCGTTCAGGTGCTGGTACAGGACATAACGTTATTTCTAAAGTAAAATCAGGCCAAGTGCTACAAGTAGTTGGACAAGAAAATGGTTGGTTCAAAGTAAACGTAAATGGTCAAACAGGTTATGTAAGTGGTGACTTCGTAACAACTGGTGGCAAAACAGGAACGACTGTTCAACAAGGAACAGGTACTTACACAGTAAACGTTTCTTCACTTAACGTACGTACAGGCCCAAGTACATCTCATACAGTATTAGGTTCTGTAAACAAAGGTAAAACAGTACAAGTTGTAGGTGAAGTACAAGATTGGTTTAAAATCAACTTCAATGGTGGAACTGGATACGTAAGCAAAGACTTCGTAACAAAAGGTGGTTCTGCTGTATCTAACGAAACACAACAACCAACTACAAACAACAATACTACAACAGTTCAAACTGGTGGTTCTTATGTTGTTAACACTGGTGCTTTAAAAGTACGTACAGGCCCAGCTACATACAACGCTGTAATCGGTGGAGTAACAAATGGTAAAGTATTAAACGTTACTGGTGCTGAAAATGGTTGGTACAAAATTAACCATAACGGCCGCACAGGTTACGTAAGTGCAGACTTCGTTAAGTTTGTAAAAGGCGGAGTAAACAACGTTACAAATAACAATAATGTTACAAATAACGTTCAACAACCAGGTAAAGACGTACAAAAACCAACAACAGGTGGAGATACATCTTCAATCGCTGGATTCGCTAGATCTTTAAATGGTTCACCATACAGAACTGCTGGTACAACACCTGCTGGTTTTGACTGCAGTGGATTCATTCACTACGTATTAAATCAAACTGGTCATAAAGGAGCTCGTCAAACAGTTGCTGGATACTGGAGCTCTAAAACAAAAACTAGCAATCCACAACCAGGTGATTTAGTATACTTCCAAAATACTTATAAATCAGGTCCTTCTCACATGGGTGTTTACTTAGGAAACGGTCAGTTCATTAGTGCAGAAACAGATGCAACTGGTGTACGTATTAGTTCTGTAAGTAACTCTTACTGGAGCAAGCACCTATTAGGTTACACAAAAGCATACTAAGAAAAAGTAGTTTTATATACTTTTCGTATAGAGAAAAGGCTTTCCAAGGAAACTTGGGAAGCCTTTTTATAGTTAAATAAATTGGAAGTTTAATAGTTTTTATTTTAACTTTCCATTTAAAAATCGATCATATAAGTCATGGAAATAGTTAGGGCGAAATAAGTTCGCTGCATGTCCCGCTAACGGTATTTCCTTATATAGAACGTTAGGCAAAATAGATTTCAAATCAAATAGACAAGATTTATAGAGATGATCATGCTCTCCCATTACCCATAGTATAGGGTGAGGAAGTGATTTTAATTTAGATTTTAAATCGAATTCTAACCTATGTCGTAATGACTGGGCAATTATGGATGAATGTAATTGTAATCCGAAACGGTAGTAAATATTTCTTGAAATGACTGCGAACGGATTTGCTTTTAGTATACCGCTTGGAAAAATAGTATTTGCGTATTGAGAGAGCCATTTAGAGTATTCATCTCCTCGCTTCTCCCAAAAATTTTGAAATACATTATATAAACGAGAAGGGTTATTGTAATGTCCTCCAATATGACAAATACTTAATACTTTTTCTGGATGCATTTGTGCAAAAATTGTAGAGATGTAACAGCCGTAACTTAGCGCACAAATATGTGCTTTTTTAATATCTTCTTGCTCATATAAGTTTAATAATTGATCTACGAGGCGCTGTAATGAAAAGTCGATTGCTTTTCCTTTATCATCACCGTGACCTAATAAGTCATAAGTTATAATGTTGTAGGAGGAAGAAAAACGTTTTTGCTCCTTTTTGAAGGCGCGACGATTGCCAACTAATCCATGAATAAAAATAATTGTTTCCTTTTCAGAATGTATATTTGTTTGCAAAAAGGATACTCCTTTCACTAACTGGAGATTTATATCGTGTTGTAAATTATTTATCTATAATTTACATAGAATAATATTAAGTACCAGGTAATAATATCAGATATTTATATCTGTTGTAAAGATGAGTTTTTATGTATATTTTGTAAAAATAGAAAAAGTGTGTTTACATTCAGTTTACATTTGTATCGTATTCTAATTTTAGAAAGAACAGTTTGGTTTACCACGAGGAGATGAACAGGAATGGAAGTTAGAAATGAAATGAAGAAAAAAGGGAGTTGGAGGCAGTTTTTACGCCTTATTCAAGATACAAATCCTCCGAAAGGAATTTTAGTTTTTGCGTTATTAATGAGTTTGCTTTCTACGGGAGCGAGTTTATTTATTCCTATGCTTACAAAAGGATTAGTAGATAATTTTTCGCTTTCTTCAATTAGTGCAGGACAAATTGTTGGATTAGTTGCTTTCTTTGTAATGCAAACTATTGCGGCAGGGTTGTCTATATATTTACTAAATTATATTGGGCAGAAGATTGTAGCGGGACTAAGAGAACGTTTGTGGAAAAAGGTACTTATCTTGCCGGTATCTTATTACGATCAAAATAGAACAGGTGATACAATTAGCCGTATGACGAATGATACAGGTGTAGTGAAAACGTTAATTTCTGAGCATTTGTCAAACTTATTAACAGGCGGTATTTCAATTGTTGGATCGTTAATTGTATTATTTGTTTTAGATTGGAAAATGACTGCGTTACTTTTAACGGTTATTCCGTTGTCTGTGTTAATTTTAGTTCCACTTGGACGAAAAATGTATAAGATTTCAAAAGCGCTTCAAGATGAAACGGCATCTTTTACAAGTGTGTTAACGCAAGTGTTATCAGAAATTCGTTTAGTGAAATCTTCAAATACAGAAAAAAGAGAATATGAAACGGGTAATACAGGTATACAAAAGTTATTACAATTTGGTTTGAAAGAAGGAAAAGTGCAAGCATTAATTTCGCCAGTTATGTCGTTTGTTTTAATGGCACTACTTGTTATTATCGTAGGATATGGCGGGATGCGAGTTTCTAGCGGTGCATTAACAACTGGTGAACTTGTAGCGTTTATTTTGTATTTAGTTCAAATTGTAATGCCGATGAGTCAATTATCTATGTTCTTTACACAATTCCAAAAGGCAATTGGTGCGACGGAAAGAATTAGTACGATTTTAGAATATGAAGTAGAAGATCATGAAACTGGTGTGAAAGTGACAAATGCTAAGCAACCGATTGTTCTTGAAAATGTACATTTTGAGTATAACGAAGAAGAGCAAGTTTTGAAAAATATTGATTTCACAATTGAATCTGGAAAAGTGACAGCAATTGTAGGACCAAGTGGTAGTGGGAAAACAACGTTATTCTCATTATTGGAACGTTTTTATGAGCCAACTAGTGGCGCCATTAAATTAGGGGAAGAATCAATTACGAGTTATTCATTAGAGTCATGGCGACGTCAAATCGGTTACGTATCACAAGATAGTCCGTTAATTGATGGAACGATTCGTGATAATATTTGTTATGGTGTCGAGGGCGAAGTAACGGATGAAGAAATTGAAAAAGTAGCTGCAATGGCATATGTTGATGCGTTTATTCATGACTTACCAAACGGTTATGCAACAGAAGTTGGAGAACGCGGTGTGAAGCTTTCTGGGGGACAAAGACAGCGAATTGCTATTGCCCGAGCGTTACTTCGAAATCCGCAAATTCTTATGCTCGATGAGGCAACTTCAAGCTTAGATAGTAAATCTGAGTCTGTCGTTCAAAAAGCATTAAATAACTTAATGAAAGGCAGAACAACATTAGTGATTGCACATAGACTTTCTACTGTTGTAGATGCAGATAAAATTATCTTTATTGAAAAAGGGAATCTTACAGGTAGTGGTACGCATGATGAATTATTACAGACGCATGATATGTATCGTGAGTTTGCAACGCAGCAATTGAAAATTAAAGAGGGTGCATTATAAAATGAATCATCAGTGGGATTTTACTCCACTGATGATTCATTTTTAAAAAATATATTAGATGCTAAGTAGAAAGGAAATGGTTCCTTTGATACCTAAAATTTTAATAGTAGACGACGATCCACACATTAGAGAACTCGTTTCTGTATTTTTAGAACGAGAAGGTTTTCAAACATATGAGGCAATTGATGGAGTAGATGCACTTCAGAAAATGGATGACGTAAAAGTCGATATGGTTATTCTTGATATCATGATGCCAAATATGGATGGATTTGATGTATGTTTTGAATTAAGAAAATACTATGATATCCCGGTTCTGATGCTAACTGCCAAAGGGGAAACATCACAAAAAGTAAAAGGATTTCACCTTGGGACAGATGATTATCTTGTAAAACCATTTGATCCTATAGAACTAGTAGTGAGAGTAAAGGCATTATTGAAACGTTACCAAATTACTGTTTCGCAATCGATTCAAGTTGGAGATGTATTATTAAATCGTAAAACATTCGAAGTTACATCTGGAGAACAAACGGTTACGTTACCGTTAAAAGAATTTGAGCTGCTCTTTACTTTAGGGTCTAAATCGGGAAGAACTTGTTCGAGAGAGCAATTAATTGAAGAAATATGGGGATATGATTTTGAAGGAAATGAACGTACACTAGACGTTCATATTAATCGGTTACGTGAGAAGTTTCAAGAAGAGCAGTCGAAATTTAGTATTAAAACAATAAGAGGATTAGGGTATCGCTTAGAGGTAAGTAAATGAGAAAAAGAAAACGAATGAGTAAGTTGAAGATGCTGAAAGTATTTGGGGCGGTATTAGCGCTCTTTTCTTTTCTTACTATCATTTGGTCTATCGCATTTTATGTAGCAACTAGTATATTGAATGCTTTTGACGTAAACGTATCGCCGTTTGTTGCCTTTCTAATTAGTGATATGGTCGGTTTTGTCTTTATTATTCTTATTTGGACATTGATTGGAATATTAATGAGACCAAAACGAGAGGCGATGATTTGGACTATTATTGAACCGATACAAAAAATTGCAAAAGGAGACTTCTCCGTAAAAATACGAAATGAAGAAAAGTATGATGGTGAAATTGGCGTGCTCGTAAAAAGTATAAATGATATGACAGATGAACTGAATACGATGGAGAAAATGAGACAAGAGTTTGTATCGAATGTTTCTCATGAAATACAGTCACCGTTAACTTCTATAAAAGGATTTGCTAGAGCACTACAAGACGATAATCTTTCTAAGGAAAAAAGAAAGCATTATCTTACCATTATTGAAACTGAAACAACGAGATTATCTAAACTAAGTCAAAATTTACTAAAGCTAACTCTTTTAGAATCAGAAGAGTATACACCAGAAAGAGTGAGCTATCGATTAGATCAACAATTAAAGCAAATTGTGTTAAATAGTGAACCACTCTGGGCTGAAAAAGAAATTGAGTTAGAACTAGATTTAGAAAAAGTATATGTTATTGCTGACCAAGAAAGTATGAGTCAAGTGTGGATTAATTTAATTCATAATAGTATTAAATTTACTCCAAGCGGTGGTACGATTACTATTCAGTTAAAGGAACATGAGACAGTAGTGGAAGTGCGTATCCGTGATTCAGGAATTGGTATATCAGAAGAACAGAAACAACATATTTTTGAGCGTTTTTATAAAGCGGATTCTTCACGAAATCGTGCCTATGGGGGAAGTGGCTTAGGTTTAGCTATTGTAAAGAAAGTACTCGACCTTCATCATGGGGAAATAAAAGTTGAGAGTGAAGAAGGGAATGGAACAGAATTTATTGTGCGTATTCCTAATTATGAAGAAAAATAGTGTAGTGATAAAGAACCATTTTTTATTTCATACGCAGATACTCTCTTATGAGGAGGGGGTCTTTATTTTGCATGAATAATGATAAATACGTGTAATGAATGCATAGTAATTTTCTATAGTTACCTACAAGTAACCTACGCACATGAAAGTGCATCATTGCCTTTTTACATAAACATAGATACAATTTTAATATAATACATAACTGAGATGATTAAGGAGTGTTATACTTGGCAGAATTATTACAAGGTAAAAATGCTTTAATTACAGGAGCAGGTAGAGGGATTGGTCGCGCTGTAGCAATCGCATTAGCGAAAGAAGGCGTAAATGTAGGCTTATTAGCTCGTTCAGAAGAAAACTTAAAAGCTGTAGCGAAAGAAGTAGAAGCAGAAGGTGTAAAAGCTGTTATTGCAACTGCTGATGTTTCTTCATACGAAGAAGTAACAACTGCGATTGAAACGTTAAAAAATGGTTTAGGATCTATCGATATTTTAATTAATAACGCTGGTATTTCTAAATTCGGTAAGTTTTTAGAACTAGACGTTGCTGATTGGGAAAAAATCATTCAAGTAAACTTAATGGGTGTATACTATGCAACTCGTGCAGCTTTACCGAGCATGATTGAACAACAATCTGGTGATATCATTAACATTTCATCTACAGCAGGACAAAAAGGCGCACCTGTAACAAGTGCATATAGTGCTTCTAAATTTGGTGTCCTTGGCTTAACAGAATCGTTAGCGATGGAAGTTCGCAAACATAACATTCGTGTAACAGCTTTAACTCCAAGTACAGTAGCAACTGATATGGCTGTAGATTTAGGATTAACTGATGGAAACCCTGATAAAGTAATGCAAGCAGAAGATATTGCAGAATTCATCGTAGCGCAGCTGAAATTAAATAAACGTACATTTATTAAATCTGCTGGGCTTTGGTCTACTAATCCATAGGAATTAAATTTAACTTTAAAAGAAGGGATATCTATTCTATAAGGGGTAGATGTCCCTTCTTTATTTTTTGTATTCAAGACAGAATTTTCGGTATAATTAAAAGTGAATGGTAGAAAGCATTGGTAAATTGAAAGGAATGGCAGTTGTAAAAGAGTGATGTAAGGAGGGAAAAGGAATGAAAAAGAAGTTTCAAAAATTATAACGTGTATCGTGTATAACGAGACTAGCTCGTGGACCTCCAATATACATAACACTATATTGTATATTAAAAAATTGGAGGCTATAAGTAGATGAGAACTGAAAAAGAAATGTTAGATTTAATTATAAATACAGCAATAGAGGATGAAAGAATTCGAGCTGTCATCATGAATGGATCGCGTGTAAATCCAAATGTGAAAAGAGATTGTTTTCAAGACTATGATATTAAGTATGTTGTAAATGATATACAATCTTTTACGTCTAATCATAATTGGATTCATAGATTTGGAGAAATAATGATTGTACAAATGCCAGAAGAAATGTCGTTAGTTCCACCAGATGAAGACGGGAAGTTTCCATATTTAATGCAGTTCATGGATGGGAATCGGATTGATTTAACGCTAGTTCCAGTTGAGTTAATAAAAAAGTTCGTTGGACAAGATAGTTTAAGTAAACTGCTTCTTGATAAAGATAATTGTCTGGAAGAATTCCCGCCAGCAAGCGATAAGGATTACTTAATAAAAAAGCCTACAGAAAAAGAGTTTTTGGATTGTTGTAATGAATTTTGGTGGTGTAGTACGAATATCGCAAAAGGGTTATGGCGAGAGGAACTTTCTTATGCAAAAGGAATGCTTGAAGGACCAGTGCGAGATATGTTCATCGTAATGCTAGAATGGCATATTGGTATGAAAACAGACTTTACAGTTAATACAGGGAAGTTTGGAAAGCATTTCGAGCAATATATTGAAAAAGATATGTGGGTGCAATTTAAAAGAACATTTTCTAATGCAGAATATGAAAACATATGGGAGTCATTCTTTGTTATGGGTAATTTATTTAGGGAAGTGGCGAACGAAATCGCTAACAAATATGAATATCAATATCCGCAAGATGATGATGATAAAGTGACGAACTATTTAAAACATGTGAAAGCTTTGCCAAAAGATAGTACATCGATTTATTAATAATAGTAAGCAGTAAGACTGTCCTAATTAAGGACAGTCTTATTTTTGTTTATGAATAACAATTTCTCTAACAAAGTGCAGATGAATCACATATGAAAATTTAGGGAGGTTTTTTATCATGTATTATTTTTATTCGCCAGAAATGTTTGCTCCATATCAATGGGGACTAGAACGAGCTGTTTCGTATGCTTATATGCCATATAACTCATTTTATTATGGAGATTATATAAGCGCATTGCCATACGCATATATCCCTCAAAGCTATGAAGTACAAATGAAAGCAGATGATCGTGGATCGTGGACACCATTTACATGGGTTGAAAAATATGCGTACGCATTTTCAGGACCGTATAATAAAGCGGAAGTAGCTCTTACATTTGATGATGGACCAGATTCAGAATTCACGCCAAAAATATTAGATAAGTTAAAACAACATAATGTAAAAGCTACTTTTTTCTTACTTGGTGAAAACGCAGAAAAATTTCCGAATGTAGTAAAGCGTATTGCAAATGAAGGGCATGTAATTGGTAATCATACGTACAGTCATCCGAATTTAGCGAAAGTAAATGACGCTGAGTACCGTAATCAAATTATAAAAACGGAAGAAATATTAAAACGTTTAGCCGGCTATGCGCCTAAATTTATACGTCCACCGTATGGTGAAATACTTGAAAATCAATTGAATTGGGCAACTGAGCAAAATTTTATGATTGTACAGTGGAGTGTTGATACAGTTGATTGGAAAGGTGTAAGTGCCGATACGATTACAAATAATGTGTTAGGGAATTCATTTCCAGGTAGTGTCATACTGCAGCATTCTACTCCAGGTGGGCATTTACAAGGATCTGTTGATGCACTAGACAAAATCATTCCGCAGTTAAAAACGAAAGGGGCACGTTTTGTAACACTTCCAAGTATGTTCCAGACATCAAAAGAAAGAAAGTGAATGTGTTATAAATTAGGAAAATAAGGGTTATGTCGTATAATGAAAGTGTAAGTTAGGGGGGATATAATTGATTGATGCACTAGTAAACATAGGAATAAGCATATTGATTGGTATTATTTTTATACTTGCGGCAATTATTCTTCAAAAAAATCCACCGACCGATATTAATGCGGCATATGGTTATCGTACGAAACGATCTATGAAAAATAAGGAATTATGGGATGCGGGTAACAGGTATAGTGCAGAAGTGATGAAGCAAAACGGATTTATCATGATGTTAATTGGAAGTGTTATTAGTATACTGTTTAGATATCCACATACAATAATAGCGATTATAGTGGTTATGCTGTTATTAATCATTCGTTTATTTATACAAGTAGAGAGTAGATTAAAAATCCTTGAACAATAATAAAAAATAGGACTCTACGCAATATTATGCTAGGAGTCCTATTTTATTTATAAACTATTATTTTTTAATAATTCTTTTCCTTGCTCTATAACAAATTCATAGTATGCAAGATCATACGGATAAATATCTTCAAATGTTATCGTAATCGGTGTATTGTTTAAGACTGAAATAGTCGTTAAAGATGAAATCTCTCCTTTTAATAGTTGTAGAAAAGAAGTTGCATGTACTTTCATCACATCGTCTACTTCTTCACCTGGTGCGAATGGAAGTGGATTGATGACGTTGTGAAAATACATATGACAAAACTCGCGATCAGTAAGATTTGAAATTTCATAATCTATTTTAAAGATTCCCTTGTATGTTAAATCATTAGTTTGAAAGGAAAGCCCTAATTCTTCCTCAATTTCACGAAGACCACCAATTTGTACATCTTCATCATGCATAATATGTCCAGCTGAAGTAATATCCCATATACATGGAGCTTCTTTTTTATTTTTAGAGCGTAATTGGAAATATAAAAACATATCTTCAGTATCTTTTTCTACAAACCAGCAATGAAATGTTTCGTGCCAATCGCCGTCACGATGCACTTCATCACGTAATTTCTTCCCAAGTGTATTTCTTTCAGGATCAAATATTGTTAACCACTCTGTCATTTTAATTCCCCTTTCCTCAAATTTTATTATACAATATTTGTATTGAATTTTGGAAAAATAAAGAAAAAGGAGTGGTTATAAGTGGGGATAGAGCGTACGGAAATAAAATCAATTATTTCAACAGAGGAAGAGTTACGGAAAATATTGGGGCAACCAAGTGAGCGAGCGTTGAAAAAAGTCATTTCATCATTAGACCACCATTGCATAGATTTTCTTTCTAAATCTCCTTTTCTAGTATTATCCACTGGAAATCAGTTGGGGGAGTGTGACGCCTCGCCGCGAGGAGATGCACCTGGATTTGTATACGTACTCAATAATAATATTATTATCATTCCAGAAAGACCAGGAAATCGTCGTATAGACTCCATTTTGAATATTATTTCAAATCCACGTGTAGGACTAATCTTTTTTATTCCAGGTCTTGGGGAGACACTCAGAATAAATGGCCGAGCGTATATTACAAACGACGAAGAAATTTTGAAAGAAATGCAGGCGAATGGACGCAATCCGTTGCTTGGAATTGTTGTTGAAATAGAAGAGTGTTATATTCATTGTGCAAAAGCGTTTATTCGTTCTAAGATGTGGGATCCAGAATCTTGGTTAAATAAAAAAGAGTTACCATCAGCAGCAAAAATGTTGCTGGAGCATGCGAAAGTGAATACTTCAGAAGAAGATGTTGCACGTTCTTTAGAAGAAAGTTATACAAAAAGATTGTATTAAAAATTTTATTGATATAGCTTTGTAGAGCGGATGTGTACGGGTTTTAGAATGGGGGATTTATCCCGCATTAACGGGCGGTAAGACCCCTACCTCAAAATTCAGCGAAAACAAAGAAGTCAGGTGGGGATCAACTGCCCGTAAAAGCCCGATTGGTGAAGGCTAATAATCAGTGGGGATGAACAAAATCCCCACTGATTAAAGTTTCACTTTATATATGAACCGTTGATTTATAAACTGGAGAAATGACAAAATAGGTAAATTGAGTGGCAGTTGCATAATGCTATTGTGAAATATAATAAAAAAAATTCTTGAAAATAGTTAGTAAAAATAGGCTTGCTTTTTAAAAAGTTGATAACTATAATAAGTTAACAAATAGACATGAACGAAAAAGTAATGATAAGGACACGAAATCATTTTTACGGTTTACAGAGAGGGAAGTCAAGGGTGTGAGCTTCCTAACACGAGAAATGATTTTACCACCTTTGAACTTCAATAGTGAACGAGTAATCTAGTAATTATTGACGGTATCAGCCGTTATCTGAACTTGAGCAATCTAGGGAGAAATACGTCTAGATTGGAACAAGGGTGGAACCACGAAAACACATTCGTCCCTTTCCTAGGGATGAGTGTGTTTTTTTACGGATTTAGAGATTGAAAATTTAAAATAATTAAAAAATAGTATTGATTTTGTTTTTTATGCGAGTATAATGAGTTAACAAATAAACATGAACGAAAAAGTAATGATAAGGACACGAAATCATTTTTACGGTTTACAGAGAGGGAAGTCAAGGGTGTGAGCTTCCTAACACGAGAAATGATTTTACCACCTTTGAACTTCAATAGTGAACGAGTAATCTAGTAATTATTGACGGTATCAGCCGTTATCTGAACTTGAGCAATCTAGGGAGAAATACGTCTAGATTGGAACAAGGGTGGAACCACGAAAACACATTCGTCCCTTTCCTAGGGATGGGTGTGTTTTTTTACTTTGAAAGGAGGTGCAGTAACATGGAACGATTTGTACGTACGGAAATAACCACCACCTGCATGATTAAAAAGCAGAGCAAGGTGATTGATAGAGATAAATAATAAAATTGTAGGAGGAGATTAGAAGATGAATAACGTTATAAATGTTGGGGTATTAGGTTTAGGTACGGTCGGAAGTGGTGTTGTTCATATTTTGAAAGAACATTATAAAAAAATCGCTCTTGATACAGGATACGAAGTGAAAGTGAAAACAGTCGTTGTACGTGATTTGGAAAAAGAACGCGATGTTTGTATTGACGGGATTGCAGTAACAAGTCATGCAGATGAAGTTCTAAATGATTCGAATATTGATATTGTAGTAGAGGTAATGGGCGGAATTGAAGAAGCGAAGCAGCATATTGTTAAGGCTTTACGAAATAAGAAACATGTCGTGACAGCAAATAAAGATTTAATGGCTGTATACGGTGCAGAGCTTCTTCAACTGGCGAACAATAATGATTGTGATTTATGTTATGAAGCGAGCGTAGCAGGCGGTATTCCAGTGTTAAGAGGACTAACTGACGGGCTAGCATCAGATCAAATTGAAAAAATAATGGGAATTGTAAATGGTACAACAAATTATATGTTAACAAAAATGAGTCAAAATGGATGGTCTTATGAAGAGGCTTTACAGGAAGCGCAAAAATTAGGTTTTGCAGAATCGGATCCGACAGCAGATGTAGATGGACTAGATGCGGCGAGAAAGGTAGCAATTCTTGCAAACTTAGGTTTTTCGATGAATGTTTCATTAGATGATGTGCAAGTAAGAGGGATTCGAAATGTCGAAAAAGAAGATTTACAAATGGCTGAAAAGTTAGGATTTACTATGAAGTTAATTGGGAAAGCAGAAAAACAAGGATCAGCCATTCATTTAAGTGTAGAACCGACGCTTTTACCGAGCCAGCATCCATTATCAAATGTGAATAATGAATTTAATGCAGTATATGTTCACGGTCAAGCGGTAGGAGAAGTAATGTTTTACGGACCTGGAGCTGGAAAGTTGCCAACTGGTTCTGCTGTAGTAAGTGATATTATTTCCATCGTTAAAAATATGAATCAAGTGCCGAAAAATAAAAGTGCGTTAAAAGAACCAGTTCCTTATGAATTACAAGGTGATGAAGAAGTAGTTTCGAAATATTTCTTGCGTATTTCATTACGAGATGAGCCTGGGATGTTGCAAAAAATAACAGAATGTTTCGTTAATTACTCTGTAAGTTTAAAAGAAGTTATTCAATTACCTTTAAACCGTGAACTGGCAGAAGTTGTTGTTGTGACACATCGAACTTCCAAGTATCAATTCGAACGAGTTTTAGGAGCGATAGAAGCTGTCGCAAGTGAAATAAACAGTTACTACATTATTGAGGAGGAAAAACAATATGTATAAAGGACTATTGAAACAATATGCTTCTTATTTACCGGTGAATGAAAACACACCTGATGTCAGTTTAATGGAAGGAAATACACCTCTTATTCCGTTATTAAATATATCAAAGCAATTAGGGATTCAGCTATATGGTAAGTACGAAGGAGCGAATCCGACAGGTTCTTTTAAAGATCGTGGTATGGTGATGGCAGTTGCTAAGGCGAAAGAAGAAGGTTCAGAAGCAATCATTTGTGCATCAACAGGTAATACATCAGCATCAGCTGCAGCATATGCGGCACGTCTTGGGATGAAATGTATAATCGTAATCCCTGAAGGAAAGATTGCGCATGGAAAATTAGCGCAAGCGGTCGCTTATGGAGCTGAAATTATTTCAATAGAAGGGAATTTCGATGATGCACTTAAGGCTGTAAGAAATATTGCTGCAGAAGAGCCGATTACATTAGTAAATTCAGTGAATCCTTATCGAATTGAAGGACAAAAAACGGCAGCATTTGAAATTTGTGACCAATTGCAAAATGCACCAGATGTTCTAGCTATCCCTGTTGGGAACGCAGGGAATATTACAGCATATTGGAAAGGCTTCTGTGAATATGAGAAAGAAAAAGGTTATAAGAAGCCAAGAATTCATGGCTTTGAAGCAGAAGGAGCAGCGGCAATTGTAAAAGGGCATGTAATTGAAGAGCCTGAAACAATTGCAACAGCAATTCGCATTGGTAACCCAGCAAGTTGGTCGTATGCAGTAGAGGCTGCCGAGCAGTCTTGTGGTGAAATAGATATGGTATCAGATGAAGAAATTTTACATGCGTATAGGTTATTGGCAAAAACTGAAGGAGTTTTCGCTGAACCGGGATCAAATGCTTCATTAGCTGGCGTAATTAAACATGTTAAATCTGGAAAAATCAAAAAGGGAGAAACAGTTGTTGCAGTATTAACTGGAAATGGTTTGAAGGATCCTGATATCGCTATTTCTTCAAATCAACTAGACATCGCAAGTTTGTCAAATGATATAGAACAGATTAAAGATCATATTAAAGGGGTGATTATGTCGTGATACCATTAAGTGTTCGTGTCCCTGCTAGTACGGCAAATGTTGGTCCTGGATTTGATTCAGTTGGAATAGCTTTGTCATTGTATTTAGATGTGGTGGTTAAAGAAAAAGCTGATAAATGGCAAGTAATCCATTCCTTTGAAGAATCAATTCCGACAGACGATAAAAATTTAATCGTTAGCACGGCATGTAAAGTCTGTCCTTCTATATCACCCCATATAATAGAAGTTACTAGTAATATCCCATTAACAAGAGGGCTAGGAAGTAGTGCATCAGCGATTGTAGCTGGGATAGAACTTGCGAATCAACTAGGCAATTTGAACTTAACTGCTGATCAAAAAGTTCAAATTGCTACAAATTTTGAAGGACATCCTGATAATGTTGCTGCTTCTATATTAGGTGGAACTGTAATCGGAGCACTTGATGGAAAGGATATTTCCGTCGTAAGAATTGAGAGCAAGGAGTTAGGGGTAATTTCTCTTATTCCGAATGAAGAATTAAATACAGATGAAAGTCGATCTGTATTACCAAAGATGTTTCCGTTTCATGAGGCAGTTAAAGCTAGTGCGATAAGTAACGTATTAGTAGCTGCATTATGTCAAAAGCGGTGGGAAGTTGTAGGTGAAATGATGGAGAGAGACCATTTTCACGAGCCATATCGTTTAGAACTCGTACCGTTATTACCATCTATTCGTAAATGCGCAAAAGAATTTGGTGCGTACGGTACAGCACTTAGCGGTGCGGGACCATCTATTTTTATATTAACGCCATATGAGAAACGTCAAGAAATCGCTGAGCAATTAGCGAGAGTATTTACAGATATGAAAGTATGTGAGCTTGAAATCGACCATAAAGGTATTATTGTAAATAAGGAAGAGCATATTGGATCGTAAAGAAAGCTGGCATGGCTAGCTTTCTTTACGTTGCAAACCTATTTTAAATTAGGTTTTTTCGGAAAAAAATATAAAACAAATGTTGATTTTGAATAATGTAAGTAAAGAGTGCATTCATTTTGGAGGTGATTAAATGAATAAAGAGTCACCAGAAGAAAAAAGAGAGCGTATGAGACAAAGTGAATTAAAAAGTAATCCTATGGGTTCTTTACGTGACGGACTCAATAGAGCGGAAACGGGTAGTCCAGTTGATATAACAGGCGGTATGAATTGGAAAGGTACAGGAATAATCATTTTAGTACTACTTTTAGGATACATTGTATACACTTATTTTTTCAGTTGAAGAATGCTTGTTAAAATTTTAATTTGTTTAGTTTCATAATTGTTGAGAAAAAATGCAGTTACTGTATTACATATCTTCTAAGCGAATTATAGTTGTTCATATCAACTTTTAATACTCTAAATAGAGCTAGCAAAATGCTAGCTCTATTATTTTTTGCCACATTCCTGTAACAAACCACCTGTATATTCATTGGTGGAGGTGCAGAGGATGAAAAAAATGATAGCGATATGTCTTCTAACAACTATGCCATTTTCGACTTTAGTCGGTTGTGACGTAAAAGGTAGTAATGCTGTACAAGAGTCTAAAATAAAGAAATCGACGTATAAAGATTTTACTTATGATGTAAATCCAGAAACATTCACATTAACTGTAGAACATGAGGGGGTAAAGGAACAGGCATCACAACCCCTACCGAAAATGAAGGTATCGAATGTAAAAAAAGAAAAGGATCGTACATCGTGGGAATATCCAGATCAAAAAGTGAAAATAAAAGTAGAAAAGAAAAAAGACCACTTAAACATTGAAGTGGAATCGACTGGTGCAGAAAGCTTTACATGGCCGAAAGTAGAAGCTGAAAATTATACACTTCCGTTATGGGAGGGTAAGCAAATTCCGAGCAATGATGAGAATTGGAAGAAGTTTTTAAAGGATGATGCATATTCATTTGCTGAATCATTTTCTATGAAGTTTTTCGCATTAAATGGTTCGAAATATTCAATTGTATATATTGCAAACAATATGTTTAATAATGAATTGAAGTTTCATTCGGATCCGAAAATAGGATTTGATTTTACACATGAATTTCCGAGCATAAATAAAAATAAAACATATGGATTTCAATTATATGTGACAAATAATGATGCGGTAAGCATTGCTAAACTGTATAAGGATGATATTGTTCGAAAAGGTGAATTTAAAACATTACAAGAAAAGGCTAGAAAAAATAAAGAAATCGAAAAGTTATATGGAGCGGCGCATTTTTATTTTTGGAATCAAAATGGTCTATCAGAAAATAATATAAATTGGCCAAAACTAAGGGAGCAAATAAATAGCCCGCTGTTTAGTCATATAAAAGAACTTATTCAAAAGAATAGTTCAGAGCCTGGGGAACTGAATGTATTAGATCAAGTAAGTAAACAAGATTTCATTGATAAGTATCAAAAAAATGTTATTTTACGTTATATAAACGAAGTATTATCCATGAAGGAATTTTATAAAGAGGATATTTTTCAAAACGTTGATCAGGAAGCTAGTGTGCTATTAAAGAAAGGTGTAGGTCACTTAACGAACACAGAATTGTATAGCTTAAATAAGCATTTATTAAAGTCGCTACTTGGTGATGCGGTTGAAGAGGTAAGTAAATGGGGTAATGCAGATGGAACGGACATACTAAAGGAAATGAAAGAGGTAGGAATAGAAAAAGCGTGGATTGGTCTGCCGAACTGGGAACAAGGATTTATGCAACCTAATTTCGTGACAAAAGCGAAGGAAATGGGGTATTTAGTTGGTCCGTATGATTCATATCATTCCATTCACGAAAAAAGTGATAAAAATTGGAACACAGCATCCTTTAATGACCCATCATTATATGAAGAGGCTACTGTAACGAAGAAAAACGGAGAAAAGGTGCAAGGCTTTTTAGGCAGAGGTCGCAAGTTAAACCCGACTTTATCGCTGCCTAGTGTAAAGGAACGCATGAATGATATATTACAAAATGGTCCTAAATATAATTCATGGTTTATTGATTGTGATGCGACAGGTGAAATTTACGATGACTATTCAGCGAAACATATAACGACACAAGAGCAAGATTTAAAAGCACGTTTAAAACGAATGGACTACATTGCGCAAGAAAAGGGTATGGTCGTTGGTTCTGAAGGTGGAAATGATTTTGCTAGTAGTACGATTGCATTTGCACACGGAATTGAAACACCTGTTATTAAATGGGACGATGAAGATATGCGGAAAAATAAAACAAGTCCGTATTATGTCGGTGGATATTGGTCACCAAATCAAAATGTTCCCGAAAAATATGCAAAACAAGTACCATTGAAAGAAGAATATAAACAAGTGTATTTAAACCCAGTATATTCGATACCATTATATAAATTAGTATACAATGATTCCGTTATTACAACGCACCATTGGGAATGGGGAAGTTTAAAGGTAAAAGATGAAGTTGGAAATCGAATGCTGTCTGAATTATTGTATAATGTTCCTCCGTTGTACCATTTAGATGAAGTAGAGTGGAATAAGCATAAAAAAGAAATTACAGAGCATCTAAAAGTTTGGAATGAAGTTCATGAAAAAGCAGTAAAAGAAGAGATGACGAATTTTGCGTATTTGTCAGAAGATAAGCTAGTACAATCTGTTTCTTATGGAAAAAATATTAAAATCATTGTGAACTTCTCAAATGAAGACATGGAAGTAGAAAAAACGAAAATAAAAGCAAAGTCGGCTTTTATTGATAATCAGGGGAAGAAAAGCATGTATACGCCGTTTGAGAAATAATAACGTGAAATATACTGTATTCATAGAGGTTTTATCATTAGCTGGACTCTTTATTCATATCGTTTATCTGGAAAAAGATATCCTAATTTAAAATGAAAGAGTTAATGAATTTATAAATTTGCATGTTGCGAAGTGCTAAATTTTTGAAATTGGTAAATAGTGACTTGCCAAAAATAAGTACGAGAGTATAATGTGAAATGGAATACATATTGGGTTTTAGTAGTAACCTTACAAAATTGTAAGGTTAATGAAAGGAAATTCAATATGAAGATAAATAGACTTACATTATACTTGGTAAAGAGAAAGAGAGGCGAATGGGTATGAGCTCTGAATTAGAACAAAATACGAGAAGTAATAAAAAGCGTTCTAAAAGAAAGTCAATAAAATGGTTCATATTAATTCCATTTTTCCTACTTATTTTTGGAGGAGTAGGATATGGTTCGTTTATATATAATAAAGCAAAAGCTGTTGTAAATGATGCGTATGCGAAAATTGAAAAGTCATCAAAGCGTGATAAAGAAGTTGAACCTTTAAAGGATAATATTTCAATATTAATCATGGGTGTAGATGGAAGTGAAATGAGAAAAAGCCAATATGGCGAAGCAGTTCGAACAGATGCACTTTTATTAGCAACAATTAATAAAGATGATAAGTCTGTTAAGCTAGTAAGTATTCCACGTGATTCACGTGTTTATATTCCAACTAGAAAAAAATTAGATAAAATTACTCATGCTCACGTATTTGGTGGCGTAGAAAGCACACGCGATACGGTGGAAAGATTCTTAAATGTCCCTGTTGATTATTATGTGAAGTTTAACTTTGAATCATTCGTACAAATTGTCGATTCAATTGGTGGTATTGATATTGATGTACCAGTTACTTTCACTGAACAAGATAGTAAAGACCAAGCTGGTATGATCCATTTAGAAAAAGGTTACCAACATTTAAATGGAGAACAAGCACTTGCACTTGCAAGAACGCGTAAAATTGATAGTGACGCAATGCGTGGACAGAGACAGCAACTTGTAATAGAAGCAATTGCCAAAAAAGCGATGTCTGTTCAATCAATTAGCAAAATGGGCTCTTTACTAGATGCGGTTGATAAAAATATGAAAACGAACTTAACATTTGACGATATGCTTGCCATTACAAAAAATATGGCAGGATCTAATTTGGAAATGGAAAAATTGCAAATAGAAGGCACAGATAAACGTATCGGTGGTATTTATTATTACATTCCAAATGAAAAAAATGTAAAAGATATTTCAAAAAAATTAAATGATCATTTAGGTGTAACGCCAAAATCAGTCCGAAATGAATAATAAAAAAAGATTGGCTTTTGCCAATCTTTTTTTTTGGAATGTATTTGTAACTTTTCTGTAACGATTTTTTAGTTTAGAAAAATTATACTCATATGTATGAGTATAATGGATAGGTAAAAAAGTAAAAGGACATATTCAAAATTTGTGGTAAGGAAAGATATCATATGCAGAAATGGTTAAGCATGATGGGAATTATCTTTATATTGACTGGATGTAAAATGTCTGAAGCTCCAACAAGTCTAATGGAAGCTCCTACAAATGAAAAATGGATTAATGAATTAAAGGAACAAATTGATAAAGATTTACCTGTTAATTATCGCTTACTTACTCCAATGTCTAATAGAGATAAACAGACGACATGGTCAATGAATTTCGAGCGAGATAATAAAAAAGAAGCTGTCATCGTATATAAAATACCTAATGAAGATTATCATATATATTTAGCCGTATATGAGAAGAAAAATAATGGATGGAATATGAAGTCAACCTATACATTTGATGGGGAAGAAGTAGATATTGTTGAGGTAGGAGATTTCACAGGGAGTGGGGAAAGGGAACTATTGATAGGAATAACTACCAATCGTGATTTATTAGAAAACACAATGTATGTTTTTTCCGATGAGAGTGACGATATAAAGGAATTTTATAGACAGAAGTATACAAAGTTATTTATAGATGATTTAAACAAAAATGGTTTTAAAGACATAAGCCTTGTTTCGCATATGAAAGATGAACAGTTGAAGGTTCAGTTCATGGAAAAGTTTAAGGTATTGTCAGAGGTTACATTTGATCCGTATATAAATAGTATTCAAAGAATACAAATGGGTCGTATTTCTAAATCATTAAAGGCAGTTGTAATCGATGCGGGAACAGGGGCTCATTCAGGTATAACTTATGTAGCAAAATTTGATCAGGATCATTATGAAGTATTACCTATAGATGGGAAAGAAGATTTATTTAATGAATATGTTGTAGAAAGTAAAGATGTTAATGAAGACGGCATTATTGAATTTGTTCGTACTGTACGCCCAAAAGGTTGGGAAGATAAATCACATGGTGATAGTCCGCTTTTCGAACGTTACATACAGTGGAGTGAATCTGGAATTAAACCAATTGAAGAACGATATATAGATATAGAAAAAGGGTATTATGTGAAAATCCCTAAAGAGTTAATAGGGAAAATTACAATACCAGATCAGCAAAAAGAATCAAATTCTCAAAAGTTTTTGGATACAAGAACAAATGAAATATGGCTTGAAGTTCATATTTTTAAGCGGAAAGAATGGTTCAATATAAAAGGCTACAGCGCAGCAATTAAAACGGCTTCTCACGTATATGCAGTACCGAAGCAATCAAAATTTGAAAAAGTGAAAGCATATATAAAACCGCTAGCGGATTATCAACAAGAGTAGGAGGTGAGAATTATGTCAAAAATTTTAGTTTTAGAAGATGAATTAACAATCCGTAGCTTTATTGTTTTGAATTTAAAACGTGCTGGATTTTATGTAATAGAAGCTACTACTGGAGAAGAAGCGTTACAAATTTTGAGTGAACAAACTGTTGATATAGCACTGCTGGATGTAATGTTACCGGGGATTAATGGTTTAGAAGTTTGTAAGGCTATCAGGAAAGAAAATAAAAAAATGGGTATTATTATGTTAACCGCACGTGTACAAGATGAAGATAAGGTGCAAGGACTAGGAATAGGTGCAGATGATTATATTGCAAAACCGTTTAGTCCAGTAGTATTAACTGCACGTATACAGTCTTTATTAAGAAGAATAGAAGTACATGAAGAAAAAACGAATATTGTTACGTCAGGTCCATTTTCGTTAAATATTATAGAAGAAAGATTGTATAAAGATGGACAATTAGTCGATTTAACACCTACAGAGTATATGATATTACAGTATTTAATGAATCAGGCTTCAAAGCCAGTTTCGCGTGATGAAATTTTAAATATGATTTGGGGAACCAATTATGTAGGTGAGACGAAAGTGGTAGATGTAAATATGAGACGGTTACGTCAAAAGATAGAATGTAATCCATCAGAACCTGAATTTATTCTTACGGTGTGGGGAAAAGGATATGTGTGGAAGGAAAGTATAAGATGAAACGGAAAGTGACTTTATATTTTATGACGGTCATTACACTTATGCTTGTATTATTTGAAGTTGTATTTTCAGTCTCAATTTATCGATACTATTATAATGGTATTGTGCAATATATAGAGTCTCATGCGAAAACGAGTACACGTTTTTTTTCAGAATACAATTCACTATACTTTATTCGGTTACAAGAATATAGTGGTGACATAATTAGTAGCTTTCAATTAGAAGGAACAGAATTACAGTTAATTGATCGTCACGGCTCGGTTATACAATCTTCAAGTGGTGAAAAGATAGAAGGTAAAGTCAATATTCCACAATCATTATTAGAAGGTGAAATGTATAATCAAGTTACTAAGAAAGGTAATAAAAAACAACTAGAGGTGCTAAGCCCACTTATACATCAAGGACAAACTATTGGTGTTTTAAAATATACGACTGTTTTAACAAATGTAAATAAAAAGATTATTGAAATTATTACGTTTACTATTTCTGTAGGTATTGTTATTTCGGGAGTCGTCTTCTTAATTAGTAGACGTTTGGCAAATTCATTTGTTGAGCCAATTGAATCCATTATTCAAGCCTCTTCACAAATTGCAGAAGGCACATTAAAGCAAAAAATTAAAGAAGATTATCCTGGAGAATTAGGTGACTTGGCACATAGTTTAAATTATATGGCCTATAAAATAGATAAGGCTGAGCAGATGAAAAATGAATTCATTGCTTCTATTTCGCACGAAATACGAACGCCTTTAACAGGAATTAAAGGTTGGAGTGAGACGTTAAAAACAGTAGATCATTTAACAGAAGAAGAAATAAAGCAAGGTATGGGCATTATTTCAGGTGAGACAGATAGGTTGATTCATTTAGTAGAAGAATTGTTAGATTTTTCAAGATTACAATCAAATCATTTTAATTTATATAAACAAAAGGTGCAATTGTACGATATACTAGAGGAGACGATTTGGCAATTAACTCCTAAATCGGAAGAGAAGGAAATTCAATTTATTACTACTATAGACCGAATTGAATTGATGGGAGATCGAAATAGGCTAAAGCAAGTTTTCTTGAATATTGTTCAAAATGCAATTAAGTATTCACATAAAAAAAGTACAATACACATTGAAGCGACTAAAATAGAAGAACAAGCAGTGATTAAGGTAAGAGACGAAGGGATTGGAATTGCTAAAGAACATTTACCATATATTGAGCAATCATTTTACCAAATTAATAATCATGCTGCAGGTGCAGGTATTGGTTTAGCTATCGTTAAAAAAATGGTGGAGCTTCATGGCGGTGCGCTTAGTGTTACAAGCAAAGAAGGAATAGGAACAACAATTTTGATAAAACTCCCATTATAATACAAATAAAATCTATTTATATGGTGAAATAAAAATAAATAGATGTATAATTATATTGGGCGATTTATATATAAGATTAATAGGGAGAGGAATTCGATAGAATGGAAAAAGCTTTAAAAATTAAACAAATAGTAGTCGTTTTAATAGCGATTGCCGCAGTAGCTATTGGGTATTACATGTTTCAATCAATTACTTCACCAGCAAAAGCTGTTGCGAAACAAGAAAATGTAGTGCAGCTTGCAAGTGAACAGCCGAAAGTTGAAATGAATAAAACGGCACCAAGTCGTTTTAATGGAAAAGAAAGAAAAGTTGCTTATCTTACATTTGACGATGGACCAGGGAAATATACGGCTGAATTATTAAATACGCTAAAACAACATGATGCGAAGGCGACGTTCTTTTTAATTGGAGCGAATGTAAAAGAATTTCCTGATTTAGTGAAACGTGAAAATGCTGAGGGTCATTATGTAGGCATGCATAGTATGACACATAATTTCGCAAAGTTATATAAAAATGGCGAGTATGTAAATGAGATGAAAGAAGATCAAGGTTTAATCGCTAATATTATTGGGAAATCACCTAAATTAACACGTCCTCCATATGGTTCGATGCCTGGATTGAATGAAGGTCTTCGAAATAAAGTGGTAGAAGGCGGATTTAAAGTATGGGATTGGACAATTGATTCATTAGATTGGAGATACAATAAAATGCCAGTTGATGCAGCTGCAGCACAAATTGCTCAAAACGTATTAACAAACGCAACAAAACCACAAGAAGTAATTTTAATGCATGATATTCACCCGCAATCAGTTGCTGCTGTGCCAGCAATTTTAAAGGGACTAAAAGAAAAAGGTTATGAGTTTGAAGCTTATCATGAAGAGAGTCACTTCCCAGTGAACTTCTGGCATGATAACCGTATGTAATGGAGGAATGAACGTTGAAGTATGGAAAAGTAGCAGTAGTTGGAGCATTATCAGTAGGACTTTTAACAGGTTGTTTCGGTGAAAAGCCAGAAGAAAATCTATATACAGCTTTTGAAACAGCAGCAACACAAGAAAAATCTTTAGTGGATGAAGCAAAAAAATTAGAGCAATTAGAGAAACAAGGGCAAGAATTATATGCTCAAATTTTGCAAGAAGGTAAAGAACATAATGAAGCAGTTGTGAAGAAAATAGAGCAAGCTACTGCAAATGTAGACGATCGTGAAAAAGTATTGAAAAGTGAGAAAGAAATGCTAGAAAAAGCACAGAAGGAAACGAAGTCTGTTCAAAGTAATATAGAGAAGATTGAAGATAAGAAGTTACAAAAACAAGCAAAAGCAGTAGAAGAGTCGTATAAGAATCGTTATGATGCATTCCAAAAGATGAATGAAAATTACACGAAAGTGTTAGCGACTGAAAAAGAACTGTATGAAAAATTAAAAGTAAAAGAAACGAAATTAAAAGAAATCGGTGAAAAAGTTAAAACTGTTAATGAATTAAATGTGGAAGCACAAAAGTCGAAAGAGCAGTTTAACAAATTTACAAAAGAGTATAATGACAGTAAATTAGCATTCTACAAAGATGCAGAAATTAAGATTAAAGATCAGAAATAAAGAGGAATCTAAAGTGTAATAAAAAGCCGGAGAAACATCGTTATAAATGTTTTTTCGGTTTTTTACGTTAAATGAATAGAAAAGACTGGAATTGATATCATAAAAGAGTTATAGTGAGTTATTCTAAGGGAAACATTGTAAAGTAAGGAGAATGGGAATATGTCATATGAATTTTTACTCAAATTAGGTTTAGCACTCTTTTTAGGATTATTCATCGGGATAGATAGGCAGCTAAAGAATAAACCACTTGGTGTGAAAACAAGTATGGTTATTTCTGTAGCAAGTTGTTTAATTACGATGGTTTCAATTGAATCTGTACATGTATATTCTGTTCCAGGACATACAAATATGGATCCGATGCGACTGGCCGCTCAAATTGTTAGTGGAATTGGTTTTCTTGGCGCGGGTGTCATTTTACGAAGAAGTAATGACGTTATTTCTGGATTAACAACAGCTTCTATGGTGTGGGCTGCTTCAGCTTTAGGGATCGCAATTGGTGCGGGATTTTATTTACAAGCGACAGTTGCGATGGTTTTAATTATTTTAGCGATTAATGTACTTCCGCAACTTGTGAAAATTGCAGGACCGTATTCATTAAGACAAAAGGATTTATCTATAAAAATTACTGTTAAAGAGCATCATGAGTTAGATGGTATATTTAAGCAAATTAAAAATTTAGGCATGCATGTGAAACGCGTGAAAATTAAAGATATAGATAGTGGAGCATTTCAGCAACTAGAGATGGTTATTTTAGCTCCAGAAGATTTATATACAACAGAGTTATATAGTTCCCTGAAAGAGATAGATCGAGTAGTTTCAGTTGAAGTGGAAAGTAGATAATTGTGATAAAAAAGAGTGAATGAATTCACTCTTTTTTATTTGGATTCTTAAGGAATGAAATTGATATAATGATGAGTAACAAGGAGGGAGAAATGATGGGAATACATATTAGAAGAGCAATAAAGGATGATATACAAGGTATAGCAAAGGTGCATGTTGATAGTTGGAAAACAACGTATAAAGGGATATTTGCTGACGAAATTCTAGATAATATAGCATATGAGAAACGAGAAAAACAATGGGAAGATATTTTTCAAAAAGAAGGTAATCATCAATTTAGATTTGTAGCAGAGAATTTAAATGGAGAAATAGTTGGATTCATCGATGGGGGGATAGAAAGAACTGATACATATAATTGTGATGGAGAATTATATGCAATCTACCTTTTACAAGAGTATCAAGGAATGAAAATAGGACAAAAGTTATTTCAAGCGTTACTATCAGAATGTGTAAAGAATGATATGCAATCACTTTTAGTTTGGGTTGTTACGAATAATCCTTCTAAAAAGTTTTATGAAAAATTTAACCCAGAAAAAATTGATACAAAATTTTTAGAGAGAGTAAGGGTAGAAGAAACAGCGTATTGTTGGAGAGATTTGAATTTGTTATACAAACAGTTATATAGATTTGCTTAAATAATATTATTATGTAAACTTTATGTTTGAAAGAGGTATACCAATTAAGGTATACCTCTTTTGTTTAACCATTTTGGATAGATTACTAATGAAAAATAGTAAGTATGTAGTTTGAAAATGAGTATTTTTTTCGTGTATTTTTAACTAGATTAAAGAAAAGAGAGAAAACAAGAAAAATTAAATCAGATAAAAAAATTCTGAAATATACTCTTGAATTGAATATCATTATCAATTAGAATCATAATTGATAACGACATTCAATTATCGTTTATTATATAAAATTTCGATAGCTTTAATATAAAGAGGAGGACCAGTATGCAGCATGCGAAACAAATCGCAGAACATGCAACATTACAAAGCTTTTTAAACTGTTATTTAAGAGAAACAGGGAGTGGAGAATGGATTACAGAGGATGAAAGAATGAAGAGTATCTTCAGTAATACGTTGAATAGAGATACAGTCCCCACATATTTATGTTGTCGGCTATCGGCACAGAACGTTACTTTGTATGGAGAAGTTATATATAAATCATCAACAGATCGCCATTTGTTTGGAGAACAATTTTATTATCAAATTGGAGATAGTAATTCTGTTATTACAGCAGATTATGTTACAGTTATTACATTTTTAATAAAAGAGATGTCTATCAACTACGGAGAAGGAACGAATCCTGCGGAACTTATGCTTCGAGTCATTCGTAGTTGTCAAAATATTGAGGAATTTACAAAGGAGAGAATAGAAGATACATCCGCATTATACGGTTTCCATACAACTTTTATAGAAGCGGAGCAGTCTTTATTATTTGGGCATTTAACTCATCCTACACCAAAGAGTAGACAGGGGATATTGGATTGGAAAAGTGCAATGTATTCTCCAGAATTAAAAGGAGAATGTCAGCTTCATTATTTTCGGGCACATAAAAGTATAGTAAATGAAAAATCATTATTATCAGATTCTACAACAATGATTATAAAAGAAGAATTAAGTAATGATGAGATGGTTAGTAAAGAATTTATAACGAAGTACTGTAAGGAAGATCAATATGCATTAATTCCAATTCATCCGCTTCAGGCAGAATGGCTCTTGCATCAAGCTTACGTACAAGATTGGATAGTTCAAGAATTGCTTGAGTATATTGGTCCTGTAGGTAAGTATTATATGGCAACATCATCACTAAGGACGCTATATCATCCCAATTCGAAGTATATGCTTAAGTTTTCATTTCCGGTGAAAGTAACGAATTCAATGCGTATTAATAAACTGAAAGAACTTGAGAGTGGTCTTGAAGGGAAGGAAATGTTAAATACGGCTATTGGTGAAGTACGAGAAAGATTTCCAGGATTTGATTTTATTTGTGATCCAGCCTTTATTACATTAAATTATGGAACACAAGAATCTGGATTTGAAGTGATTATTCGTGAGAATCCTTTTTATAGTGAACATGCAAACGACGCAACATTAATTGCTGGGCTAGTTCAAGACGCTATACCTGGGGAGCATACGCGGTTATCGAATATTATTCATCGCCTAGCAGATTTAGAAAGTAAAAGCTGTGAAGAAGTAAGCTTAGAGTGGTTTAGACGATATATGAATATTTCTTTAAAGCCAATGGTATGGATGTATTTACAGTATGGTGTTGCATTAGAAGCTCATCAGCAAAATAGCGTTGTTCAGCTAAAAGATGGTTATCCGGTCAAATATTATTTCCGTGATAATCAAGGATTTTATTTCTGTAATTCAATGAAAGAAAAGCTTAATAATGAATTAGCTGGTATTGGAGAACGTACTGGAAATTTATATGACGACTATATTGTGGATGAGAGATTTCGTTACTACTTAATTTTCAATCATATGTTTGGCCTCATTAATGGTTTTGGCACAGCAGGATTAATTAAGGAGGAAATTCTTCTCTCGGAATTAAGGTCTGTACTTGAATCATTCCTTCCGTATAACCGGGAACCTTCAACATTTTTAAGAGAATTATTGGACGAAGATAAGTTAGCGTGTAAAGCAAATTTACTAACGAGATTTTTCGATGTCGATGAGTTAAGTAATCCATTAGAGCAAGCAATTTATGTGCAAGTACATAATCCGCTCGTTAGAGAAGTGGCTGTTCGTTCATAAATAGCGTTAAAATTTCACGTAATACAAATAATGGTATTTTGTCATAAGGTGGAGGGTTTTATGAGAGTGGACATGTATCATACGAAAGTATTGAAGGCGCTCGAATCAGAAGATTACATTTCAGTACGAAGAAGAGTGCTACGTCAATTAGTAGAATCGTTAATTTATGAGGGGATTATTACACCGGTTCGCATAGAAAAAGAAGAACAAATTCTTTTTATAATACAAGGACTTGATGAAGAAGACAAAAGTGTCACGTACAAATGCTATGGCAGGGAACGGATGACATTTGGACGTATTTCATTAGACTCATTAATAGTAAGAGTCCAAGATGAACAGCAAGAAATACAGTCTGTCTCGCAATTTCTAGAAGAAGTTTTTCGGGTTACTAGTGTAGAACAAGCTAAATTAGATTCTTTTATGCACGAATTAGAACAAACAATATTTAAAGACACGATTGCACAATATGAAAGAAATAATAAGAGAGAATATACTCAAAAATCTTACGATGAGTTTGAAAGCCAATTAATAGATGGCCATCCATATCATCCTAGTTATAAAGCACGTGTTGGATTTCAATATCGTGACAATTTTCAATATGGTTATGAATTTATGCAGCCAATAAAACTCATATGGATTGCAGCACATAAGAATTATGCGACTGTAGGTTATGAGAATGAAGTGATGTATAACAACATTTTAAAAGAGGAGATTGGCGATCGTAAATTAGAAGAGTTTATGGAACGAATTCGTAATAAGGGATGTAATCCAAAACAGTACGTGTTTATACCTGTTCACCCATGGCAGTGGGAGAATTTCATCATTTCAAATTATGCGGATCATATACAGGGTAAATTTATTATTTATTTAGGAACATCAGAGGACGATTATTGCGCGCAACAGTCAATGAGAACGTTAAGAAATATTACGAGTCCAAAGAAACCGTACGTTAAATTATCGATGAATTTACTCAACACTTCAACACTTCGTACGCTGAAACCATACTCTGTTGTAAGTGCACCAGTAATATCAAATTGGTTAAATGATGTTGTAAGTAATGACGCCTATTTAATCGATGAAGCACGTTTAATCTTGTTAAGTGAGTTTTCAAGTGTAACGTATGACACGAATAAGAAAGCTATATATGGTTCATTAGGATGTATTTGGCGCGAAAGCGTTCACAAGTATTTAGATGCACAAGAGGATGCAATTCCTTTTAATGGTTTATACGCTAAAGAGAAAGATGGTACACCAATTATTGATGCGTGGTTGAATAAATATGGAATGAAGGATTGGCTACAATTACTTATTCAAAAAGCGATAATACCAGTTATACATCTTGTTGTAGAGCATGGCATCGCACTGGAATCACATGGACAAAATATGATTCTAGTCCATAAAGAAGGGGTGCCTGTTCGTATTGCGTTAAAGGATTTTCATGAAGGGCTTGAGTTTTATCGTCCATATTTGAAAGAAGTTGACAAATGTCCCGACTTTACTAAAATGCATAAAACATATGCGAATGGAAAAATGAATGATTTCTTTGAAATGGATCGCATTGAATGTTTGCAAGAGATGGTGTTAGATGCACTATTTCTGTTTAATTTAGGAGAATTAGCATTCGTACTTGCGGATGAGTATGGATTGAAAGAAGAACATTTTTGGATGATGGTTGTTGAAGAAATTGAAAATCATTTAAGAATATATCCACATTTGAAAGGTAGATTTGAAAATATTCAATTATATGCACCTACATTCTATGCTGAACAATTAACGAAACGTCGATTATATATGGATGTGGAATCGCTTGTTCATGAAGTTCCAAATCCATTGTATAGAGTAAGACAACTTATGAAACAAAAATCAGCTGTTACAGGGGGAAATTATGCTAATCGTTAATAAACAAGAGTATAGCAAAAGTGATTTTGAATTGAGATTACAAGTTTATGAGGAAATGGAACAATTTCAAAAAGCAGAAGGAAATAGATTTGCACTTTGTCTGAAAGATCCATTCGATATTATTACGCTTGTGTTTTTCTTAAAAGAAAAGAAATCATCAGTATTACTTATACATGAAGATACGCCAAAAGAAACGGCTATTGAAATGGCAAAGCGTGCCAATTGTGTAGGGATTTTATATGGAGAATATGGCGATTTTACAAAATTAGAAGTAGGGAACTTTTTACTAGAAGAGCCTTCTTTATTGCAATATAGTTCGGGAACTACGGGAGAACCGAAACTGATTCGTAGAGCATGGACGGAAGTTGATACAGAAATTACTGCCTATAATGAAGCTTTAAACTGTGAAGTAGATGAAGTGCCAATCGTTATGGCTCCTGTTTCACATTCATACGGACTAATATGTGGTACGTTATCAGCAATTACGAGGGGGAGCAAGCCTGTAATCATTACGAACAAAAATCCTAAATTCGCATTAAATATAGTTCGCAATACAGAAAAACATATTATATATGCAGTACCACTTATGTTACACATTATGGGGAGTTTTCCATTAGGAACGTTCCAGTTTCATAAAATTATGACATCAGGATCGCCTTTGCCAGAAGCACTATTTTATAAACTAAAAAAAATGACAACATATATGATGCAGCAATACGGTTGTTCTGAAGCAGGTTGTATTAGTATATGTCATGATATGAAAAGCCATTTAGATTTAGGAAACCCTCTACCTCATGCAAGTATAAGCATAGGTTCAGATGAAAATGCACCGGAAGAAATCGTCGTGAAAATGAATGATAAGGAAATTTTCACGAAGGATTTAGGGTATAAATCTGAGCGTGGCATTCATTTTATGGGGCGTATGGACGATGTAATTAATGTCTCAGGATTAAAAGTCTTTCCTATAGAGGTAGAAGAAACGATGCTTCGATTGGAAGGTGTGCAAGAGGCAATTGTATATCGGGGGAAACATCCTGTGATGGGCGAAATAGTTAAAGCGAAAGTGATCTCTCATGTTGATCCAGTGAAAATAAGAGAATGGTGTATTCAGCACTTACCTTCTTATAAAGTTCCGCATGAAATTGAAAGTGTAAATGAAATTCCTAAAAATAAAACTGGAAAAGTAAGTAGAAAGTTACTAGAGATGGGAGAGGTTACAACATGAGACGGGAAGCGTTAAAGACTGCCGTGTTAAAAATTATGATAGAAAAAATGGAACTGAAAAATGTAACGCATTTAGAAGAAACGATGCGCTTAAATCAAGATTTATATATAGATTCGGTCATGATGTTACAGCTTATTGTATACATAGAAATGGATGTAAAGCTATGCGTTCCAGAGGATGAGGTAGACCCAAAGGCATTTCTTACTGTAGGATCTTTGCTTGATTTTATGGAAGAGTTAGAGCCGTTACAGGAAGTAAATGTGAATAACTAACCTTTAGGAAAGTGGATGAGAGTATGACTTCAATTAAAGTGCACTGTTTAGTGAGTTGTTTTTGTGAAATTATAAAAAGGCGTAGCGACATTGATTTTCGTCCATTTTATTTTGGACTATGGGATGGAGATTTTGATATAACACAAGGAGGAATTATTTCATATCACTCTGAAAACATTAACCATGATCATTATTTACTTTGGTTTGAAAAATTGTACGGTATTAAAGTAAACGAATGGTATGATCATGCAAAAGATAAAGATAGCAATGTAGAAACGTTTTTAGAATTAGTAGAAAACAAGCCGGAAAATCGTTATGTCATTGTAATGGTTGATATGTCTCTATTACCAGAGAGGGAAAATAAATTTCATCAAAAACCGTTTCCACATTATTTAATGATATCAAAAACAGAGAAAGAAGAAGAGTGGTTCATGCTAGATCCTGATTTTCGTTGGGAAGGAAATATGGAAAGAGAAAAAGTACTTCACTCTATTCAAGATAACCCATTTGGTGGAGGTTATTTCATTGATATAGAAGGAATTGGGGAGCCAACGCAAGAAACAGTAGCTAGTTATTTCACAGAAACATTCAAAAAGAACGACAATGAACTGACTATGGAACTGAAAAATTTAATTGTAAAAATGGCAAATGAGGAAGAAGGATATGCGCTTTCTGGACTTGTAGCAGCAGTAAAACAAATACCAGTACTTGCAATTCGTAAATATAGTTATGAGCATGCCTTTGCATACTTCCGTGAAACGTTGCAATATTCGGAGCAAGAATTTGATTATTGGTGTGATCGGGTAGAGGATATTGTACAAGGATTTACAAATGTACAGTATCGTGCAATTAAAATGGCAATGACGAATAATAAAGGTATGCTAGTATCGATTATTGAAAAACTGGATGAAATGAATGCGATTGAACTGCAAATTAAGAAGGAATTAGAGAGACAGTTTCTATCATGGAAAGGTATGAAAACAAATCAATCTGTCGCAACTCTTTAATAAGCTAACTGAATTTAAGATAGGGGAGTTTAATACTATGAAATATTCGCTATGTACCATTTCATTTCGTCATCAATTAATTTCATTTACTGATATTGTTCAATTTGCATATGAAAACGGTTTTGAAGGAATTGAATTATGGGGGACGCATGCACAAAATTTGTACATGCAAGAACGTGAAACGACAGAACGAGAATTGAATTTTCTAAAGGATAAAAACTTAGAAATTACGATGATAAGTGATTACTTAGATATATCATTATCAGCAGATTTTGAAAAAACGATAGAGAAAAGTGAACAACTTGTAGTACTAGCTAATTGGTTTAATACGAATAAAATTCGCACGTTTGCTGGGCAAAAAGGGAGCAAGGACTTCTCGGAACAAGAGAGAAAAGAGTATGTGAAGCGAATACGTAAGATTTGTGATGTGTTTGCTCAGAACAATATGTATGTGCTGTTAGAAACACATCCCAATACACTAACGGACACATTGCCTTCTACTATAGAGTTATTAGAAGAAGTAAACCATCCGAATTTAAAAATAAATCTTGATTTTCTTCATATATGGGAGTCTGGCGCAGATCCAATAGACAGTTTCCATCGATTAAAGCCGTGGACACTACATTACCATTTTAAGAATATATCTTCAGCGGATTATTTGCATGTGTTTGAACCTAATAATGTATATGCTGCAGCAGGAAGTCGTATAGGTATGGTTCCGTTATTTGAAGGTATTGTAAATTATGATGAGATTATTCAGGAAGTGAGAAATACGGATCTTTTTGCTTCCTTAGAATGGTTTGGACATAATTCAAAAGAGATATTAAAAGAAGAAATGAAAGTATTAATAAATAGAAAATTAGAAGTAGTAACTTCGTAATGTGAAATGATGTGAGAGTCTCGTTTAGAGGCTCTTTTTTTATGGTAAAAAATAACCAAAAATTTCCATGTATTTTAATTTGAATTTAACACAATTTATATATAAATAAGGAGGTGATTGGTAATGGCTAGAAATCGTAATTCTAATCAATTAGCATCACATGGAGCACAAGCAGCTTTAGATCAAATGAAGTATGAAATTGCACAAGAGTTCGGTGTACAACTTGGAGCTGATACTTCTTCACGTGCAAACGGTTCTGTAGGCGGTGAAATCACAAAACGCCTAGTAGCGATGGCAGAACAACAGCTTGGTGGCGGATATACTCGCTAAATGCATAAGGTTATAGGAGAAAGGAAGGATTCTTCCTTTCTTTTTTTTTCAATTAATTGGTATGGATATATAGTGAACAGAATTCAAAGAATAGAAGTAATACTATATTTTACCCAATTTCTTTTGTTGTGAATGGGAAGTATTAAAGATGTAATAGCCCTGGTGGAATGAAAATTATGTTCCAGCAGGGCTATTATATGGTAAGAAATATATGATGAAAGGTTCCGAAATCAACATGTTAAAAAAAGAAAACTGTTGTTTAATTGCGCTTGCATCAGTTCCACTTGTCATGACATTAGGGAATTCAATGCTCATTCCAATCTTGCCGACAATTGAAAAGAAATTACATATTTCATCGTTTCAAGTATCCATGATTATTACAATTTACTCTATCGTAGCCATTTTACTTATACCGATTGCTGGTTATTTATCAGATAGATGGGGACGAAAGATGGTAATGGTTCCGAGTTTGCTGATTGCGGCTATAGGAGGAGCGATAACTGGTTGGGTATCATGGAAAGTTGATAATCCCTACATTTGGATACTAATCGGTAGAGCGATTCAAGGTATTGGTGCTGCTGGTGCAATGCCGGTTGTTATACCGTGTGTTGGTGATTTATACAAAGATGAAAAACAAGTTAGTACAGGTTTGGGAATCATTGAGACATCCAATACATTTGGAAAAGTGCTGAGCCCTATTTTAGGATCTGCTCTTGCTGCCATTGTATGGTTCTTACCATTTTGGGCGATTCCAGTTTTATGTGTCGTATCAATTGTTTTGTTACTTGTTCTAGTAAAGGCAAAGAAACAAGAAGGAGAAGTACCACCACTTAAAGAGTTTATAAAATCTATTCTGTCTACGTTTCGAGAAAAAGGAAGATGGTTAATTGCCATTTTTGTATTAGGTGCAATTATTATGCTTATTTTATTCGGAATTCTCTTTTATTTGTCGACTATACTGGAATCAAAGTATGACATTCATGGTATATGGAAAGGGTGTGTGCTTGCTATCCCGTTACTTGTACTGTCACTTAGTTCCTATATGGCCGGTAAAAAAATTGGAGATAATCAAAATGTTATGAAGAAGTGTATTTATATTGGTTTTTTAATGGCAGCTGCATCAGTCATCATTCCTTTATTTATAAAAGGGATTTATTTACTACTTCTTTGTCTCGTTATTATGGGGATAGGGATTGGTATGGCACTCCCATGTTTAGATGCCCTCATTACACAAGGAATTGAAAAGGAGCAAAGGGGAACGGTTACGTCATTTTATAGTTCAATGCGATTTATCGGTGTAGCAGCTGGACCACCTTTATATTCTTTTTTTATGAAAGGGGCGGACCATGAAGTGTTTTATTTGACAAGTATTTTCGCTGCCATTGGTGCTGTCATAGCAATCATTTGGATTAAACCACCAAAGGATGCAAAGACGGTAAAACAGAAACCAGAGCCTACTTCATAATTTGTAAGAGAATTGCATGATGTTTTGAGTAACATGCAATTCTCTTTCGTTCATTAAGAATAAATAACTTGTTTTAACATATAAAGCGCGACACCCCATATGATGAGACCAGAAAATTTATTTAATAATAAAATTGTCTTTCCGGTTGAGTCTAGTCTTTTTAGAAATTTCCCCGCTAACGCTAAGCTTATAAACCAAATCCAAGAAACGATAATAGTTGCAAGTGTGAAAGCCCATTTTTCACTTCCTATGTATTGAATAGAATTTGTTCCAATTACACCGATTGTGTCTAAAATAGCATGTGGATTTAATAACGAAACGGATGCTGCGAAAAGGATTTGCTTTTTTAAGGGCATACTTTTTTCTTGTTTTACATCGTTGGAAGGGTTACTTCTCCAAATAACAAAGCCCATGTATAGGAGAAAGAAAAATCCAACTATATATAACGAGTTAGTTAGCCAAGAAAAAGTAAGGAGTACAAGGGAGACACCTTGCACTGCAATCAATATGAGTAACGTATCACATATAGAGGCAGTTAATATTACGGGGGCTGCCCTCCAAATGTTTGGTTGGCTCGCACCTTGGTTAAAGACAAAAACATTTTGTACACCTAATGGAATGATAAGTCCAAATGCAAGAATGATACCATGAATAATTGCTTCACTCATCATATTACCTCCTATTTTAATTCATTATGATAGTGTATATTGTATAGAAGAAATGAAAATTTGTATCCATCCATATGGTTGGGGAGGTTACCAACCAAAAAGAATATAAGGTGATATAATGGAAAGATTCGTTTGGAAACCGAATATGTCTCTAGCGACTCCTCTGTATAAACAAATAGAAACGTATATAAAAGAAAGGATCGTTAATGGAGAATGGACCGTTGGAACGAAATTACCTTCACAAAGAGATTTGGCCCATACATTTGGTGTGAATCGAAGCACAATTGTAATGGCTTTCGATGAACTAGTTGCAAAGGGATACATTGAAGGGAATGGCAGGAAAGGAACAATTGTTGTAAATAATAATGAGAATGCTTCAACTTACGCACCCCCGCCTAATTGGCAGTCTTATGTAGAAACAGGACTTCATTATCCGAATCTCCCAGCTATTCAGGAGATTAATCAAGCTGAATTTTATCCACATGTAATTCGATTAGGAACAGGTGAGCTCGCGCTGAGTCTCTTACCTGAGAAAAAGATGAAAGAAATTATGAATAAGCTTTTAAAGTCAAATGTGAAGCTTGGGTATGAAGAGCCGAAAGGAAATTTTTATTTAAGGGAAAAGATTTCCGAATACTTAAAGGGGCATGGTATATGTGTATCTCCTGACTCTATATTAATTGTTTCAGGAGCAATTCAAGCGCTGCAACTTATCTCTATGGGGCTTCTTCCAAAAGGGGCATCCATCTTATTAGAGAAACCATCCTATTTATACTCGCTTAATGTTTTTCAATCCGCAGGAATGCGTTTCATTGGAATACCAATGGATGAGAACGGTTTAAATACATCATATATTACAAAATATAAGAAGCAATTTAATGCATCTATTTTATATACAATCCCGTCTTTTCATAATCCAACGAACTTTAGTATGAATGCGAAGAAACGAATAGAAGTGATGGAAATATGTAATGAAATTGGATTACCTATTATAGAGGACGCAGTGTATCAAGACTTATGGTTTGATGCACCTTGTTCGAAACCTTTAAAAGCCTATGATAAAAATGGAATCGTACTACATATTGGAAGCATGTCCAAAGCAATTAGTCCAGGGTTAAGAATTGGATGGATTGTTGGACCTGAGCCAGTAATTCAAAGATTGTCAGACATAAAAATGCAAACAGATTATGGTTCAAGCACTATATCCCAGCAAATTGCAGCAGAGTGGTTTACAAATGGTCTATATGATGAGCATTTGCGCTTTGTAAGAAGTGAATTGAAAAAACGAAGAGATTTTATGTTACTAATGTTAGATAAATATCTTCGTGAAATAGCAACTTGGCATGAACCAACAGGGGGATTTTATATATGGGTACATATAAAAGTACCCATTTCAGATCGCAGTTTATTTGATAAAGCTCTGCAAGAAAAGGTTTTATTAAACCCAGGTACTTTATATGATAGAAGTGCAAATCAATTTTTGCGCCTATCGTATTCATACGCAACGTTAGAAGAAATTGAAATAGGTATAAAAAAACTTGCACAACTAATGAAAAAGTAAGAGGAGAAAGTAATGAAACAATATGTAATTTGCCAAATGATCAATGGAGAAAAATATTTAGCTGCTTATGCAGAGACGAAGCAAGAAGCGATTGAAAAAGCAGAACTGTTAGGATTAAGAACGGGAAATCGTTACATAGTTATTACTGCAGAGGAAGCCGAAGGGTTAACGTATCCTTAAACAATGTACGAGATTATATAATAATAAATAAGTCTAGTAATATAAGAAATTACTAGGCTTATTTATTATTAAGTTGTTAAACGTTCTCGTATTTATACGCAAAGTAATAATATTATGAGTCAAGTTGACGAAAAAATCGATTTGTCTTTCGGGCTTGATTTCCTTTTCTATATTCATCGATATATTGCCTAAAGTTCCAAGCTTGTAAAAATTTATTAGCAGAGTTATAACCAGAATTGTAAAGCCATTCTTTTTCTTCCTTTGTCAGTTCAAAATTAGTACTTGTAATCGTTCCTGTTGGAATTGTAATCGTTCTTGCTTTTGATTCCTTATCTAAATGACGTAAATCATGAGCTTGCATCATTGTTTTAAATAGTCCTTTGAACATGGAAATAGGCTCGTTATAGTGAGCAGGATCAGCTTGAATCTCATCTTTTATAAAATGAAATCCGAAAGTCGGCCAGCGAGGAGCGGTAGGTGAATCGAAGATCCAAATTGGATAATTACTTAGAATTCCTCCATCAACCATATAACAAGGCTGCTTCCATTTTGGAGTTCTCCATTTTACCGGTTCAAAGAAGAAGGGGATTGTACTACTCATTCTTACCGCTTTAGCGATAGAGAAGCGATAATTTAAAAATCCGTAGTTTGGTAAGTCGTCAGGAAAGACAACCATTTTACCATTACTAATATCAGAGGCGATGATTTTGAGTTTGTTTAGATCCGGTAAATCAGTAAATAAATGAACACCTTTTTTTCGAAGTAATTCTTCAATCCATTCTTCTATAAATACATTAGAGTATATACCTAGAGTAGTCCATGCACTGAGTCCCTTGCCGATAAAAGGAATTCTATCAATAAAAGTTCTTTTCGTAAATTTATTATAATCAATATCAGTTATAATCGTTTTTAACTCTGAACAAGAATATCCTGCCGCTAGGAGCGCTGCAATAATCGAACCAGCCGATGTACCAGCTACACGTTCCCATTCATAACCTTTTTCGGCTAACGCGCAAATTGCCCCGACATGCGCAATACCGCGCACACCGCCTCCTTCAAAAACACCATCAATCTTCATTAAACATACTTCCTTTCGAATGAAAGATTTAGAAATGGCAAAAAAGCACGTATTGTACGTGCTTTTTTACAATAGTTTTTAGTTTACTAGCAGCCTACAAAGCCGCCCCAACAGCTAGCTCCGATGATGATTAGAAGGATAAATAAAACGATTAATAAAGCGAAACCTCCGTAACCACAACCGCCGCCACCGTATCCGTAACCACAGCAACTATATCCGTAACCCATGTGGAATGCCTCCTTATATTTAAAAATGAACGAGGGGAAAATGTACTGGAAGAACTAAAGAATTATCGTGTTTGTAGGAACAATGTATAGTATGCTTTTTTAAACTTGTTCGCGTACGAAGGATAAGCCCGTTTTTGGGAGGCTTGTTGATTTTGTAAAGAATGAAGTATAATCTTTGTACTATGATATAAATAAGTATGTAAATGTAAGGAGAATTTATGAATAAAAAAATTGAAGTATTAATTGATAAATATGAACTAACACACTTGAAAGAAGAACTTATTAATACTGTATTTCCTTGTATAAAAGTTGTGCCAAAGCAGCAGGGAACTGTTGCGATAGGTAGTTCGAAAATGGGAGGAGTTCCTGATCTACCAGCTTTATTTGAATATCCAAAGCATAAAGGAAATCCACTACAATTTATCGCGCAATTTAACTTAAGTGATTTACAAAACGTTGGTATGGATCACAATCTTCCTAAGACGGGCATGCTGTATTTCTTTTGCATTGAAAATTATTTTGAAGAAAATGTGAATCTAACAGAAGCTGGGCGTGTACTTTATTATGATGTTCCTGTAGAGCAATTACGAAGAGAAAATGAAATACAAGCGAAATATAACCAGTGTGCAATTACTTTTGAACTGACATACAAATTACCAGAACTTTTCATTGAAGATGAGGCTGATTCAGATCGTTTCTTGCAATTACTTGAAGAGCTAATTCCAGATAACTACGATAACCATCAAATGTTTGGTGAGCCATTCTCTGTACAAGAAGAAGTGTTATATGAGACAGGAGAATATATGGGAGTAGACCCGCAGCAAATGACTCTTTTATTCCAAATTGATTCAGATCATAAAAATTGTAATATGGTTTGGGGAGAATTAGGGATGCTATATTTCTGTATTAGTAATGAAGATTTGAAAAATCAACGTTTTGAAAATACATGCTGTGTATTACAAACATGCTAATGAAAAAAGGTTGTTCTTTTAAAAAGAACAACCTTTTTATGTGAATTAGTTAATATGCATAATCTCATATGACCTATACGAAAAAGTATTGTATACTCTGAAACTATACGATACCTTTTCGTATAGTTATAGAATATAAGGAGTGACAAGATGGGAAAGACAAGTAAGTATGTGACAGCTGCCGCACTTTGTTCAACTATAGTAATGGGAGGCTTACAAGCATCATCTGTATCTTATGCAGCTACAAATCCGACTACAGTGACAGCGCAATCAGATGTAAAGTTATTAGATGATTTCAGAAAAGAATTAAAAAAACAGATTGATAATCGAGAAGAAAATATTACAATCACATATAAAACAAAAGATAGAAATGCTAGAAATATTATGGATCAATTGTATGGTGAGTTTAATAAAATTGTAGATGCTGATGAGTATGTAAAATATAATGTAGCGTCTACTAGATATTCTATTAAAGGAATGCCAGGGGACTATACGTTTACACTGCAAGTAAAATACCGTGAATCAAAAGAACAAACTCAATATGTAAAAGCTCAGGCGAAATCAATTGTTGGATCAATTGTAAAACCAGGGATGGATGAGCATGAGAAAGTAAAAGCTATTCACGATTACGTTGTTAAGCATGTGTCTTATGATACGTCTTATCAAGCGTATACAGCATATGAAGCATTAGCGAATCGTTCTGCCGTTTGCCAAGGATATACATTATTAACGTATGAGTTGTTAAAAGAGGCAGGTATTCAAAATCATATTGTAACAGGCACAGGAAATGGACAAGCTCACGCGTGGAATTTAGTGAACATTGAAAACAAATGGTATCACCTAGATACTACATTTGATGATCCAGTACCAGATAAAGCAGGGCGTGTAACTTACTCATATTTTAATATGTCTGACGAACAGTTAAGTAAAGATCATGAATGGGATCGTAGCAAATATCCAGCGGCAACTACAAGTTATTTTGGTGAATTAACAAATAAAATAAAAGCTGGTAGCTCAAAGACTGTCGTATATGAGCAGATGTTAAAAGAAACAAATTTACAATACTTATCTGCAGAATACGGAGCAGAAAATTATAATGAATTTAAGCAAAAGTTGCAGCAACAGTTTGCAGCCAAACCAGAAAAAGTAGAAGTACGATATAAGCAGTCCATGGATGGGACGATGCAAGATATAAAGAAAGTATTAAATGAAATAAATTGGCCAAAAGGTGCAAAGCGTGTGTCTTATCAAGTAGCGCCTTATAGTGCATTGGCTGGTTATTCATTGGCGACAATTACATTTACGTATTAAGCAATGAGAAAGAGCATCTGTAAAAGATGCTCTTTTTATATTTGTTGATCACTTTAAAATATTGGGAATTATGTGATAAAATAAAAAGGAGAGGATGTGAATGCTGAATGAACTTGTTCGAAAGTAATATTTTCACATTGATATATACTTGTTTAGTAATCGGACTTATCGTTTTGTTTTTCATATCATTTACTTTGTTTATTAGAAGAGTATTACAAAGCAGCGTTGCAAAGAAACACCACGTGATTAATATGAACCAGAAGCTAGATCGAATCATTGAATTGCTTGAAAAAGATAAAAAATAGCGATAGAAGAAGTATGAAAAGGGGAAAGAGAATGGCGAATTATATAAAAGAATTACGTGAAAAAGTAGGACATGATTATGTTTTCTTAAACTTTGCCGGTGGTTGTGTATTTAATAAAGATGGAGAAGTATTACTGCAAAAAAGAGGAGACTTTAACGCTTGGGGATTTCCAGGTGGTGCAATGGAGATAGGAGAATCAGCTGCGGAAACTGCAATCCGGGAAATAAAAGAAGAAACCGGGTATGATGTAGAAATAAATGAGCTTATTGGAGTGTATACAAAATATTTTCAATCATATCCAAATGGAGACAAGGCCCAGTCAATTGTGATGTTCTTTTCATTCTCAATAGTTGGAGGTGACAAAAAAGTAGATGGTGATGAAACGTTGGATTTGAAGTTTTTCCCGTTAGACGACATGCCACCGTTATTTTGTAAACAACATGAAGATTGCTTGCAAGATTTATTGGAGAAAAGAGTAGGGGTATATCGTTAACATATAAAAAAGAAGCTAAATGAAGATTAGCTTCTTTTTTATGTTTTATTTATTTCCACCAATCATCAAACATTGACGCTGGTACTTGTCTTTTATGCTCACTCACTGTGTAACGTTTTTCAATTTTCTCTGCAACGTCAGCTGGAACTGCTTTACCTTCTAAATAATCATCTAATTGATCATAAGTAATACCTAACTCTGTTTCGTCAGCTTGACCTGGTTTTTCATCTAATAAATCAGCTGTTGGCATTTTTAAGTAAAGTCGCTCGTCTGCACCTAACTCTTGTAATAATGCACGTCCTTGGCGCTTCGTTAATCCCGTTAATGGTAATAAATCTGCACCACCATCTCCGAATTTTGTAAAGAACCCTGTTACAGCTTCTGCAGCGTGATCTGTTCCGATAACAAGTAACCCTTTTTGTCCACCAATTGCATATTGAGTAACCATACGGATACGTGCTTTCACGTTACCTTTATTGAAATCTGTTAATGACTCACCCAATAAGTTTTCATATTGATTTGAAAAAGCATCAACAGTTGAAGCAATATCAAATGCAACAGATTGATCTGCTTGAATGAATTGTAATGCTAATTGTGCATCATCTTCATCTTTTTGTACTTTATAAGGAAGACGCACGGCGATAAACGTTACTTTACCACCTTCGTTACGAATTTCTTCAACTGCAAGTTGTGCTAAGCGTCCTGCTAATGTAGAGTCTTGGCCGCCGCTAATACCAAGTACAAATCCTTTTGCGCCTGTTTTCTTTACATAATCCTTTAAGAAATCAACTCGTTTACGAATTTCAACTTTTGGATCAATTACAGGCTGAACATGTAATGCTTTCATAATCTGTTCTTGTAATGTCATTATGTTTTCCTCCTATTCATATTAAAGCGGTAAATAAGTTTATATGTATAATGGTACATACTTCTATCCTTTATTATTTCGCAAAACTAACGAATATACAATAGGATGTGTGTATGAATATGAATGTAGTCATTATAAATAAAGTACTACGTATAAGCAATTTTTTTAAACCTTTCAAAACTGTAAGGTTTTTGTCATTTGAATCGATGGAAGGTATTTCCGTACTTTACTAATATAAAAACATAGTTAGTAGAAAGAAGGGCGGAGAAGTAATATGAACATTAGAGAACTCGCATATCGGAATGTAACGCGAAATAGACGGACATACTCAGCCTATTTTTTGAGTAGTGCATTTGCTATTATGGCCTTTTTTGTGTATTCATTTTTTGCGTTTCATCCGGCATTAAGTGCAGGAGAATTGGGTCAGTACGTATTCGTAAGTATGTCTTTTGCACAGTCTATTATTTACTTATTTACATTCTTCTTTATTTTATATTCGATGGGAATGTTTTTAAAAACGAGAAAGCGTGAACTAGGAATTTTAATGATGCTAGGTATGACGAAATATCAATTAAAGCGTCTTATCTTTTTTGAAAATATTATGATTGGAATAGGGGCAATTATTTTTGGTATTCTTTCAGGTATGTTATTTTCAGGGGTATTACTATTTGTCGCTCCGATGATATTGAAACTAGATATCTCCTTATCCTATTACATACCGATGAAAGCAATTGTTGTAACGGGTATTATGTTTTTTATTTTATTTATGATCATATCATTGTTTAGTGCAGGAATGATTCGTAAAAATAAGATTATGAAGTTGTTTAGAGGATCAGCAGAGGCGAAACCGGAACCGAAAGCATCAATCATTTCTTCAATATTAGCAGTAGTATTGCTTAGTGCTGGCTATGTAGGAGCTCTTCTATCGCATGGCGCAATGGTATTTATTATGATGATTCCTGTTACAACGGTAGTTATTATTGGGACGTATTTGTTGTACAAGCAGCTGAGTGTCTTTATTATTCGATTATGTAAAAAAAGTAAACGTTTCTATTGGACACAGACTAATATTATTACGTTATCAGATTTAGCGTATCGCATGAGAGATAACGCAAGAATGTTCTTTATTGTAACCATTATTTCTACTGTAGCATTTTCCGCAATAGGGACATTAGTCGGCTTCGCATCCATGACGAAAGGGATAATGGAGAGACCAATTGCGTTTCATTACCATTCTAAGCAAGGGGATAGTAACGAATCACAACATATACAAATGATTGACAAAGGATTAAAGAAACATAATATAGCAGCTTCAAAAACTAATATTTCGACAAAGAAAACGGAGGAACAGTCGTTAAGAAGCGCCACTTTTATAAAAGAATCAGATTATAAGGAATATGCAAAGTTAACAGGAGAACCATTTAATACTGTAGCAAATAAAGAGGTTGTATTTTTGTCAGCTGATATACCAGGGCCAGCGATGAAAGAAAGAAAAGAAATTACTTTACCCAATATGAATGAAAGTTTAAAGGTGAAAAAAGTTACTTCATCTTCATTGGGGAAAATATTAAGAGGAAATGTTTATGTAATCTCTAATAATCAATATGATTCATTACAAGATGGATTTATAGAGACAAAAGATTATATGTATAAAACTGAAAGAACGAAAGATGAGATTGAAATTGGTAAAGAGCTTACTCATCAAATTAAACCGTATCAAGAACAGTCAACGTTTAGTGCGGAAGAGTACGAACGAAACCAAAGTTTACAAATTGCAGGACCGATTTTATTTGTAGGTTTCTTTATTGGTATAGTATTTTTCGTTTGCGCAGGAAGTTTCCTTTACTTCCGTTTATTCTCCGATTTGGAGGATGATGTTCGCTTGTTCGAAATGATTCGAAAAGTTGGATTGACGAGTAGGGAATTATCGAAGGTAGTTACAATTCGATTGGCGCTTTTATTCTTCGTTCCAATTGGTGTTGCAACATTACATGGGGCAGTAGCCTTAACGGCGTTAGGGCAAATGTTTGAGTACTCATTGTTTAAAGAAAATACAGTTGTATTAAGTATTTTCATAGGTATTCAAGTTGTATACTTCTTACTTATAAGATCCCGTTATGTAAAACAATTGAAAGAGAGATTACGTATGCATTAAATGTGTTTTTTTAACTCGAGTACAAAATTTTCTAAAAAGAGGCAAGTATTGCCAAAAAGTGATAAAATGGAAAAAGCGAGGTGAAAAAAATTAATAGAGAGAAAGGGGGGAGAAATATGAAAGCAACAGGAGTTATTCGAAAAGTAGACGAATTAGGACGAATTGTTATCCCTAAAGAATTACGCGATGTATTGGGAATACAAATCAAATCACCGCTTGAAATTTTTGTAGAAGCAGATAAAATCATTTTACAAAAATATCAACCTTACAATGCTTGCCAAATCACAGGTGATGTTTCAGAGCAGAACATATCATTAGCAAATGGAAATATTACTGTTGGGATAGAGGGAGCGGAATATTTAGTAAAAGAAATAGAAAAGTTTTTAAACAAGAGTGAGGTTTAGTCTTAATTTATATTATTTTTCAAATTACATATCATTCTTTTAAAAGACTGTAAGAGGACCATTAATTGGTCCTTTTATTTTGGTTATTAGTTGAATGACCCAGGCTGTTATTTCCTATAAATCATAGGGGAAATACAAAAGTAGTATAGAGTTAGTAAATGATGTTGAGAAATATTTGAAAAGAAGGAAAACAAAAAGAATAAAACGAATGTTACATTTACACGTATTCAAAAGTGGTCTGAAATGAAAATAATACATTTTCAGGAGGGATTACGATGAGTAGTACAGTGAATAAACAAAAAGGTATACAATTGATTCCATTTACCGTAAATAAGGTTGTAGAACAAGTAAATGAAATTCCACCAGGTGTACAACTGATTCACGCTCCGCAAGTATGGGGAAAGAGTGTGAAGGGGCAAGATGTAGTCGTTGCCGTATTAGATACAGGGTGTGATACTAATCATATAGATTTAAAAGATCGTATTATCGGCGGAAGAAATTTCACAAAAGATTATGAAGCTGATCCAAATGTGTATCTTGATAATAACGGACATGGTACTCATGTCGCGGGGACGATTGCAGCAACTGAAAATGGTGTCGGTGTATTAGGAGTTGCACCACTTGCTAAAATGTTAGTATTAAAAGTTTTAGCGGGAGATGGTTCTGGAAGTTACGAGCAAATTATTGAGGCAATTCATTATGCTGTAAATTGGAGAGGGCCGAATCAAGAGAAAGTGAGAATTATTTCAATGTCACTTGGTGGTCCGCAAGATGTTCCAGAATTACATGAAGCAATTCAAAATGCGGTAAAGCAGGATGTTCTCGTCGTATGTGCTGCTGGGAATAATGGAGATTGTAATGATAATACAGAGGAACTAGATTACCCAGGTGCTTACTCGGAAGTAATTGAAGTCGGCGCTGTCAATTTAGAATGGAAAATCACATGTTTTAGTAATTCAAATCAAGAAATTGATTTAGTAGCGCCAGGTGATGAAATATTATCTACGTATCCAGATGGGAAATATGCAGTGTTAAGTGGAACTTCCATGGCGACGCCGCATGTTGCTGGAGCGCTTGCCTTGCTCATTAAACAGTGTGAGAAAGAATACGGTCGAAAGTTATCAGAGCCGGAAATATATGCACAACTTATTAAAAGAACTGTACCTTTAGGGTATGAACGTACATCCGAAGGGAATGGATTATTAGATTTATTAAAAGAATAGCCATATTAAAAAAACATCTCATATGAATATGAGATGTTTTTTTAATATGGCTCTGTCGCATGTAATACAACTTGTAATAAACCTGGGAATCTAGCATTTAAATCTTCTTCACGAATTGAAATGAAACGTTGTGTTCCTTCAAGGCGCGTGTACATAACACCTGACTCACGTAAAACTTTGAAATGGTGAGATAAAGTTGATTTCGCAATAGGGATGTTTAAAGCACCACAAGATTGTTCACTTTTCTCTAGTAACATATTTACAATTTGTAAACGAATTTGATCGCTAAGTGCATATAAGACAGAAGAAAATTGAATTTCTTCTCGATTTGGATGATAGAGTGTACGCATATTTCACCTACTTGTATAAGTTAAGATATTTGCACTATAACATATAAAGTGGTATATTTCTATTGTTCGAATATATTCGAACAATAGAAATATAGGGGGAGAAAAAATGAAGTATACAAAATTGCAAAAGGCAGGATTAAATATTTCAAAGTTGGGTTTAGGTACAAATGCAGTAGGGGGACATAATTTATATGCTGATGTGAATGAAGAAGAAGGAAAGCGATTAGTAGAAGAAGCTATTCAGCAAGGGATTACATTTTTTGATACAGCAGATTCATATGGTTTCGGTAGATCAGAGGAATTAGTAGGAGAAGTATTAAAGGGAAAACGTCATGAGTTTATACTTGCTACAAAAGGTGGAATTCAACCGTTGTTAAATGGAGAAACTTATATTAACAATGAACCAAGTTATTTAAGGAATGCTGTGGAAAATAGCTTAAGAAGATTACAGACTGAATATATTGATTTATATTATTTACACTTTACAAATCCTGAAACAAGTTACATAGATTCAATCGGAGAGCTTACTCATTTAAAAGAAGAAGGGAAAATTCGTTCAATTGGAATATCGAACGTAAACATAGAACAATTAAAAGAGGCGAATCAACATGGTCATATAGATGTTGTACAATCTCCATACAATATGTTAGAACGTACAGCTGAGGAAGAACTGTTGCCGTATTGTATAGAAGCGGGTATTTCATTTATTCCATATGGGCCTCTTGCTTTTGGAATATTAGGTGGAAAATATACAGAAGATTTCAAATTAAATGAAGTCGATTGGCGTCAAAATGTAAATCTATTTGAAGAAAATACATATAAGAGTAATTTTAAGAAAGTGAATAAGTTAAAAGGGCTAGCTAAAGAAAATGATATTGAAGTGTCTCATTTAGCGTTAGCATGGTTATTAAATAAAGAAGGAATTGATACTGTTATACCTGGTGGAAAGCGGGCAGAGCAGGTAAGAGAAAGTGTGAAAGCGGTAGACGTTGCATTGAATGAAAGAGTCATGAAAGAAATCCAATCTATTTTAGAAGATTAGTTAAACAGAGGGAGAGTACCCTCTGTTTATATAAGGAGAAGGTCTAAATGAACAGAGTACTAGCTGTATTTTTTATGATAATGTTTATGATCGGTACAGATACTTTCTTAATTTCACCACTGTTGCCGACATTGCAACAGGTGTATCATGTTTCAACTGAGTTGTCAGGATGGATGGTGAGTTCGTATGCTTTAGGGTATGCTGGATTTGCGCTTATTGCTGGTCCTATATCAGATGGATTAAACAGAAAAAAAGTGATGGTACTAGGTATGAGTTTTTTTGCAGTAAGTACGTTTTTGTGTGGAATTGCACCGAGTTTTTTATAGATGCTAAGATTTAGATTTTTAGCAGGTGTAAGTGCAGCTTTTGTATCTCCACAAGTGTGGGCATCTATTCCGCTCCTTATAGAGAAGAAGCAAATTGTGAAAGCAATTGGGGTTGCAACAGCAGGGTTATCAATCTCTCAAATTTTAGGGCTGCCACTGGGAGCTTATTTAGCAACGATACATTATACAATCCCATTCTATTTCATTGGTATATTATCAGCACTACTTGTCATTCTTATTTATGTTGTATTACCAGAAATCCAGTCGGTTCATATAGGTGGAAATAAAAAAGCGATTTTACAGCGTTATAAACAATTACTTACAGATTCAAAGGTTTCACTTTCTTATTTTGCATACTTTGTTTTTCAAACCGGAAATTTTGCTGCATTTTCATTTTTTGGTGTATGGCTTTCCATTCAATTTGGCTTACAAGTTCATGAAGTAGGTACAGCTATGCTCGTATTAGGGTTAGGAAATTTAACTGGTAATATTTTTGGTCCTAGAATCGTAAATAAAATTGGTTATAACCTTTCTTTCTATGGTGGAATTATATTTACAGCAGTGCTATATGTATTACTTCCACATGTAAAGAACATTGTATTGGTGGAGTTATCGTTCTTTGCTTTGTTTTTTTGGACAGGAATTTTGTTTGTATTAATGATGAGGCACTTACAAAACATATCTAGTGCAGCAAGAGGAACAGGAGCCGCGCTTGCAAATGCTTCTATGTATATTGGTCAAATGATTGGTGCGGCAATAGCAGGAATGTTATTTGCAGTATCTCACAATTTTATACTTATAGGTAGTTTTACTGCTTTACTATATATAGGAGCTTTATTTTTGTTTAGAAAAAGTGAAAAACTTACTGAAAGTAGTGAAACAGGAATTGCATCATAAAGCTTGTATAAATATTTCGCAAATCAGAATTAATAAGAGTGTGAATACATGAATGTGCTTTTAATTAAAGTAGTTACTAAAAGTATAGAAATAGTAGAAGAAATGGATTGTAACAAAGTTATGAGGAATCAAAAAATAAAAATCCCTATAAAGATAGGGATTTATATATCGGCATATAGTTCCTTGGAAAAGGATATACTTAGTTTAGCATATCGGACTACTTATATTTGTGAAATAGATGTGAAAGTAATGTGAAAAATGCCGAAGGAAAAAACTATTTAAATAGAGGGCAATTTAGATGGGGATATGGATTTTACATAAATGTTGTGTTATATTTCTACTTATCTGTTAATAATTACATATTTTAATTTTATTGGGGATAAAAGGGAGAGGTTTAAATGCAATGGTATTTGAAAGCTCTAAAGAATTATGGGAATTTTAGTGGTAGAGCTACGCGAAAAGAGTACTGGATTTTTAGTTTATCCAATATCGTAATTTTTTGGCTACTGTTATTTGTATCATCATTTTCAGAGGTGTTAGTTGCTATTATTGCGTTGCTATTTATGTTAGTAATGATTATACCAAGTTTTTCGGTTGGTGCACGACGATTACATGATATTGGGAAAACGGGATGGTGGCAACTATTAAATTTTGTACCGTTTGGTAGCGTTGTTTTACTTGTATTTTTTATCATTGAAAGTGAAGAAAATGACAATCAATACGGACCAAATCCGCATTCAGATTTAAAAGAAGCGATTTAATAAACTTATTTAGTTTGTAGCATTACTAGTTCAATTATTTTATCTATTATTAAAATGGTTTGCGTGGGCTAATATTATTAGGTTGATCTTTAGGTCTAGATGACTTTTGAAACTGTAAAAATGGAAAGATAAAGGCAGAGAGAATATAGCATGGAAAGAAAAAAATTCTAAATAAAAAGCACTGTTTTAGCTAATGTAGCTAAAACAGTGCTTTTCTCTTTGATTGAACAGTTGCAGCATTTTCATCATGTATACCTGCATCTTTAATAATTCGTTGTTTTGCTTTATTTAATAGATGGTTTACTGCTTCACCAAAATAGTTAGCTTCGCTTTTTGTGCGGGCTTCTCGTAAACATTTATAGTTTTCTAGCAGTTCCTCTTTTTCGGAGTTTGTTAAGAAATCTTCTATTTTCTTTTTTGTCATACGAAACACCCTTTCTCCTGACAAACGACGCAATAGAAAATATTTATTTCTCATTATAACAATAATTTTAAAAGAAAGTATACACTAACGTCGCAATAATTTGTCAATTTCTTGAATCTTCTCATCAGCTTTCCCAATTTGCGTATTTTTAGCCTGTTCGCCACCAAGAGCTTGATGTAGTAAGAAAGTTTGACCGGAAATAGCAGTTACAATGGATACTTTTATAATTTCTTTTATTGCGGTGACATCGAATAAAACGAGCCCAAGAAGTGCGGCTAGGCTACCAGTAAAAATGTCAGTTAAAAATCCAAAATGAAAAAATGTTTTCAAACGGCGTGGAAGCAATAACTTACCTTGGTTATTGATTAGATGGGAAACGAAGCCGGTAATGCCACCAACGAGTATAGCAGTTAGCCATTGATACATTTCCATCGAATCCACTCCTTTTAGTGAATAAGATTCGATTATTTTATATTGATTCCTTTTAATATTTCATATAAGCATATTGAGAAAGTTTGTTTGGGTATATTTTGTATTCAATTTAATTATAACAGAAAATTTCGAAAGGTTTCAGTCTATTATATGAATCATTTTTACAATAATATGAATGCAGAAAGGGGTGCGTGATATGAAGATAGATTATCGAATAAGAAGTGTAGATGGTTATACAAAAAATATAGGGGAATTAGTAAGCATGCTTGAGCATACGAGAGCTGTAACATTAGGCGAAGTAAAAAATTTATCAGTTGAGCAATTAGACTTAATTATGCAGAGCAGCGGAAATTCAATTGGTGCCTTATTAAAGCATATAGCAGCTATTGAAAAAGTTCATCAGCTTATTTCATTTCAAAATCGTGACTTTACAAAAGAAGAATTAGAAATATGGGAAGATGCACTGTATTTAGGGGAAGCGGGTAGAGCGATCCGTGGTCATGAAGTACAGTATTATGTACAACTTCTACAAAGTGTTCGAGAAGAATCTCTGAAGTATTTAAGTGAACAAAGTGATGAGTGGCTCATGTCAGAAAGAAAGTGGCCTAACGGTGTAATATATAACCAGCACTATCTTTGGTATCATGTGCTAGAAGATGAAATTAGTCACCGAGGACAAATTAGAATGTTCAAAAGAAAGTTGTTTGAAAATTATGTTAAATAATGTAGCTTTTTATAGGAGAATTCCATATAATGAGAGTAATTAAAAGAAGAACGGGGTGATGTATTATGGCGAAAATAACTTATATGAATAATAAACCAAATACAAAGGTGGATGGAAAGGGCGAGACTATATAAGTGAGCGCACGATCCTTCCGCTTAGCTTACACTAGGGAGGATATCAATTTGAATCAAAATATTTTAGAATCGTTCGGCTGGGATTCTTTTTTTGAGGAACAAGCTGTTGAGAACTTTGAAGTAGGACGAATTTTACTCGAGCATAAGCATATATATCGAATTATTTGTAATGATGGTGAGTATATGGCAGAACTGTCTGGGAAGTTTCGGCATGAAGCAGTTACGAAAGGCGATTATCCAGCAGTTGGTGATTGGGTGTATATAAAGAAAATAGAAGATGAAAAGAAAGCGATTATTCATCGTATTTTCCAGCGAAGAAGCTCTTTCTCAAGACAAGAGGCTGGAACAAGAACAGAAGAACAGATTATAGCAGCAAATGTAGATTATTTATTTTTAGTGAATGCACTTAATCATGATTTTAATGTTAGAAGGATGGAACGTTATTTATTATTAGCGTATGAAAGTGGCGCTATGCCAGTTATTGTTTTAACAAAGAGTAGTATATGTAATGATGTGGAAGAGAAAATTGTAGAAACGGAAGCTATAGCAATTGGTGTTCCTATTTTCGTTGTTGATAGTTTAGAGCATACAGGTATAGATTCGTTGAAACAATTCGTTTCTTCAGGGAAAACAATTGCTTTAGTTGGATCATCAGGGGTAGGAAAGTCAACTTTGTTAAATGCTCTAATAGGAATTGATGTAGCAAAAACGGGAGATATACGTGAAGAGGATAGTAGGGGGAGGCATACGACAACGCATCGAGAATTATTCCAATTGCCTAGTGGCGCTCTCGTGATTGATACGCCTGGCATGAGGGAATTGCAACTTTGGGAAGGAAGCGAAGCGATTCAAACAGCATTCTCTGATATTGAAGAACTTACGACAACATGTCGTTTCCGTGATTGTAAGCATGAGAATGAACCAGGATGCGCGGTGTATAGTGCAATTGAAAACGGACTTATTACGATAGATCGTTTGAAAAGCTATAAAAAATTACAAAGAGAACTGGCGTATTTTATGAGGAAACAAGATGCAATCCTTGCCAGAGCAGAGCGTGATAAATGGAAGAAAATTTCTAAACAACATAAAAAAATGTAAAAACCAAAGGGGCCCCTTTGGTTTTTTCTATTTGTAAATTTTATAATAATATTATTCGTATATATAGACAAAGAGAAATTAATTGTTTAAACTTTACAAAGTATTCACCATAATAGGTTATGAAAATAATAATTAAGGAATGGGAAATATTCATAATTAACTCAATTTAACTTTTGAATTTTAAAATTAGGAGGTTCATAATGGGTAAACTATTAAATTTGTTTCGTGATATGAAAGTAGCAAAAAAGCTATTAATTTCATTCTTTGTAATTTTAATTGCAGCCGTTTCTATAATCGGGGGCATGTCTTATCAAACTGCTAAAAAGAATTTTGAATCACAAATTACGAGTAGTGCTAACGATAATATAAAAATATTAGATAATTTAATCAATCAAATGATTGAAGCAAAATTTAACGATGTGAATAACTTTGCACGAGTAATTCAAGCGAATATGTATCAAGGGGATAATCAGGATGAGCTAAGAAAGACATTATCTCAGTATATCAATTTGAATATAGATGTTGAACAAGTGTATGTTGCCGGTAATGATAAGAAATTTGTACAGGAACCAAATATACAAATGGCAGCAGATTATGATCCAACAACACGACCTTGGTATAAAGATGCAGTGGCAAAACAAGGTGGTATTGTTGTTAGCGAGCCATATAAGGCAAAAGGAAATGGACATATTGTCGTAACGATTGCGAAACAAACAGAAGATAAAAATGGGGTTGTTGCGCTAGATTTAAGTTTAGACAATTTATTAAAAACAACAAAGTTAATCAATATTGGTAAAAAAGGATATGCCTTCATTTTAGATGGAAAGCAAAAAATCATTGCTCATCCACAAGAAAAATCAGGGGATAAAGCAGCTGATTCTTGGGCAAAGAAAATTTATGAAGATAATCATGGTGCTTTTACATATTCTTATGGTGGTAGTGAAAAGAATATGGTATTTGCTACAAACGTAAAAACAGGTTGGAAAATTGGTGGGACGATGTACGCAACTGAAGTAATTGAAGCTGCTCAACCTGTATTTTATAATATGTTAATTGTTATGCTTATCTCATTAGTAGTAGGCGGGGCACTTATTTATTTTGTGACACTTTCAATTACGAAGCCTTTAAAGAGATTAGTTGTTACCTCTAAAGAAATAAGCGAAGGGGATTTAACGCAAACAATTGAAATTCATTCTAATGATGAAATCGGCCAACTTGCTAAAGGCTTTAATGAGATGACGAATTCGTTACGGACGTTAATTGGAAGAATTAACGATTCAGTTGGGCATGTTGCAGCGGCATCAGAAGAGCTAACTGCAAGTGTAAGGCAAGCAAGTGAAGCGACTGAGCAAATCACAATCGCAATGGATGAAATATCAAGTGGGGCAACGATGCAAACAACAAGCGTAGAAAATGGCGCTATGTTACTGTTTGATGTAACGGAAGGAATTCAACATGTAGCAAATAGTTCATCATCTATTAATACGGCTTCTGCACATACTCGTGAAAAAGCAGAAGATGGTGGGAAACTAGTAGGAAGAACAGTAAACCAGATGCAGTCTATTGCAGAATCGGTTTCACAATCAGATGCAGTTATACAATTACTAAATAATAAATCAAAACAAATTGGTGATATTTTAGAAGTAATTCAAAATATTGCAGATCAAACAAACCTTCTAGCTCTAAATGCGGCGATTGAAGCCGCAAGAGCCGGTGAGCATGGAAGAGGTTTCGCAATTGTTGCAGATGAAGTGCGTAAATTGGCAGAGCAGTCTAGCGTATCTTCTAGTGAAATTAGTAAATTAATATGTGAAATACAAGATGATATGGGTAAGACAGTCAAATCTATGAATCATGTAAATGAGGAAGTTCAATCTGGACTTGTTATCGCAAATGAAACGAAGCAAAACTTTGCTGAAATCTTACAATCTACAAATGAAATAGCTAATCAAATTAAGACGATGGTTGAAACGGCTAATGGAATGTCAAAAGGGGCAAATGAAGTATCTATTTCGGTAGGACAAATTGCAATGACAGCACAAAATAATGCGACAAGCACACAAAATGTTGCGGCTTCAGCTGAAGAACAGCTAGCTTCGATGGAGGAAATTGGATCTGCAGCAGGCACGTTATCTCAAATGGCTGAAGAGTTGCAAGGACTAATTGACAGATTTAAAGTCTAATAGAGAACAGACTACCTCTAGTAGCATTATGCCAATAGAGGGGAGTCTGTTTTATTATGTAAAATCAAATGGAGATGTAAACTTCCTTTATGACGTTTAAAATGGTATTTCGTATAATATTTGTCGAAAAATAGAGGTATTTGTTAGCTTTGTGTATAATTATTAACGTATAGAATACAAATAAAAGGAGTGTATTATGGGAGTATACTGGGGGACAAAAAGACATTCTTGGCTTAGTTACGTCTCATTTTGGCTAAGTATTTCATTTTTTATTGTTTTTCTAATTGAAGTGTTTATATTAAAAACACTTTCGAATAGCTCGGTGCAAATTGTTAAATATTTTTATTTTATACTTGTACCAGTAAATATTTTTCTTAGTTTAAAGTTACTATTTAAGAAGAATGAAAAGAAAGCGTTACCTATTTTTAGTTTCATTGTCTCATTATTATTTGCAATTTTAATAATCGTATTAGTTTTAGCAGCTATAGGGAAGTTCTTTTAAGGGGAGTGGTATAAGTCACTCTCCTTTTTTATTTGTGGTAGTCTTACTATATATAAAAGTGTGAATGCTGTGAGCTAATAAAAGCAGAGAGTAGACAATATTTGCATGGATTAAAGTCTGACGTTATTTGAACTTGTAAGAGTGTATGGAGTAATGAGGTAATATACATAATAATGGAGATAGAATTAGTTATTTTATAAGTATGTATAAAGCAAATGAATACGGTAAGAACGGTGATATATGGTACAATAGCTATGGATAGTGATAGAGATAAAGGGTATATAAAATACTCATCGTTTTTTAGTAAGAGAGGGGTTATCTTATGCTATACGAGGATTTGGAGACATTATTTCAAACAGCTCCGAAAGAAGATAGAGGCGGATGGAAATATATAATCCAAGAACAAAATAATACATTTAAAATTGTTGATGAAATACTGAAAAATCAAATGAGTGTCGAATTATATTTTAATGAATACGATGAGGTGAAAATCACTTTATATAAAGATGGAATTCCCATTACGACTATGCAAAGAATTGCGATTTCAAAAGTTGAATTAGACGAAGATGAAGAAGGTATTCAATTTGTTTTAGAGCGCATGCCTAGTCGAATGATTCGGTTGCAGTTAAAGCCATATTTAGCATTAGAAATGGGGCCGTACTGGGAAGTATGTGATGATTGTGAATGAACATAAAAAAGCATCCAATAACATGGATGCTTTTTTATGTTTTTTGAAGTTGTTTAAACGCAATGATTGGAAGTATAACAATACTTACCCATCCAATGATAGGATATAGAATGTGAAGTAAGTCACTGTAACCGATGTAACTAAAGCAATAACTAATTAGTAAAATGAAGAAAATAATATTGTGATTTTTCCACCCAGTAATAGATTGCATCTGTTTTGTCATACCGAACACATTACCAACTAAAGTTGTGAAAACTTCACCGAAAATAATGAGAACAAAGAAGAAGTGAAAAGTTGCATTAAATCTTCTTATGACTTCAGCCATTGGGATGTTATATTGATAAAATTGATCGACTGATAAGATTGCTAAATGGCTGCATAATAAAATTAAAGAAAGTCCAGCACCACCTAAAATCCCACCCCAAAAAATGGCTTTTCGATCCTTTACTTCACTGGCTAATGGGACGAGAACACTTTGGGCGAGAGAAAGATTTAAGGCGACATATGTAATAGGGCTAGTAATCCATTGCATATTCCAGCTCTCTGCAGGAATAGTGTTATTAATGGAAGGTGTACCGTGAAAAAAGGTTGTAATAGCAAGTCCGATAATAAAAATCATCATAATAGGTACGACAAGTGTATTTACTTCAAAAACACCTTGTAATCCGCGGCTACTTATAATGAGACAAGCGATAACTGTAATAAGAATACCGAGTTGTCTTGGTAAGCGAAGTTGCTCTTCAAATACTGCACCAGCCCCTGATAACATAACGCTCGTTACGCCGAATAAAACGAGTAATAATAATGTGTTTACAACATTCCCAAATACATCCCCAAATAAATATTTGTTAAATTCTTGCGCTGAAAATGCCCCGATTTGTGATGAAAGTAACATCATCTTTGTGCCAAGCCAAATAAAAAAAAATCCACTTACACATATGCCAATTGTCCCGTATAATCCATTCACTGTGAAAAATTCAACAATTTCTCGTCCAGTAGCAAATCCAGCTCCAACGACAGTTCCGATATAAGTAGCGGCTACTTTCTTTGCTACTTGCCATTGTTGATTGTCCATGTTATCCCTCTTTCTACTATGATGAGCTTGATGTACTATTATGCATATGTATGAGCTTGGACAATTAGACGTATGAAGTGTTTGAAAAAATACATGAATTTAATGATATTAGGGAAGCATTAAAGGTGTTAAAACTTTGTTACATATAAGCCAATTGTTCGAAAGGAAAGGGAATGTATGGTAAAATGTAATTAGGTTATTAAAAGATAAACATTACAAAATGATAAGAGGAGTGATTGTATGAGTACGAAAACAAATGTTGTTGAAGTATTAAACAAGCAGGTAGCAAACTGGAATGTGTTATATGTTAAACTACATAATTATCACTGGTATGTGACAGGGCCACACTTCTTTACATTACATGAGAAATTTGAAGAGTTTTATAATGAGGCTGGAACGTATATTGATGAGTTAGCAGAACGTATTTTAGCTTTAGAAGGTAAACCATTAGCGACAATGAAAGAATATCTCGCAACATCTAGTGTCAGCGAAGGGACAAGCAAAGAATCTGCAGAAGAAATGGTGCAAACATTAGTGAATGATTATTCTGCACTTATTCAAGAATTAAAAGAAGGTATGGAAGTTGCAGGTGAAGCTGGTGATGAAACATCAGCTGACATGCTGTTAGCAATTCATACAACATTAGAACAGCATGTATGGATGCTAAGTGCATTCTTAAAATAACGATAAATATAATAGAAACCCATTGAAAAATTATTTCAATGGGTTTTTTTATGATTTTTCAGTTTTCTTTTATGCTATAATATAGTAAAAAGGAGGCGATGCGATGTTTCGCTTTTTCAGAACTGGAAAAGAAGAGCGGGAAATTACGAAAGATGAATTAGAACAAGCGATGGCTCAGTTTTTAGAAACGAATGCTAATATCGTTTATACAGTATTAGTAAATGAAGATTATACAGTAAATTATGATTTGTTAAAACCGTATTTACCTGCATTTCCAACAAATGATTTTCTCATAACGAAGGAAACGCTTGAGGTATTTGAACATACAGCAGAAAATTTAAGCCTAGTGAAAGAAATTGATGTCGTACAAAAAGCAGTAGATCAATACGTAACAGAAAAAGAAATGTTCCCAATTGTTGAAGGTAGCGAAGATCGCCTCATATGCGGAATGAAGCTAGGACCTTACTTAAATCGTAGCTTAAAAAGAGACTTATATATTTCAGAAAAACATTATTTAGTTTCAAGTAAACCAGATAGAAAAAAACAAAAGAGCGGGTAGATGTAATGAAAACAACAATACATATATTGTTGTCTTTTTTTGTTTTTTAAAATATTGATTTTTCAGTCTATTATTATTTATACTAAATGTATTGGACAGGGAAGAGTAACTATTAAGCATCTTTTTGAGAATAAGGTATTGTTAGCGTGGGTTATACAAAGTGGTATAAAGATTCGCAAAAAATATTATAAAAGGTTTCGGGGGAATTGGTACATGAAAAATAGCATGACTTACATTCAATTATTAAATGAAACGTTACGTTGTTATGCAAATAAAGGAAGTTTTGAAGCGTACAATTATATAATGGAAAACGCTACAGGTGTAATAGGGAATGAGGCGCAAATATATAATTTTAAGTATGCACTCGCAAGTGCATCGGGACTTGAAAAAGAAGCATTACATTTAATGAGAGAGGCCATTATAGAAAAGGGATTCTGGTATGGAAATGAGTATTTAATTTCCGACGAAGATTTAAAATCACTACATAAATTTGAAGAATTTCATACAATGGTGCAATTATGTAAAGAAAGAGAAGAATTAGCACATAAAAAGGAAAGACCAGATGTGAAATATATATACAGCAAGAAAGAAGGAAATCTACTACTTACATTGCACGGTGACCAAGAAAATATTCAAATAGTAGAGCCATATTGGAAATCAGTTTTGACACAAGATTACACGTTAGCTTTACCACAGTCTTCACAAATTCAGTTTTTAGATGGATTTGTTTGGGATGATATAGAGAGAGGGAAAGAAGAATTAAAAGGGCATTACAATAAGTTTATAGAAAACCATACAGTAGAAAATGTAATCATTGGTGGTTTTTCTGCAGGGGCAAGAGTAGCTTTATATACGATTTTGCAAAAAGATATAGAGGTTGATGGTTTTGTTTTTATGGCACCATGGCTTCCCGAGATTGAAGAATGGGATGAGTTGCTAAGAGTGCTGCAGGATAAACATATAAAAGGATATATAGTATGCGGGGATCAAGATGAAGATTGTTTCGAATCCACGCAGCAATTTGTACAACTATTAAGAGAGAAGAATATAGAACATAAGTATAAAGTTGTGCCTGACTTAGATCATGATTATCCTATTAACTTTGAAGAGCTATTAAAAGAAGCTATTGAATATATAGGAAATGAAAACAATAAGTAGTAAGAAAAAGAGATGCATCATATGTGATGCATCTCTTTTTAGAATTATAAATTAAAAGCATTTGCTAATAAGCGATAAGACTTTAATTTATGTTCAAATTGATGAGTAATCGTGACAATCATAAATTCGTCAGTATTGTATGCTTTGCTTAAGTTTATTATTTTTTCTTTTACAGAAGACGGATCACCAACAATCATACGTTGACGATTTTCTTTTATACGGAATAAATCATAAGCGCTGTATGAATAATTTTGAGCAGTTTCAATAGAAGGTGTACCAGTAGTTCGTTTTCCTTGCTCTAATAATAAGATTGATAAATCTAAACTAGAAGCAATTTTTTCCGCTTCTTCATTTGTTTCTCCGCATATAACAAAAATGGCAACGATTGAATTAGGCTTATCTCCTAAAAATGAAGGCTGATATTGTTCTTGGTAAGCCCTCATAACTTCAGGGCCTCCGAAGCCATTAATAAATTGCGCAAATGCGAAAGAAGCTCCGTTGTTTGCAGCAATTTTAGCGCTCTCTCCGCTAGAACCGAGCATCCACATTTCAGGAGACGTTGGGATAACTGGAGTGGCTTTTAAGTTTGCATAGTGATGGTTTTCTGGTACTTGATCATGTAAGTACATTGCAACATCTGCAATTTGTTCTGGATATTGATCAAGTGAGACCATTTTCCCTTCTTGAAGTGCGCGAGTTGCTATTGGCATACCACCAGGAGCTCTACCAACACCGAGATCGATGCGGTTCGGATACAGTGCTTCTAGAACACGGAAATTCTCAGCGACTTTATATGGGCTATAATGCGGTAACATAACACCACCTGAACCGACTCTAATACGGTCCGTTTTCGCGGCAATATGAGAAATAAGTATTTCTGGACTTGAACCAGCTAAGCTTACGGAATTATGATGTTCGGATACCCAAAAACGTGTGAATCCGAGTTTTTCAACTTCTTGTGCAAGCGTAACTGTATGTGAAAAAGCTTGGGCTGCTGTGCTACCATCTGAAATAGGTGATTGGTCTAATACACTTAACTTGATCATAGAATATACCTCTCAATCTTAATGTACATCCTATTATATATTTACTTATGAAAAATGCGTAGTGAAATGCTCAAAATGAAAAGCGGATAATCTTATTTCCGCTTTTAACGAGAAAATCCGCGTTCATAATGATTCATTTCGACTAGATTTAAAATATATTCATAGTTGTCAATTTCACGTTTTAGTTGTTCACGTTCTTTTTCAGATAGTGTCATATTGTTAAGTTTTTTACATAAGTTTTGTTTCTTTAATTCTAAATGTTTTTTTGTAGCATGGTAGTCATAAGTATGTTTCATTTTTAACCACTCCTTCTTTGCAGTTGCTATATTATACGAAGTATAAAGAAATGTGAGATCTGTCTCTTATGTACTTTTAGTGAATATTCAAATTGCAATGATGTTATGTTTATGGGGATGTATGAATAAAATGCATTAAACCACTAACGTCCATTTGATGAAGTAAGGGGTGGAATTGTGCAGAAAGATATAATGTATAACACTGAAATGGATGAAGCGTTAAAAGTTATAGATAAAGGATTGAAGAAGACGATAAGCCCAAAACAAATTATTGTAGTGGGAGCTGGTATGGCTGGGTTAGTTTCAGCTTCTTTATTAAAGGCTGCAGGACATGATGTGAAAATTTTTGAAGCAAATAACCGGGTAGGTGGCCGTATAGAAACGGTTAGAATGGAAGATACCGGATTATATTTAGATGTTGGAGCAATGAGGATTCCATATTCGCATACATTAACGATGACATATATAAGAAAATTTGGGCTACAGGTGAGACCTTTTATTAATAGGAATGAGACGGATATTATATACGTAAATGGACGGAAAACGACGTTAAAACAATATGAAAAAGATCCAAGTATTCTAAGATATCCTGTGGAAATGAATGAAGTTGGAAAAACGTCAGAGGAATTATTATTGTTAGCGGTACAGCCCATTATAAATTTTATAAAAAAGAACCCAGAAAAAAATTGGGACGTTGTAGTAAAGGATTTTGGGAGATATTCCACAGGACAATTTTTGAAGTATCATCCTTATCAGTATAATACTTACTTTTCGCCAGTAACAATTGAGATGATCGGTGTTCTATTAGATCTAGAAGGTTTTTTAGAACGGTCGTTTGTAGAGACTTTACGCTTTCTATACATTATGCAAGAGGAGAGCGGATTTTGTGAAATTGTGGGCGGGAATGATAGATTACCAAAGTCATTTTTACCGCAATTAGAAGAAAATATTATATATAATCAAAAATTAATGAAGTTACATCAACACGATAATGGTGTGACAGCTTTCTATCGGAACGAGGAAACTTTTGAATATAGCAGTATTACAGGAGATTTAGTTATTGTTACCATTCCGTTTTCGACAATGCGTTTTGTAGAAGTAGATCCGTTTGATTCTATATCTCATGAAAAATGGAAAGCAATTCGTGAATTACATTATATGCCTGCGACGAAAATAGGAATTCAATTTAAAAGCCGATTTTGGGAAGAACAAGGACAATTAGGTGGCAGAATTATAACAGATTTGCCAATTCGTTATGCCTATTATCCAAGTTATGGAATTGGTGAGAAAGGACCGGCTATGATGTTAGGTAGCTATACATGGTCTTATGACGCATTGTTATGGGATGGTTTATCGAAAGGTGATCGTATTTATTACGCATTACACAACTTAGCAACAATATTAGGTGGTCAAGTGTATGATGAGTTTATATCTGGAATATCAAAAAGCTGGACATTGGATCCGTATGCGCTTGGAGGATTTGCACTTTTTCAAGCAGGTCAAGAATCTGAGCTGCAACCAGCGATTGTCAAACCAGAGGGGAGAATATTCTTCGCTGGAGATCATACAACGCTATATCACGGATGGATTCAAGGTGCGATTGAATCTGGAATTCGTGTAGCGGCGGAAGTGAATGAGTAAAAGGTTTTTAATTCAGAAAATTCTTTACTATATAACTTGAGATGGATATTATTATATATAAAAGAATTATGGGGAGTGTTTACAGTGAATCCGTTATTATTCGATTTTCCTTCTGAATTTTATACTGACAGGCTTTTTATTCGAATGCCGAAACCAGGAGATGGTAAAGTTGTATATGATGCAATTCAGGCTTCAATACAAGAACTGAAACCTTGGATGGTGTTTGCACAAAAAGAGCAAACAGAGCAAGAAATAGAAGAAAGTATTAGAAAATCACATATTCAATTTTTGCAACGTGAGGATTTAAGATTACTAGTATTTTCGAAAGAAACAGGTGAATTTATTGCTTCAGCCGGATTACATCGTATTAATTGGGATATACCTCAATTTGAAATCGGATATTGGATTGATACAAGGTTTAGCGGAAAAGGCTATATGGTAGAGGCTGCGAAAGGTATAACGGATTACGCTTTTTCTGAATTGAAAGCAAACCGTGTAGAAATTCGTTGTGATTCTTTAAATAAGAAGAGTAGAGCGATACCTGAGAAATTAGGCTTTAAGTTAGAAGGTACGTTAGAAAGTGCGAGTGTTGCGGTAGATGGAAACGGATTAAGGGATATGTGTGTATTTGCCATGACTAGAAATACATATGAAAAAGAAGAGCTGTAAGAAAACAGCTCTTCTTTTTATGCATTATGGTACAGGATGCCCATTAGAGCTTTCGAAAATTGTAAACCATTGTTGACGATCTAAGTTAACGTTTGTAGCAAGAGCAGCTGTTTTTACGCGATCTAATTTACCTGAGCCAACGATTGGCATCATATTAGCTGGATGAGCAAGTAACCAAGCATACATAACCGTATCGATATTAGAAACACCTAGCTCAGTAGCAACTTTTTGCACAGTTTCGCGTACACGTACAGCACGTTCTGATTGACCAGTAAAGATCTCACCACCAGCAAGAGGTGACCAAATCATTGGATTGATTCGTTTTTCTTGGCATAAGTCAATTGTTCCTTTTTCAAAATGCTCAAGCTGCAATGCAGAAACTTCAATTTGGTTCGTAATAAGTGGAAAATCTAAGTACGAACTTAACATATTAAATTGTGAAGGTAAGAAGTTAGATACACCGAAGTGACGAACTTTTCCTTCTTGTTTTAATTGTGAAAAGGCTTTTGCCACTTCATTTGGATCCATAAAAGGGTCGGGACGATGAATAAGTAATACGTCAATATAATCTGTATGTAAGTTGTTAAGTGATGCTTCTACACTTTGCATAATATGCTCTGTACTAGTATTGTAGTGAGCAACATATCGTTCTGGAAATTTCGGTGATGGGGGAGCGATTCCACACTTTGTAATAATTTGCATGTTTTCTCGTAAGGAAGGCTTTAACTGTAAAGCTTCGCCAAATAACCCTTCACACGTATATCCGCCGTAAATATCAGCGTGATCAAAAGTAGTAATTCCCATATCCATACAATCTTCAATGAAAGAAAGTAATTCTTGTTTTGTCATATTCCATTCTGCTAAACGCCAAAATCCTTGAATAATACGAGAAAATTCTAGCGTTTCAGCCATTTGAACTCGCTCCATTATAAGTACCCCCTTGATGAATGATTATTATTTTGAAAAGGCTTTCTTACTACATATTATTATATAGTTAGAGGGGCGTACAAACAATAAATATGTTTTGCTACAAAAACGATTTTCTCTATATGTTATAATGTAGAAACATATAGCTAGAAGGAGATGTACGAAATGATTCCAGTAACAATATTAACTGGTTTTCTTGGATCTGGGAAAACGACATTATTAAATCGTATTTTATCAGAAAATCACGGTAAGAAATTAGCGGTGATTGTAAATGAAATAGGGCAAATTGGCATTGATAATCAGTTGATTATGAATGTGGAAGAAGAAATTATGGAAATGACAAATGGCTGTTTATGCTGTACTGTACGTGAAGATTTACTCGTTGCTTTAAAACAGTTACTGGACGTAAAAGCGGAAGGGAAAATGGATTTTGATGGTTTAGTAATTGAAACGACTGGCCTTGCAAATCCAGGCCCGATTATTCAAACATTCTTTTTAGATCCAGTCATTCAATCTGCTTACCAAATTAACGGTGTTGTAACGGTAGTAGATAGTTATCATATACATAAACATTTTGAAAAAGGATTAGAAGCAAAAGAGCAAATTGCGTTTGCTGATGTCGTTTTAGTAAATAAATTAGATTTAATTGAAGAGAATGAGAAAGAAAATCTCTTGCATGAAATTCAAGGAATTAACCCGACTGCAAAGTTAATTGAGGCGACTAACTGTGAGGTAGATATACCATCTTTATTACAAATCCAAACGTTTAAAACGAAAGATAAGTTGCAAATTTACCCTCATAAAGAACATAACCACTTAGAAGGTGTGAAATCATTTGTATTACGTGAAGAACGTCCGCTGGATTTACAAAAGCTTAATGAGTGGATGTCAGCTGTCGTTCAAGAGCTAGGGGAATATTTATATCGTTACAAAGGAATTTTATCGATAGATGGAGTAGATAAACGTATCGTTTTCCAAGGTGTACATACGTTATTTGCTGCTTCGTACGATAGAGAGTGGCAAGAGGGAGAAGAGCGAGTAAGTGAAGTAGTTTTTATCGGAAGAGATATTAATAAAGAGTGGTTCCAAGAACATTTCGAGGAGTGTGTGAAATAAGTCTGCGTAAATTGTAGGCTTATTTTTTATGAGCACTCTATTAGATTGTAAAACAGAATTAAATAAGGGAAAGAAACTAAAAATTGATAACTGTATAATAAAAAGCCTGTTTTCACAGGCTTGTATTTTCGTCTATTAGTAACTCCATTACAACACCTACAACTGGACCTTCATCATCAATATCCCCATTTAAGCGGAAACCAAATGATTCATACAGTCCCATTGCAAGTTTGTTGTCTGGATGTAAACTTAAGTAAATTATTTTACATTCAAATTTTTCTTGTAAGAATTGAATGAGTAAGCGAAGGAAACGTTTTGCGTATCCTTTTCCTTGATATTGTTGGTCAATCATAAAGCGATCGAGCCATACACTTTTATGTTTTACTGAATACCATCCATACATTGCGTATCCTACAAGTGTTTCGCCATCATATAAACCTACTGACGTTCCGTTTCCTTCATATAATGATTCTGCTAAAGAAAACGCGTTACTTTCAATAAATTGTTGCTGATCTTTTGCGACGTCTAAAGCAACTACTGAACGCCAATTTTTTGCTGTTACTTCACAAATGTGAAGATTCATAATTCCAACTCACCTTCTAAATTAATATAGCTTTCAAGCTAATATGGATAATTTTACTTGTTATTTTGGTCAAGTCAAGGATAAATACATAAAAAGGCAGCTGAATAACAGATTCAGCTGCTTAGAAAATATAATGGATTAGTTTGTTGCTTCTTTCAATGTATTTACGTTTTCTTCCATTAAAGTGAAGTAATCTTTATTATTTTTTGCATCATCTTCAGAAATAGTAGCTAAGTGATTTAAGCGTAAAACTTTTGTACCTGTTTCTTTTTGAATTACAGAAGCTACTTTTGGAGTCGAGAATGTTTCAAATAAAATATATTTTAGATTATGTTCTTTTACTGTTTTTGTAATGTCAGCAAGCTGCTTTTGAGATGGTTCATCAGAAGCTGAAATTCCAGCGATAGGAATTTGTTTTAGGCCGTATCGTTGTTCCCAGTAACCATAGGCAGCATGAGAAACTAAAATTTCTTTCGTTTTTGCGTTCGCTACAGCTGCCTTAAATCCATCGTCTAAATCAGTAAATTTAGTTTGAAGTGCTGCAAAGTTTTTTTCGAATTCTTGTTTATGTTCAGGTTGTAATTCTACAAGTGCATTTTTAATTTTTTCTGCCTGTTTCATTGCTAGAGTAGGATCTAACCAAACATGCGGGTCTTTATCATGATGATGTTCATCTTCTTTATGGCCATCTCCATGATCATGATGCTCTTCTTCAGTAGAAGCACGCAGCTCAATACCTTTAGATGCATTTACAATTTTAACATTTTCTTTTTGTAATGTTTTTTCCATTTTTTCAGCAAATGGTTCTAATTCAGCGCCGTTATAAACAAATAAATCGGCTTTTGCAACTTGTACTGTTTGTTTTTGACTTGGTTCAAATGTATGTGAATCTGCACCAGGTGGGTAAATTGCTTCAACATTTACATAGTCGCCACCAATTTTCTTTGCGAAATCAGCAAGTGGGAAAATCGTTGTATAAACTGTTAGCTTTCCATCTTTCTTGGCATTACTTTCTTTTTTATTTGAGCAGCCAGCGAAAATTAAGGTAAAAATAAGTAAGAATGAAAATATAGTCAATCTTTTAGGCATGAAGTTCTCCTCTTTTCTTTTTTACGGATATATTTTCCCCAATTATAGAAGAAAAATATCATTTTAATACAAAACGGAATAATTACGTTTTAGTTTGCGAACTTAGTATAATACATCTTTAATAAAGTTGCAATAAATAATAATCATTACGATTTGTTTTTGTTATAAAGTTGTCAAATATAGGTGTATTATTTTTGCAAATGCATGCATATGTGACAACGCTGTTTTCATATATTGAAAAGGAGGTAAAGAGGGGGATGAGCGCTTGGGTTACTTAATGGAAGCTATTTTATTAATATTAGCGGTAGTATTGCCATTATCTTTCGTATTAATTTTTTTAAGAAGATTAATAAGTAATTTAGGGGACGCTACAACAATAACGAAATTACAAGAGAGAGATGAGAAAAAAGAGTGAGTAAAGCACTATGCGTACGCATAGTGTTTTACTTGTGGTAAAATAAGAGCAGGAAACTCCTAAAGGTTGTATTTTACTGAAGGAGAGAAAAGTAAAATAAGAGGTATATGCATATATGAATAAGCGAACAGCGTTAATACTTGGTGCAAGTGGTTTAGTTGGACAAGAGATAACGCGTCTATTACTTGAATCAGATTACTACGATTCGGTTACTATTTTTGTAAGAGAGCCAATGCAATTGCAACATGAGAAGTTACAGCAGAAACAAGTTGATTTTTCGGTATTAGAGGAATATAAAGAGTTCTTTGCTGTGGATGATGTTTTTAGTTGCTTAGGAACAACAATAAAAAAAGCAAAAACAAAAGCAAATTTTAAAAAAGTAGATTATGAATATACGTTACGAGCTGCGTGTTTAGCTGAAAAACAAGGGGTACAAAATTTCCTTGTCGTGTCCTCAATGGGAGCGAATCCTAAATCATTTTTCTTTTATTCACAAGTGAAAGGAAAAATGGAAGAAGAATTGCAAAAGTTAGTGATCGGTGGTATTCACATTTTTAGACCATCATTATTAGTAGGAAATCGACAAGAATTTCGTTTCGGCGAACGAATGGCTGAAAAATTATCTCGTATTATTCCGTTTATCTTTAAAGGGGCTTTCAAAAAATATAAACCAATTTCAGCTAAAGATGTGGCGAAAGGGATGTATATAACCGCGCTGCGAGAAGAATCGGGTATCCATACTTATAATTCAAATGAAATTACAACGATAGAATAAATAAAACCGAGAAGAATGACTTCTCGGTTTTATTTATTCGTATGAATTTTTCCTGGTGCTCGCTTATATTGGTGAGGTTCTTGCAATTCAAAGCCAAGTTCATTTGCCGCTATTCTCGGGAAGTACGGATTGCGAAGTAACTCACGTCCGATAAAAATTAAATCTGCTTCGTTATTGTTTAAAATTTGCTCTGCTTGTACTCCAGTCGTAATCAATCCAACTGCACCAGTTGCAATGTTAGCATGCTCTTTAATATGTTTGGCGTATTGTACTTGGTAACCAGGATACACATCAATATGTGCTGGTACAACTGCACCAGAACTACAATCGATTAAATCTATTCCCTGTTCTTTCATCCATTTTGTATACTGAACATAATCTTGAACTGTTAACCCTTCAGGATGATAATCATTTGCTGAAATACGGACAAATAACGGTCCGTTCCAAACTTCATTTATCGAGTCAATGATTTCGCGTAAGAAACGATAGCGGTTTTCAGGTGAGCCGCCGTATTCATCCGTCCGTTTATTAGTAAGTGGTGATAGGAATTCATTGATAAGGTAACCGTGAGCGCCATGTATTTCAATAACATCAAATCCAGCTTGTTTTGATCGTACTGCAGCTTGCTGAAAAGCTAATACAGTATTTTTAATTTGGTGTTTGCTCATTTCTATTGGCATTTTCATTGTTTCATTAAATGGAATGGCTGAAGGAGCTAACGCATCTGTTTCTAATTCTGCTTTTCTTCCGGCGTGAGCGAGTTGAATGGCAGCTTTTGCGCCGTTATCATGTATAAAAGTAGTCGTTTTATGTAAGCCTTCAATTAGGTTGTCATCCCAAATACCTAAGTCTTTGTTAGAAATTCGTCCTTCAGCTAACACCGCAGTTGCTTCAACCATAACTAAACCTACTTGGCCAGCAGCGCGAGTTCCATAATGAATGAGATGAAAATTCGTAACGCGGCCATCCTCATTCCCCGATGAATACATACACATAGGCGACATAACGATACGATTTTTTAGTGTAACGTTCTTAATTGTATAAGGTGAAAAAAGCTTGGAATTCATCAAATAGCCTCCTTGATTGAATTTTCTTATATTTTACCATTCTCTTTTTTGTTTCTCTAATAAAACGCTTATACGAAAAATTTTGTATATTCGTGTTACAATGACTAATATGAACTGAATTGGAGGATGGCATATGTACCAGGCTTATTATGAAAGCGAAGTAGGTTTGCTTGAAATTACAGCGAATCAAGAAGGAATTACGTCTGTTATATTTGTTGATGAACGACAAGAAGAAAATAAAAATGAAATGATAGAACAATGTATAAATGAGTTAGATGAATATTTTAAAGGGAAAAGAAAAGAGTTTACGGTCCCGCTGTCTGCGGAGGGAACAGCATTTCAAAAAAATGTATGGGATGCACTTTATACTATTCCATACGGCGTAAGTGCTTCATATTTAGATATTGCAGAGAAAGTTGGAAATATAAAAGCTGTACGGGCAATAGGAGGGGCAAATAGTCGGAATCCAATTTCAATAATTGTTCCATGTCACCGTGTAATAGGAAAGAGTGGAAAGCTTGTTGGATATGCTGGTGGTTTATGGAGGAAAGAGTGGTTATTAAAACACGAAGGTATTTTGAAATGACGTATGGATGGGAAGAGGGATTGTTTTGAAATGTATAAATTGTGGGCAACCTTGCGAGGAGGAACAGTTAAATTGTGCAAGTTGTCAGCGAAACTTGGATAATGAACAAGAGGAAGGTAGCTCGTTAATAGATAAAGAACTGGAAGTATATGTAGGGAGACAATATCCGTATTACAAAAGGAAATGGGATCTTGAGAATAAGCGGATTGCTAGGTGGAGCTGGAATGGTTGGGCTGCTGTCTTCAATATAGGCTGGCTAGGATATCGTAAGTATTATGTACCAGCTGCTTTATTTATGTTGTTATTAGTAGCGTGTGATGCGTTTTCGTATTATATGGGATTTAATGTAGCGTTGCCAATCATTAATATGGTGCCTCTTACGTTTTTATTACTCATTTTTATTCTGTTTGGAATGGGGATTTTTGCAAATGGATTATACTATCAATTTGCGGAAAGACGTATATACCGAATAAAAGCAAGAGAAATAAAAGATAAATCAGTTGAAAACTATCTAATCAATGATAGCGGCGGAACGAGCAAAATGGGAGCGACAATTGTTACTATTTTAGCAGTTGCTAGCATATTTTTTAGCCATTTCTTTTTTCCGACTGATCGAGACGTTATTCAAAAGGTTCGTACAAGCTCGCTTTATGAATATCCTTTCTTTTCAATAGGTGAATCTTTCGAAAATTATTTTCAAAATTCAGGTTGGATATATTATCGTGGAACGGAAGGATTAGAATTAGTAGAATTCCAAGGATATAACACCGGAATGCCAAGACAAAAGGTGAAGATTCAATTTGTTGTCGATTATAAATTAGGTGAAGTGGAACCATACTCACTTATGATTAATGGTGAATCTAAAACTGAAGAAGAGTTTTTGAAGCTGATGGAAGAAATATTTAAAGTTCAAAATCCATTTGATATAGAGGATGGATTACAAGTAAATGCTATTCAAGAAAGCGGCTGGAAAGAAATTTCCGATCGCTTTTTTCTATGTTTGTTAAAATAAATATTTAAAATAATCAGAATCTTTTGTATAATGAAATATATTATATAGGATTTAACTTATACATATAGATTGGGGGAAGGAAGAATGAAGAGAAAGACAACAACAATTGCTGCACTTGCGTTAACGACGAGTGTATTGGTTGCAGGATGTGGGAATGGTGAGAAGGCTTCGACAACGAAGAAAGAATCGAATAAGGGAATGGCCGATAAACAAGTTTTAAATTTGCTAGAAACAGCTGAAATTCCTTCAATGGATACATCTAAATCAACAGATTCTGTATCTTTCCGTGTATTTGTAAATGCAATGGAAGGTTTATATCGTCTAGATAAAGATAATAAACCAACACCAGGTATGGCAAAAGATGTGAAGATTAGTGAAGATAAAAAGACATATACATTTGAATTACGTGATGCGAAATGGTCAAATGGTGATCCAGTTCGAGCACAAGATTTTGTATATGCATGGCAACGTACATTAGATAAAGCATTAGCGGCAGAATATGCATTCATTTTATTTGATGTGAAAAATGCACAGAAAGTAAATAAAGGTGAATTACCAGCAGATCAATTGGGTGTTAAAGCGAAGGATGATAAAACGTTGGTAGTAGAATTAGAGCAACCAGCACCTTATTTTCTTGAGCTTACGTCGTTCCCTACATTTTTCCCATTAAATGAAAAATATGTGAAAGAGCAAGGAGATAAATACGGATTAGAAGCAGATAAATTATTATATAATGGACCATTTACAATGAGTCAATGGAAACATGAACAAAATTATCAGTTGAAGAAAAATCCTAATTATTGGGATAAAGATACTGTAAAATTAGACGAAATTAATGTAAGTATTGTGAAGGAAACAAGCACGGGAGTAAATTTATATGATAGTGATCAAGCAGATCGAGTTATTTTAACTTCTGAATTTGTTGATAAATATAAAAAGAATAAGCCAGATGAATTTAAAACGAAGTTAGATCCACGCATATATTTCTTGCGTTTTAACCAAAAAAATGCAACATTTAAAAACCAAAAAGTACGTGAAGCGATTGATTTAGCATACGATAAAAAAGGAATTGCTGATGTCATTTTAAATGACGGTTCATTGCCAGCATATTTCTTAGTACCTGAAAAATTCACGACAGGTCCGGATGGAAAAGATTTCCGCTCTGTAAATAAAAACTTCCGTGATAGTAAAGATAATGCAGAGAAAGCAAAAAAATTATGGGAAGAAGCGAAGAAAGAGCTTGGTCAAGATACAATTACGGTTGAATTACTAAACGATGATAACGGTAGCCGTAAAAAAGTAGGCGACTTTATTAAGGAAGAACTAGAGAAAAACTTGCCTGGTATTAAAGTAAATTTGAAACAGCAACCATACAAGCAGAAGCTAGATTTAGAAAAGAAATTCCAATACGAATTCTCATTATCTGCATGGAGCCCTGATTATCCGGATCCAATGACTTATATTGATATGTTTGTTACTGGAAGCTCATTTAATGAAATGGATTATTCTAATCCGAAGTATGATGATTTAGTAGCGAAATCAAAAGGAGAGCTATTAAAAGATGATAAAGCACGCTGGAATGCACTTGCGGAAGCTGAAAAAATCTTAATTGGTCAAGACGCAGCAATTTCTCCTACTTACCAACAAAGTACAGCTTATTTAGAGAAGCCGTTTGTAAAAGGTATTGCTAACCATACGTTTGGCGGGGACTTCAGTTATAAATGGGCATATATTACAAAAAAATAGTATAATAAAAGATGAGTGAATTTTCGCTCATCTTTTATTTGTATAAGGAGGAATTATAGTTGTTAAGGGGAATCAATCATATTTGTTTTTCGGTATCTAATTTAGAAAACTCTATTATGTTTTATGAAAAGGTATTAGAAGGAGAATTATTAGTTAAAGGAAGAAAATTGGCTTATTTTAACATATGTGGAGTATGGATAGCGCTTAATGAAGAGACGCATATTTCGAGAAATGAGATTCATCAATCTTATACGCACATTGCATTTTCTGTTGAACAAGAAGACTTTAAATGTCTAATACAGCGATTAGAAGAAAATGATGTTCATATTTTAAAAGGAAGAGAACGTGATGTCAGAGATTGCGAATCTATATACTTTGTTGATCCTGACGGTCATAAATTTGAGTTTCACTCAGGGACACTGCAAGACCGTTTAAATTATTATAGAGATGAGAAACCTCATATGACATTTTATTAGGGAGGGATAGCATTTGCATGCACTTGTAATTGGTGGAACAGGAATGCTAAAGAAAGTTTCTATGTGGTTTTGTGAGAAAGGATTTTATGTTTCTATTATCGGGCGAGATGAAGTGAAATTAGAAAATGTTAAGCGGATGAGTTCTGCACCAGAAAATATTACATGCCTTTCGTTAGATTATCATAATGATGAAGATGTAAAGCTAGCTATTAAAAGTACAATTAAGAAAAATGGTCCGATCACATTAGTTGTTGCATGGGTACACACAAGTGTAAAGCATACACTATCAAATATTTGTAAAGAACTAGATTTGTCGTCTAAAACATATAGTTTATTTCATATTTTAGGTAGTAAAGCATCACGTATGCCTGCACAAAAAATAGGGAGTACGCGATGTATGTATCATAGAATTATTTTAGGTTTTATTTTAGAAGATACATATGGAAGATGGCTTACGCATGAAGAGATAGCTGATGGAGTTATAAAAGGGATTGAAAGTAAACGAGCGGAGTGGATTGTAGGGAGAGTTGAACCGTGGGAAATACGACCAACATGGTGAGGGGGAGTAAGAAATGAAAACAACTATATATGTAACAAGGCATGGTGAAACAGAGTGGAATGTAGCGAAGCGAATGCAGGGACGGAAAAATTCTGCTTTAACTGAAAATGGTATAGTTCAGGCGAAACAATTAGGGAATCGAATGAAAGATTTACCAATCCATGCGATCTATAGTAGTCCGAGCGAAAGAACACTTCATACGGCAGAGTTAATAAAGGGGGAACGTGATATACCTATTATAGCGGATGAGCATTTCTATGAAATCAACATGGGTATATGGGAAGGACAAACAATTGCGGATATAGAAAAGCAATTTCCAGAAGAAGTACATCTATTTTGGAATGAGCCACATCTTTTTCAGTCAACATCAGGCGAAAATTTTGAGGCCGTTTATGAAAGAGTAATTGAAGGGATGCAGCTTCTTTTAGAAAAGCATAAAGGACAAAACATATTGATTGTTTCTCATGCAGCAGCAGCAAAATTACTTGTGGGGCATTTCGCGGGAATTGAAATAGAAAATGTGTGGGATGATCCATTTATGCATGGTGCCAGTTTGAGCATAATAGAATTTGAAGAGGGTAATGGTAAAGTGAAGCAATTTGCAGATATAAGTCACTTTCAATAAATGTAAAAAAGGCCGCAAAACGGCCTTTTTTTGGTGGTATAAAAACTAGCAGTTACGTTTTTTATACCAGAAATGATCGAATTTCTTATTTTTGCAAGATGGGAATTTATGTCCGCCGCCTTTGCAATTATTCCATTTGTGTCCGCTATCGTGACAGTCTTTACCATGATCACATGAATCATCGCAAGAGCCACCGTGTCCGTGAGGGAAGAACTCGCATTTTTTACAGTAACATCGTTTAGTCCAGTAAAATTTCTTTTCAAAGCGCACACATTTTGTAACGAATGTACAATGTTTTCTACGCGTACGTTTTGTAACTAAAACGCATTCTTTTCTACGTGTTACTTTCGTAACAAACGTCCATTTTTGAACGCGTACGCGAGTACATTTCGTAACAAATGTCCATTTTTTTACATGAGTACATTTTGTAACAAATGTACAATGTTTCACACGAGTACATCTTGTTCTTGGGCAATTACAATCATCGCTACATTCAACTTTTGAAGAGCAATCATCATCGCATTCAAAAGTACTTGGATCTTGGTGTAAGAAATCCTCCATCCCAGCACTTTTGATTTCTTCAACAGCTTTTCTAATATCACGTTTCATAGAAATCCTCCTTATCATGTATTAAAGTGAAAAGGTATTCTTTTTCCTTAACATGATATGTATGTAGGCATCTTTCTGAACAGGACAAGAGTGTAATTTTATATAAATAGATGATTGCGGATGTATGGACAAGACAAGGCGCATACATTGAATGAAGAGAACTGAGAAGGGATGAGAAAACATGCTGCCTTCATATGATTTTTTTGTTCATCCAATGTACTTAGTGGAATTGAAAAAGGACATTTGGTCAGATAGTCCAGTGCCAGCAAAATTAACTTATGGAAAAAAGAAGTATGATATTGATATCGTATACCGAGGAGCTCATATTCGCGAATTTGAGAAAAAGTCTTATCATGTTATGTTTTATAAGCCTAAAAAATTTCAAGGTGCGAAAGAGTTTCATTTGAATTCGGAGTTTATGGATCCGTCTCTCATACGAAATAAATTATCTTTAGATTTTTTTCATGATATTGGTGTACTTTCGCCAAAATCACAACATGTATTTATAAAAATTAATGGTCAAATTCAAGGTGTGTATTTACAGTTAGAATCGGTTGATGAAAATTTTTTGAAAAATAGAGGATTACCGAGTGGTTCTATTTATTATGCGATAGATGATGATGCGAATTTTTCATTGATGAGTGAACGGGATAAAGATGTTAAGACAGAGCTCTTTGCGGGTTATGAATTTAAATATTCGAATAAAAATAGTGAAGAACAACTGAGTGAATTTGTATTTCAAGCGAATACTTTGACGAGGGAAGCCTATGAAAAAGAGATTGGGAAGTTTCTACATGTAGATAAATATTTACGATGGTTAGCAGGAGTTATTTTTACGCAAAACTTTGATGGTTTCGTTCATAACTATGCACTATATCATAACGATGAAACAAATTTATTTGAAGTTATACCGTGGGATTATGATGCGACTTGGGGGCGAGATGTACAAGGGAGACCACTTAATCATGAATATATTCGCATTCAAGGGTATAATACGTTAAGTGCAAGATTGCTAGACATACCTGCATTTAGAAAGCAGTATCGAAGTATTTTAGAAGAAATATTAGAAAATCAATTCACAGTTTCGTTTATGAGGCCGAAAGTAGAAGGGTTGTGTGAATTGATTCGCCCATATTTACTACAAGATCCATACATGAAAGAAAAATTAGAAACATTTGATCAAGAGGCTGATATGATTTATGAATATATAAATAAAAGAAGAAAGTATATACAAGACCACTTACATGAATTAGATTAATTTTGAAAGAGATTGAAACGTTATCAATCTCTTTTTTTTGTATAATAAAGATGTATCAATAAAAATGAAGTAATATATTTGATAGAGAATGGGGATGCGGATATATGACGATTAAATGGATTGATTGGGTAAAACAAATACAATCTATAGCTCAAGCGGGTTTAACGTATTCTAAGGATGTGTATGATATTGAGCGTTTCCAGCAATTACGAGATATTTCTATTTCAATGATGTCACATTACACGAAAACAGATTGGGAAGTCGTAGAGAAATTATTTGCAAGTGAGACAGGCTATCAAACACCTAAAGTTGATATAAGAGCGGTTGTTTTTCAAAATGAAAAGTTATTATTTGTGAAAGAAAAAAGCGATGGGAAATGGGCATTGCCAGGTGGATGGGCTGATGTCGGTTATACGCCAACCGAAGTTGTAGCAAAAGAGGTTTTCGAAGAGACTGGTTATGAGGTAGATCATTTTAAGTTACTAGCTATATTTGATAAAGAAAAACATCAACCCTCTCCATCGGCGACGCATGTATATAAGATTTTCATTGGATGCGAGATTATTGGTGGAGAAAAGAAAACTAGCATTGAAACAGAAGAGGTGGAGTTTTTTGATGAAAATGAATTGCCTAATTTATCAATTGCTAGAAATACAGAAGGCCAAATTAAAGAGATGTTTGCCTACATGAAAGACCCGCAGAAAGAGAAATTAATAGATTAATCCTGCTTGAATTGTACATATTGTTAAAATGAAGATATTGGCAGATTGCAGCCTTTATGTAATAATGGGATGGTATGTGAAGAAAAAAGGAGATAAAAAAGAACATGTTAGCAAACATAATAGATCAGTTATTGCAATTTTTTGCAAGCTTAGGTTACTTTGGAGTAGCTCTTGCTTTAATGATTGAAGTAATCCCGAGTGAAATTGTACTTTCGTATGCTGGCTTTTTAGTAGCGAATGGTAAAATTAGTTTTGTGGGTGCAGTTATCGCCGGAACGATTGGTGGTACTTTAGCGCAAATCTTTTTATACTGGCTTGGATACTACGGAGGGCGTCCGGTTGTAGAGAAATATGGGAAATATCTACTTATTAATAAACATCATTTAGACATAGCGGAAGGTTGGTTTAAGCGTTATGGAGCAGGCGTAATATTTTCTGCGCGCTTTATCCCAGTAGTACGTCATGCGATCTCTATTCCAGCAGGACTAGCTAAGATGCCATTAAAACTATTTACACTTTATACGGTTGTAGCGATCATTCCATGGTCAATTCTATTTATATACTTAGGTGAAAAACTTGGTGGGAATTGGCGACAAATTAAAGAGTATGCATCTGATTACACACATTACATAATTATAGGAGCTGTTCTTTTTATTGCTCTATACTTTGGTTTAAAATATTTCAAAAAGAAAAAAGCAGCGCGTTAAAGTCAATGATTTTTCATTGGCTTTTTTTGTTTGTTTCGGTTCTAAAGAAAAGGAGTTGTCCATAATGTGTAATAATAAAGCGTAGCGGAGGAATGTGATGAAAGGGTCACCGTTTATACGTGGAACGATATTTTTAACGATGGCAACGATGATATCAAAAATGTTAGGGTTTATATATGTTATACCATTTACAGCGATGGTCGGTACGAGTGGTTACGTTCTATACACATATGCATATCGTCCTTATACCATCATGCTCAGTATAGCAACAATGGGATTACCGCTAGCTGTTTCAAAGATGGTATCAAAATATGATCAACTGAATGATTATCATACGGTTAAGAGAGTGTTGAAAAGTGGAATCGTGTTTATGTTTATAATGGGAGTCATTTCGTGTTTTACGTTATATATGCTAGCTCCGCATTTAGCTAAACTTGTCATCGATGGGAATGATCAAACGGGGAATAGTGTAGGAGCGGTTACTACTAATATTCGAATTGTAAGTTTTGCGTTAATACTTGTGCCAGTAATGAGTTTATTAAGGGGCTTCTTTCAAGGATTCCAATCGATGGGGCCTTCTGCATTAAGTGTAGTTGTAGAGCAATTTTTTCGGGTTTTAACCATTTTAATAGGAAGCTTTGTTGTTTTATATGTTTTAAAAGCTTCTGTTTCGCTAGCGGTTGGTATTTCAACGTTCGGTGCATTTATGGGAGCTGTAGGTGGATTAACTGTTTTAAGTGCGTATTATATAAGAAGGAGAAGGCACTTAAAGAAAAAAGAGATGGAAAGTATACCACAAACAACGAAATCTTTTTTCTCATTGTATAAGGAGCTCTTTACATATTCTATTCCTTTTGTTGTGGTGGGCTTAGCAATTCCGTTGTATCAGACGATTGATACATTTACAATTAATAAACTACTTATACAAATAGGATATATGCAAGGAGAAGCGGAAAAAATTAATGCGATAATTGGTCTTGTTCAAATGGTTGTGCTTATCCCGGTATCCGTTGCGACAGCTTTTAGTATGTCTCTCGTACCAGAGATGACGAAAGCTTACACAGCAGGAAATACGAAGCTATTGTACAAACATTTTACGAGAACAAATGTATTAGTAGTAGCGATTACGGTACCGGCGGCAATTGGAATGATGGTGTTAGCCAAACCTGTATATACTCTTTTATTCGGTGCTGGAAATGATCCAGAGATGGGGAGAATCATTTTACAGTATTATGCTCCTGCTTGCATACTATTTTCTCTTTTTACAGTAACGGCTGCTATGCTACAAGGAATCAATCAACAGCAGAAGACGGTGCTAGGACTAGTGATTGGAATTATTGTAAAGATAGTTTTAAATATTGTATTGCTTCCGTATTTCGATTATGTAAGTTTTATCATTTCAACATACGCGGGCTATACGATTTCAGTCGGGTTTAACTTGTGGATGCTTTCTAAATATGTTATAAAGGCAACATAAGCTTTTAAGGCAGAGAGCACTCTGTCTTTTTCTATGTTTAGCCCGCTTTAACGGGCATTGAGACCCTCACCTCAAAATACAGCGAAAGAAAAGAAGTTTGGTTGGGGGGCGGGCTACCCGTAAAAGCCCGATTTGTGAGGGCTAATAATCAGCGGGGGATAAAGCCACCTACTGATTAAAGTTTCACTTTATAATATTTTTCCTATAAAAACGTTTTCAAAATAATTTTTCTATTGAAATTTAAACGTATGTTTCATATGCTGAGAATGGCGGTTTAAAAACTGTGATTTAAGAGAGGTAGATTCCTACATGTAAAAAGAATCGGGGTGATAGTATGTTAAATATATATTTAACAGACCGAAACGGAAAACTACAAGAGATTGAGGAAATGCAAAAGGGGTGCTGGATTAATGTACTTCATCCAACAGAAGAAGAAATTCAATATCTAGTACAAACTTTAAATGTAGACTTAGATTTCATTAAAGACCCTTTGGATGATGAAGAACGCTCTCGTATTGAAAAGGAAGACAATAATACTTTAATTATCGTGGATATTCCGACAGTTAGACATGACGAAGAAGGAAATTCGATTTATGACACGATTCCAATAGGTATGATTGTGATGCCGGATTGTTTTGTTACAATCTGCTTAGAAGAGAATCCAATTTTTGAACGTTTTATTAATCAACGTATTAAAGAATTTTATACGTTTAAGAAGACGCGCTTTGCACTTCAGCTCTTATATACGATTTCTACTTATTATTTAAGATACTTAAAGCAAATAAATCGAAAAACAATTGATTTAGAGCATCAATTAAATCAGTCAATGAAAAATAAAGAGATTTTCACATTGTTAGGCCTTGAGAAAAGTTTAGTATACTTTACAACGTCATTAAAGGCTAATAAAATTGTAATTCAAAAGTTAATGCGTAATAGTACATTTTTAAAAATGTATGAAGACGATCAAGATTTATTAGAAGATGTATTAATTGAAAATAAACAGGCTATTGAAATGGCGGAAATATATAGTCACATTTTAAGTGGAATGATGAATACTTTTAGCTCCGTTATATCAAATAATTTAAATAGTGTTATGAAACTGTTAACGTCAATTACCATCATTTTATCTTTACCGACTATGGTTTCTAGTTTCTTTGGAATGAACGTAAAGGTTCCGTTTGAAGGGGAAGCACACGGTTTTGTAATTGTACTCATCATATGTGTAACACTATCTTTCACGTTAGCTTTTGTTTTTTGGAAGAAACGTTACTTTTAACGATAAGAAAGCTGCTCTAGCATAGTTATATAACTACGCTAGAGCAGCTTTTTTGCTATGAAATCTCAAATTTTGAATAGAATATAACTTGTACAATGTAATGTATATAAAGGGTATGTATGCCATATAAACCTTGTTCAATTAATGAAATGGGGTTAAAATTACATATTGTTAATGAAAAGTTGGAGGAAATACATCATGGAATTGTTTCAATTACCGAAAGCATTCCTGCAAATGAATACAATTTTTATCTCCATATTGATCGAAGCACTTCCTTTCGTGCTCATTGGTGTATTTATTTCAGGATTCATTCAAATGTTCGTGACAGAAGATATGGTGGCAAAATGGATGCCGAAGAACCGATTTCTGTCTGTTTTATTAGCTACTTTTTTAGGCATGTTGTTTCCAGGTTGTGAATGTGGAATTGTTCCGATTGTAAGACGATTAATTGGAAAAGGCGTTCCACCATACGCAGGGATTGCATTTATGTTAACTGGACCTATTATTAATCCAGTTGTATTATTTGCTACTTATGTTGCCTTTGGGAGTAGTATGCACATGGTATGGTATCGTTCTATTGTAGCGATTATCGTAGCCATTATCGTTGGAATTATATTATCCTTTATGTTTAAAGAACATCAATTAAGAGATGATCACTTCCCAGAAGTGAATAATAAGCGTCCACTGCGTAAAAAAATGTGGGATGTATGTACACACGCTGTTGAGGAATTCTTCTCAATGGGAAAATATTTAGTACTAGGTGCGTTAATTGCAGCAGCGGTACAAACGTTTGTACAAACTTCAACACTTCTTGCTATTGGACAAGGTCCGTTTTCTTCATCAGCTGTTATGATGGGACTTGCTTATATATTATCACTTTGTTCAGAGGCAGATGCATTTATCGCTTCTTCGTTCCAAAGTACGTTTTCAACAGCTTCACTTGTCGCGTTCCTCGTTTACGGACCGATGGTGGATATTAAAAATATGTTTATGATGCTTGCAACATTTAAAACTAAATTTGTAATTGTTGTTATAGTTACAGTTACTCTTGTTGTTTATGCAAGCTCACTACTCATTTATGCGATGGGGTGGTAGGTTATGTTTCGAGCATATATATTATTAGGTTTTACAATATTAATTGCGCAGCTTCATATTTCCGGTAACATTACGAAGTATATCAATATGAAGTATGCCTATTTATCAACAACAGCGGCAATTATTTTAGGTTTCTTAACGATTGTACAAATTATCGTCGTTTTCCAAAAAGAGCACCAAAAGGAAAAAGAGAAAAATGATTGTAGTTGTGACCATAGCCATTGCGGGCATGATCATTCAAAAGATGAGAATACATGGTGGAAAAAAGCATTTTCATACTCATTATTTTGTTTTCCAATTATCTCAGGGTTATTTTTCCCAATTGCGACGTTAGATTCGGATATTGTTAAAGCGAAAGGATTTCACTTTCCTGTTGCACAAGCAGAAAGTAAGGATCCATTTATGACAAGACAATTTCTAAGACCTGATACGAGCATTTATTACGGGAAAGAAGGATACCGTGGTGTAATGGAAAAAGGGAAGAAAGAGTTTGTTACGAAAGACAATATTAATTTGAAAGATGAAGACTTCCTAAAGGGTATGGAAACAATTTATAATTATCCTGGCGAGTTTACTGGGAAAAAATTATCTTTTAAAGGGTTTGTTTTTAGGGATGATTCTTCTAAAAAAGAACAATACTTCTTATTCCGTTTCGGTATTATACATTGCGTAGCAGATTCTGGTGTGTATGGTATGTTAGTGAAAAAGCCAGAAGGCGTAGAGTGGAATAATGATGACTGGATTCAAGTAGAAGGAGAGATAACTACTGAGTTTTATCAGCCGTTTCATGCGAATATTCCTGTATTAGAAGTAACAAAATGGAATAAAGTTGAACAGCCGAAAGAACAATATGTATTTAGAGGAGCCGATTGATAAAATCGGTTCTTTTTTGTGGACTAAAAGTTCTGAATGTTGTTAATATTAAACGTGTAGTTCATTCAGTATAGTGATTATTGAAATATTAGGGATAAATCATTAAAGGGGTGATAACAATGACAGAAGTAAAGGGGAAAACAGCCAATGAGTCAAGGGTGTTCAAAACGAGCCGAGTATTCCCAACAGATTTAAATGATCATAACACGCTATTTGGTGGGAAGATATTAGCGGAGATGGATATGGTTGCTTCTATTTCAGCATCCAGACATTCGAGAAAGGAATGTGTCACAGCATCTATGGACTGGGTCGATTTCTTACATCCTGTTCGTTCTTCAGATTGTGTTAGTTATGAATCTTTCGTAATTTGGACGGGAAGAACTTCGATGGAAGTGTTTGTGAAGGTAGTAGCTGAAGATTTAATTTCAGGTGAGAAGCGTATAGCGGCAACGTCATTCGTTACTTTTGTGGCACTTAGTAAGGAAAATAATCCAGTTCCAGTACCGCGTGTTATCCCTGAAACAGAAGAAGAGAAAGAATTACATCGTATTGCTGTGTTACGTGCAGAACAGCGTCATATACGTAAGGCAGAGAGTAAGAAAGTAGCCACATTGTTAACCTTTTGAGATGAATATTTAGCCATTTAAGTTACTATAGCAGTCGGAAATGGTTTTAAAATGAAAAGCGGACACCTAAAAATAGGTGTCCGCTTTTATAGTTTTTTCATCCACATATCATATGACAGTAGCTACTTAGCAGAAGCAAGCAGCACCGACGATGATTAAGAGGATAAATAATACGACTAATAGCGCAAATCCATTACCATGTGCGAAGCCCATTGTTATTTCCTCCTTTTATTTTAAGATACAACATACAATATGCAAATGAGCTATTGTTTGATATGGACATATATCATGCAATGACATATTTTCTTGAATGATAATGTAATAAAAAAGGGAAGATATAGAAATAACAGTAAGTGGAGAAAGGAATTTATCCATGAAGCGCTTTTTCGCTATAATCCTTTGTTTAATAGGTGTATTCATTTGGATGAACATCGATGTGGAAATGGGGAAGGAAATGGCTAGTGAATATGAATTAGGAAAAGTTCGATTAGGTGAATTTCAGCTATATACGAACGGTGAAGAGTTATATAGAAAATTATTTGAGGATATAAACGATGCAGAAAAGTATATATATATCCATTTTTATATTGTAGGAAAAGATGAAATAAGCGAAGAGTTTTTACAGTTATTAGAGAAAAAAGCATCTAGCGGAGTAGAAGTGAAATTGTCAGTCGATCGGATAGGTGGATATAAGCTGAAGAAAAAGGTAATTAGCCGATTAAAGGAAAACGATGTGAAGTTTACATTTAGTAAAAAACCGAAGCTGAAAAATTTGTTCTATTCTTTGCATCAACGGAATCATAGACGTATTGTTACGATAGATGGAAAGGTATCATACGTCGGTGGCTTTAATATCGGAAAGGAGTACCTTGGACAAGATCCAAAGTTTGGGCCATGGCGTGATTATCACGTGCGCATCCATGGTGAGGGTGCAGCGGATATGGAAAGAAAATTCGCCGAAGATTGGAAAGAAGATACAGGAGAAAAAATGCCTATACATGAAAGTATACCTACATTAGGGAATGTGAAATATCAATATTTATTTTCAAATGGAAAAGGCTTATGGGAAAAATATGGAGCACTATTAAAGCAGGCTAAAAAGTCTTTAATTATCGCTACACCATATTTTGTACCAAGTAAAGAAATGGTGAAAGAGTTAAAAGCTGCATTAAATCGTGGTGTTAATGTGAAAATTCTCGTGCCATTTAAAAGTGATGCCATATTGTTAAAACAAGCTGCCTATCCATATTTGAAAGATATGTTACATGCTGGAGCGGAGATTTATCAATATCAGAATGGTTTTTTTCATGGGAAAGTAACAATCATTGATGGGGAAATTGTTGATATTGGTACCGCAAACTTTGATAATAGAAGTTTTTATTTAAATACGGAGTCTAATTGTATTATCTATGATAAGGGAGTAACAGCGGACGTATGGAACCGATTAAAAGAAGACTTTCATAAATCAAAAAGATTTTCGGAAGAAGATTTTGAGAAAATAAGTAAATGGGATTGGTTTTTAGCAAGAATAGCAAATGTTATAGCATCATATTTATAGCATATAGACAAAAAGAAGGGAGGCACTTTCATGGATTGTATGAAAGAATTAATGAGGTATAGTTATATGCTTATAAATAAGGTTGGGGAGTATACAGGAGAAGTAAGAGACGGAGAATTAAAGGAGCTATTACAGCATCACTTACCATATATGTTGCAAGCTTATAATGAACAAGTGAATTTTCAAGAAGGAGAGAATGTACAGCATATAACTTGTGAACCGATTGCATTTCATTTTCATGAAATGGAAAAGGAAACCGATAGTAAATATACAGGAGATATTTATATTGCAACTTGTTATATTTCGCATTTAAAACGGTTAGCTTTAAAGTTTGCTCAAGTTGCAGTGGAAGTTGCTAATCCAGAGTTTCGCTCATTTTTGGAAAATTGTTTCTTGAAAATGAACCGTTATGCTTATAGTGTGTGGCAATATGTTATGAAGAAGGAATATAAGATTACACATCTATATGAAAATGAAAAGTTTGCATGAGAAACTAAGGCGGAATGGTATGCGCCTTAGTTTTTTTACGTCCATTGAGAGAAAAAAACTAGTTTTATTGTGTATCGATTGGAAATGAAATATATAAATTAAAATTAGGTTTTTGTTATCAGAAGATTTACAAAAATTTACCGTATATTTACTGTTTTTCAATCTCTCCTTTAAAAATAGAGAGTAATATGAGGTTGTACATATTCTATCACAAGGAGGAAACGCAAATGAACAAATGGGTTAAATCATTAACTGCTATGGCACTTGCAAGTTCTTTATTAATGGTAGGTTGTAGTAAAGGTGAGGACAAGAAGAAAGAAGACGACACAACAACACAACAAGAAGACAAAAAGGATAAAGAAACAAGCGGAACCGAGAAGTCTACTGATTCTAAAGAAAAGAAATAAAGTAATAATAAAGCTTCCTCTTATATATGAGGAAGCTTTTTTGTTGTAAATTGATTGAGATTATTGAAAAATAGAAAGAGAATGAAAGAGGGGGAAAACAAATGAAAGTATGTATATTGGGAGCAACAGGACGAGTAGGTTCAAACATAATTAATTTAGCATTAAAGGATTCAGCTGAAGTGACTGCATTAGCGCGTGATTTAAATAGAATAGAAATACAACATGAAAGGTTACGAGTGATAGAAGGTAATGTATTGAACGAAAATGATATAAATAAAGTGATAAAAGGAAGCGATATAGTAATTAGTGCACTTGGAACGGATCAAAATGGAACATTAGCGAAGAGTATGCCACAAATTATTAAGCAAATGGAAGAAGAAGGGGTTCGTAGGATCATAACAATAGGAACAGCTGGTATTTTACAAGCAAGAACAGATCTAAATTTATATCGTTTTCAATCAACGGAATCAAAAAGGAAAACGACAACGGCAGCGGAAGATCATTTAGCTGCATATGAGGCACTTAGTAATAGTAATCTATATTGGACCGTCGTTTGTCCGACACATTTAATAGACGGTGATGTGACAGAGGTATATCGAACTGAAAGAGATATACTGCCAGAAGGTGGAGTGAAAATTACAGTGGGTGATACAGCACACTTTGCATGGGATCTATGTAAGAAAAACATATATGAAAATAGTCGAGTAGGTATTGCATATTAAAAAACCATCCCGAAGTCAGGATGGTTAAAAGATGATATAACATACGAAGATGATAATCATAATGATTTGGAGAATTGCTTTCGCTACTGTACTGCTTAAAAAACCAACTACAGTAGCGACTCCAACTAGAAAGGCATCTTTTGGCGCTTTTTTATGTACTAGTTCGGTTATAAATACTGATAAGAACGGTATGATAATAAGTCCGAATGGTGGGAAGAAGAACGATCCGACAATGATAGAAATCATTCCGACACGTTCGCCCCATTTAGAACTACCGTATTTTTTTAAGAAATATCCATTTGCAATAAAATCAGCAACGAAAATGAAAAAAGTGAAAATGACTTGAATAATCCAAAAAGAAGTTGTTAATTCTCCTCCATTTATACCGAAATGGTAAATCAAATATCCAGCCCATACAGCTAGTATGCCAGGGATAATTGGATAAATAAATGCAAGAAATGAAACAATGAAACAGGCAATGATACAAATTGTTAATAAAACAGTCACTTTATAGCTCCTTTTTAATATCTAGTTTATGTACAGCAACTTTTTTGACTTGATGTCCATCAAGTTCTAATACTTTAAATTGAAAACCAGCATATTCAATGGAATAGCCAGCTTCAATATTTAAGTCAACTGCTTGAGAGAGAAGCCATCCTCCGATTGTATCTAAATCACTATCATCAATATGTAGGCCAAACATATCATTTACTTCAGAAATAAGCACTTTTCCATCTAAAACAGTAAGCTTAGGTGTACGCTTTTCAATCATAGGTGATTCATCAGCATCGAATTCATCTTGAATTTCTCCAATGATTTCTTCAAGAATATCTTCCATCGTTAAAAGTCCCGCAGTACCACCATATTCATCCATAACGATTGCCATCTGAACGCGATTTTTTTGAAGGTGGACTAACGTTTTACGAATTGGAACTGTTTCAAATACAGTTAGAACAGGATGTATATAAGATTCAAGTGGTTTATAAATACCTTTCGTTTGATCATGGAATACTTCTTTCGTATTGATCATCCCGATGATATCATCTTTATCTTTTTCAATGATTGGATAGCGTGTATATTTTTCAGTAGCGACGATATCCATATTTTCTTCTAACGTATTTTCAGTAGACAAGCAAATCATTTCGGTACGAGGAACCATAATTTCTTTCGCAACTCGATCATCAAATTCAAAAATGTTATTTACATATTTATATTCGGTTTGGTTTATTTCACCGCTTTTAAAACTTTCACCTAAAATGAGTCGCAATTCCTCTTCAGAATGAGCAAGTTCACTTTCCTTCGCAGGTTCTAATCCGAGTAGTTTTGTGAAAAATATAGCTGTACTATTGAGTAGCCAAATGAATGGATACATAATTTTATCAAATAAAATAAGCGGTCTTGCAAATTTGAGTGTGATTGCTTCTGCTTTTTGAATTGCGAAAGACTTTGGAACTAATTCACCTAATACAACGTGGAAAAATGTAATAACACTAAAAGCAATAACAAAAGATAAAGTGTTAGCCATTGTTCCAGTAATATTAATTTTTTCAAAGAGCGGTCGTAGTATATGTTCCACAGTCGGTTCACCAAGCCAACCAAGTCCTAAAGAAGTGATTGTAATTCCGAGCTGACAAGCTGATAAATAAACATCTAAATTAGATAGGACGCTTCTTGCAGCTAAAGCTTGTTTATTACCTTCATTTGCAAGTTGGTCAATTCGACTTTTTCGTACTTTTACAACAGCGAATTCTGATGCAACGAAAAAGCCAGAAATAAGAATAAGTACAAAGATGAGAAAAATATTTAATATGTCCAAGCGTGTTCTCCATTCCAAGGTTTGGAATAAAGATGTCACCTCCTGCAATTATGTTATACTTTTATAATAAATCCAAATGAAAAGAATAGTCAAAGGAAAAGGGTAAATATTGGTATGTTTCTGTAATAGTTTTTGAATTTGCTGTTATTTTGTCCGCTATACAAAAGGAATAACCCCCTACTTTTAGATTATAGAGGGTTATTTTAAATTAAGGTTTTGGAACACTTCTCGTTAAAGTGTATGACTGTTGCTTGGAGTAGTTTGTGGTCCATAGTGTTTGAAGGAAAGAAAGTATGCTATATGGGATATAGAGTAGTAATAAGCCGATTGTAACAATTATGGGTGAATTTCCGCCAAATTGAACGATAAATTGTAACAGGCCATTTGCATGAAAAACGCATTCCATAAAAACGAATGAAAGAATAATGGAACCTAAAATTGATTTATGATTTGAAGTAAGCGCTAAAAACAATGTGTCTACAAGAAAAGAATCATGTTTTATTTCATATTCATTTGTGTTTTTTAAGAAAGGAATCCATTTTTTTACTGCTTGCATAACGATAATCATGGAAGTACTACATACGATGATAAATGATGAGTAGTAAGGAAGGTTTATAAATTGTGCGATGTATAGAAGTAGTAATAAGACTGAACATTGTAATACTACAGTGCAAAAAGAGTAAGGTATCCATTTCAATACAGTAGTAAACTTTTTAAACGAGTTAGGTACTTTGAAAAATAAATGGCCGATACCCAAACTTATGAAAAATCCGATCGCAAGGGTAAAAGTAAAACGAACAATCGATATAAAATATATTTCCCATATGTAAGGGAATAATGGTGTTAAATGATTAGAAGTATGTATCATTTGGTTTGCTGAGAAAAAGATAGATTCATGCATCCAATCAACCTTTGGAATTGATATAGAAGAAAGCTGTGCGAAGTTTTGAAAAATGCTAATAAATCCATTTTGATAAGAGTAATTGTGTGTAGTAAAAAGAGCTGGAATAGGACTTATGGCAAAAATAACAATAACACCAATTATAAATTTACATATATGTGAGCGTAATAAGGACATATAACCACCTACTCTTAGAATATTCAGAAAATTCTTATTCTTATTTTAGCTTTTTTTGAAAGAAGTTACAATATATTTTTCATTTAGTAATTCAGAGAGAAGATTTGATAGCAAAAATATACAAGTGAAGGATTCATGAATAAATTATGACAAGAAAATGAATAATTTTCAGAAAAATAAAATAAATTATTTATTTTTTTCTGAAAATATAATATAGTTATGGCACAGAAAGTATTTTAACATAAGGAGGCTTTTTATGAGGATTAAAGGGAATTACGTGCCGAAAAGGGAAGTTTTACTGTGCTCAAGTTCGATTACGATTGGGGAAGCGTTAGAGCATTTAAATAAAACGGGGTATCGTTGTGTACCAGTTTTAGATGAAAAAAAAGAGAAATTTTTAGGGAATATATATAAAGTAGATATTTTAGAATATAAAGGATCACTTGATGAGAGTGTAATACAATTATTAAACGATAAAGAAGGATTTGTGAGAGAAGATTCATCTTTCTTTAAAGTATTTTTTACAATAAAAAAATTGCCTTATTTATCAGTAGTTGACGAAAAAGGGGTTTTCCTTGGAATTTTAACACATAAAAAAGTTTTTGAGTTATTAGAGGATGCATGGGGCGTTCACTCTAGTAAATACTCTGTCATGATTGGAACGCAAGACTATAATGGAGCAATCCAAAAGTTATCGACAGTTTTAAAGAAATACACTGGTATTCAAAGTTTGATGACTTTTGATAATGATGCCTTATTAGTTCGTAGAATTATGTTTACATTAGGAGAAGAGTTTAACGACGGTGAATTAGAGACATTATTGAAAGATTTAGAAGATCACGGATTTAGAGTTGTGTATGTGGAAGAGATGAAAAATCCACGTGAAGTTGAAACGATAGAGTAACATAACAAAAGCCATCTTTATGGATGGCTTTTGTTATGTTACGTGTGTAAAGTTATTTGGAAATAACGATAGGGTAATAAGTGAGATTGTAACAATATTTGTGTAAGAGAATAAAAAATGTAGATAATTTTGATTTTCAAAAAAATCAATTTGAAAATATGTTTTTATTTTGCAACTAAATATGTTACTATATGTGTGATAAAAACAAAGAGGTCTGACAACTATACTCCACGTAATAACACTCTAATGATTTAAAAATTCAAAAAAATCAAAATTCAAAATAACAATTGTATTAATGATTAGAGTAAAAATAAGGGGAATGGAGAAATTATGGAGAAAGACACTGCTTTGTAAGGGGCATATTTTATCATCTTGAGCAGAGAGGAGGATGCATAGCATATTGTAAAATATAGAGATAAACAATGAAAAAGTGCTATGCAAATGAAGAGCATGAAGGGACGTTTAAGGCCAGGTGATACGGTAGCAATTGGTTTAATGCTATTTGCATTATTTTTAGGAGCAGGAAATTTAATTTTTCCGCCAGTTTTAGGTCAACAAGCAGGAGAGAATGTTTGGATTGCTACAATAGGATTCCTTGTAACGGGAGTCGGATTACCCCTACTAGCTGTAACAGCTGTCGCGTTTGTAGAGGGGGACTTGAAAGCGCTATCTTCTAGAGTCCACCCTATATTTGCGTTTATTTTCCCATTGATTAGTTATTTAGCAATTGGACCATTTTTCGCGATTCCTCGTACTGGAGCTGTTTCGTTTGAAATGGGTATGAAGCCGTTTTTATCAGAGGTAATGGTTTCAGAGTGGTACATGCTATTTCTTTTCACGATAGTTTTCTTCGGAATAACGTGGTATTTATCATTAAATCCATCTAAATTAGTGGATTGGTTCGGAAAGTTTCTTACACCATTATTAGTATTAATTGTCGCTGTTATTGTCGGAAAGGCAATTATTGATCCAATTGGAGAGCCAGCTGCGCCGTTAGCTGCTTACAAAGAAAATGCTTTCTTTGGTGGATTTATTCAAGGATATTTAACGATGGATGCAATTAGCGCGCTCGTATTCGGAATTGTCGTTGTACAAGTTATCCGCTCTAAAGGGATAAAAGAGAGTAGTCAAATTGCAAAAATAACAGTAGTATCAGGTATTATTGCTGTACTTGGTTTAACGTTAATTTATTTATCACTTGCTTATCTTGGTTCAACAAGTACATCACTTGGTATCTCAGAAAACGGTGGCCTTATTTTAACGAATGTTGTAAATGAGCTATATGGGACGAGTGGTAAAATTTTATTAGGGCTTGTTATTATACTCGCTTGTTTAACAACTTCTGTTGGGTTAACATCTGCGTGTGCAGGTTTCTTTACAAACTTATTCCCAAAACTTTCGCATAAAACGATTGTAACAATGGTATGTGTATTTAGTTTAATTGTATCTAACCTAGGTTTAACACAATTAATCGCAGTAACATTACCTGTGTTAATGATCATTTATCCAGTTGCAATTGTATTAATCGTACTTTCGTATTTCCATAAGTGGATTGGGAAGCGTAATACAATTTATATTGGAGCTATTTTAGGTGCATTGTTAATTAGTTTCTTTAACGGTTTAGAAAGTGCGAAAATTAAAATTGACGCGATTTCTAATGTGCTACAAATGTTACCGTTATATAACGAAGGAATCGGATGGTTAATTCCATCATGTATTGGCGGGATTCTTGGTTTCTTCTTCTATAAATCAAATGAATCAAGTGAATTACAAAAGAAAGGTGCTTAGGCACCTTTCTTTTTTTGAAGGGGATTTTTGTATTTTGTCTAAGTAATAATTGGGGGGAATGATAAATGGCTAATTTTGAAGATTTTTTAAATTTGGATTTGAGAATTGGAACTGTAATACATGCAGAGGAATTTAAAGAAGTGAGAGTACCAGCGATTAAACTAGCAATAGATTTTGGAGAAATCGGGATAAAGCAGTCAAGTGCTCAAATTACGAAAAGGTATAGGCCAGAAGAGTTAATCGGTCAACAAATCGTTGCTGTTGTAAACTTTCCATCAAAGCGTGTAGCTGGATTCAAATCAGAAGTGCTTGTGCTTGGCGGCGTTCCTGAAGCTGATGATGTTGTGTTGCTTCAGCCTAATATGGAATTGCCAAATGGAACGAAAATTAGCTAGGGTGAAGGTAGGGACTAATATGGATATCGGACGAGAATATTTACAATGTGCGATTTCGAACTTTAAAGCAATAAAGAAACAAGGAGAACGGGCACTTTCTCAATTATCATATGAACAAATACAATGGTCTTCTCATGAAGAAACAAATAGTATAGCGATTATTATTAAGCATCTGCACGGTAATATGCGTTCTAGATGGACGGATTTTTTAACGTCTGATGGTGAAAAAACAGATCGTAATCGAGATGGTGAATTTGAGGGATGCTATCATTCAAAAGAAGAAGCCCTTATAGCTTGGCAAGAAGGATGGAAATATGTTTTTAATACGATAAATACTTTAACGCCGGAACACTTATTGAAGACGGTATACATTCGTGGTGAAGCACATACTGTCATGCAAGCAATTGAAAGGCAAATTTCTCATTATGCATTGCATATTGGTCAGATTATTTACATTGGGAAGATGTTAAAAGAAAATGAGTGGGAATGTTTAAGTATTCCGAGAGATCAGTCTGCGCGTTATGTAGGGAAAAAACGTTCAACATAATAATAAGAAAGAAACCGATAAAAAATGGAAAAAAAAGCCAGCCAAATAATAGATGGTTCTGTAATCATAAGAATACTGCCAAAAATAAGTCCATATATAATAAGAAAGAAATTGAAAAGTGTATTCACAGGGAGAAATCGTGAGATGAACACTTGCTGTCGTTTAAAACAATCACTGTGAAATAAATAAAAGCGGAAGTACCATGTGGCGGTAATAAGATCTTTCTTTCTTACAATTCTTTTTTTGCATGTATGACAGATAAATGGTGGTTGCATTTCATTACGCTCCATTTTTTATTTTCATAATAATGTGAGACAAAAGTAGGTACAAAGTGTATGTTCCTATATACGCTCCTGCAATAAGGAAAAATGGATTCAGTAAAATTCCATGAATGCTCGTCATGAAAACTAAATCTTGTATTAAAACATCGTATATATTAATGGAAATAATTGTACCGAGTACATATAGTGCCAAGTACGCAGAAATATGTAGCACAATAGAGATTTTTGGTTGCTTAGCGGACAAATAAAAAATGAATGATAGAGCGATTGGTAATATTCCTATTAATAGCTTCAATTCATTTCACCTCATTAACAATATAGCCGAAATTTTAACGGTCTATTCTCTAGGGCTTGTACATAACTTGAAATAGAGAGGTGATAGTATGAATCGGGGCTTTTTTTTTATGAAGTTTACAAATATGCGTAAGTTAGTTTTATTTGTTATTACTACAGTGCTAGCGACTTTTTTTCTTATTAGTCTGATGGTAACCTCTATGAAAGAGACAAAGTCAACGTATTTATATAATTGGTTAAATGAGTTATCGATGAATGGTTACATGTATGTACTTGGAAAAGAGAATCATTATTTTACACAGGAGTATCGAAATTTGAATCAAGATTTTTCAATTTCTTCTTTTCTCTTTTCTATGGCTACAAATATTCGCTTTAATGATGTACGCAGTTTTGTCGGGAAAGAGCTCCCGGGATTTGGTAAGTACGATACAGAAATTGTTATTGCGGGTGAGGGTACAAATTATTCTAACTTACCGATAGAGTCGAGTGTTCCTCTTGAAGAAGTAGTGAAGGAACGGACTAGTGGAACTGGACAAGCACCTAAACAAGATACGAATAAAGAGAAAAAACAGCCGTCCCAAACAACTGGGAAGAGACAAGTTGCGTTTATTTATCATACACATAGCTGGGAATCTTATTTACCTTTACTTAACTTAACGAATGACCCGAATCCGAATAAAGCAACGAGTTCTGTGTCGAATATTTCTATATTAGGAGACCGTTTCCGTGAACAACTAGAAGGTGAAGGGATTGGAGCTACTAACGATAAGAGTGATGTTGGTCAAAAGTTAATAAGTAAAGGTTTAAACAGTAATAGTTCGTATAAAATGTCACGAGAAATTGTGCAGCAAGCTATGGCTGGAAATAAAGATCTTCAATACTTTTTTGATTTGCATCGTGATAGTGCCCGAAAGAATGTAACGACAAAAACAATTGGAGATAAATCATATGCAAAGCTTGCATTTGTAGTAGGGAAAGGAAATAAAAACTATGAAAAAAACTTACAATTAGCGACAGCTTTACATGAGGCGATTAATAAGAAATATCCAGGAGTGAGCCGTGGGGTCATTCAAAAAGGGTTCCAGACAGGAAATGGAATCTATAATCAAGACCTATCAGGACAAGCGATATTAATAGAAGTTGGTGGTGTAGATAATACGGAGGAAGAATTGAATCGATCAATTGATGCACTTGCTAAAGCATTTGGTGAATATTTTTGGCAGGCAGAAAAAGTGAATGGATAAAGTGAAATTTAAATTGGTGAGAGACCTCACCTGATGAGGAGGAATTCACAGTATTTTTGAAAAAACGTAAGTGTAATGCTTGCGTTTTTTCTTTGTAATGATGAGAGGTCACAGAATAGACATAATTTGTCGTTGTTATAGTAATATCGAAATTTGTCAATTTATAGCAGGAGATTTACAAAGGGATTTTCAGGAAAGTAGAGAAAATCTTTTTATAAGGAAAACTTTTTATTATGAAACTGGTAGGGTGATTGAAGTGATTAGGGAGATCGAAATAGAAGATGCATCATCATTTTTGCAATTAAGTAAGCAATTAGATGAAGAAACGAAGTTTATGTTATATGAACCAGGAGAAAGAAAAACTACAGCTGAGCAACAAGAAAAAATGATCCATCGCTTTATAGAAAATGAATATGCAACAATATTTGTAGCAGTTGAAGATGAGAGGATAGTAGGTTTTATATTAGTGAACGGAAATAACATTCAAAGAAAGAGGCATGTGGCAACCATTGTAATTGGTATTTTGCAAGAGTATAACGGGCGAGGTATTGGGACGAGATTGTTTAAAGAGGTTGAGAAGTGGGCAAAATTACATGATGTATGGCGTTTAGAATTAACAGTAATGGCCCACAATACAAGAGCTCAGGCACTATATAAAAAAGCTGGATTTGAGAAAGAAGGTGTCAAAAAAGCTGCTCTTATTATCGATGGAAAGGGCATCGATGAGTATGAAATGGCCAAATTATTAAAATAAGAGGTCGTTATATGAAAAAAAGATGGGCACTACTTGGTATTGTAGCTGCAATAATTATTATTGGAGTAGCAGGAATCAATTATAAAATGTATAAGGATAAGCAGGCGCGGGAAGTAAGTGTAAATAGCATATTTCCGAAAGCGAAAGAAACGATTGCTAATATGGATGGGGATATTGCGGTAATTAATAATCCGAATTCAATGCTTGTACTTGTAAATAAAAGTAGGCGTTTACCAGATGGGTATAGACCGCCAGATTTAGTTATTCCGAAAGTGCGCTACTCTAGTGAAGGTGATCAAGAAAAGAAAAAGATGAGAAAAGAGGCAGCGAGGGCGCTTGAGGATATGTTTCAGCAGGCTGACAACGAGCGTATTTTTCTTTTTGCAGTTTCTGGATTTAGATCTTTTGATCGACAAAAAGCATTAAATACGATGTATAAAAAACAAGACGGGGAAGCAAAAACAGCAATGTCTAGCGCGGTTCCTGGCACAAGTGAGCATCAAACTGGACTAGCTATGGATATTACGTCTCAATCTGCTAAATTTCAGTTAGAGACAGTTTTTGGGGAAACGAAAGAAGGTCAGTGGCTTTCTGAAAATGCCCATAAATTTGGTTTTGTGGTTCGATACACAAAAGCGAAAGAAACGATTACGGGCTATCGGTATGAACCATGGCACGTAAGGTATGTGGGAAATCCACAAGCTACATATTTGTATGATAATCAACTGACGCTTGAAGAAGTAACAGAGTGAACAATTGAGGGGAGAGATGTACAATGACGATGTTATATAAGAAAAAAGTACATGCATATATTACAAGAGAAAAAGAGGGGGTTATGCAATTACTTGTTTTTAAACATCGTGATATACATGAAGCTGGTATTCAAGTGCCAGGGGGGACGGTTGATGAAGGTGAAACGTTAGAAGCTGCTATATTGCGTGAAGTACAGGAAGAATCCGGATTGCGTCATTTATGCATAGAGCGTTTTTTAGCAGATTACATTATACATATGAAAGAAAAGCAGGAGTATGAAAAACGCCACTTTTTCCATGTAACTTTACTAACAGATGTAAAGGATACTTGGGAACATATTGTAAGTGCTGGTGAGGAAGATAAAGGATTAGTATTTTGCTATGAATGGGTTGATATTGCAAAATGCCCTGAATTAGCTGGGAAACAAGGTGAGTTTTTACATTTATTAGATGAAGTATACGCACAGTAATGTAAGAGTCTGAAGCGAAGGTTAATCCGTTTCAGACTTTTTTTATTTTTCGGGAAATTAAAGGTGTTTAAATAAGAGTATTGAATTTCTTTAAAGGGATATTAATTTAGGATGTGTTGAGATGAAAAAGTAAGAGGTATATGTTAAAAAAGTTCATATAAGGGAGAATATAAATGGAAATTCAGTTTAATTCAATCTTAAAAAAGGAATTAACAATTCAAGATATTCAAAATGAAATGGAATCTGGAAAGCTAACTTCAAAAGAGCTAGTGATGTATTATCTCTATAGAATCGCAAAGTATGATCAAGACGGGCCGAAAATCAATTCAATTTTAGAAATCAATCCAGATGCTATTTTTATTGCAGAAGCGTTAGATTATGAAAGAAAGACAAACGGCGTAAGGGGACCATTGCATGGAATACCTGTTTTGCTTAAGGATAATATTGAAACGAATGACTTCATGCATACAAGTGCAGGTACAATAGCTCTAGAACAAAATATAAGCAGTGAAGATGCATTTCTCGTTACTAAACTGCGAGAAGCAGGGGCAGTGATAATAGGAAAAACGAATATGACAGAATTAGCAAATGCAATGTCTTTTGAAATGTGGGCTGGATATAGTGCAAGAGGTGGTCAAACAATCAATCCATATGGAACGGGCAAGGATCATATGTTTGTTGGCGGATCTAGTACAGGATCTGCAATAGCAGTTGCTGCTAACTTTACAGTAGTATCTGTTGGGACAGAAACCGATGCTTCTATTTTGAGCCCCGCTGTTCAAAATTCTGTAGTAGGTATTAAACCGACTGTCGGTTTAATTAGTCGTAGAGGAATTATTCCATTTACTTATTCGCAAGATACAGCTGGACCATTTGCTAGAACGGTAACCGATGCTACTATTTTGCTAGGGAGTTTAACTGGAGTGGATGAGAAAGATGTAGTTACTCACAAAAGTGACGGTAGGGCATATCGGGATTATACATCTTACCTTGATGCAAATGGTTTAAATGGAGCGAAGATTGGTGTGTTTAACGATGCACCAAAAGATTATTACGAAAATGGTGAGTATGATGAAATCTTGTTTAAGGAAACGATCCAAGTATTACGTAATGAAGGAGCGACAGTAGTAGAAAATATTGATATTCCTTCTTTTCATAGAGAATGGAGTTGGGGGGGTCCGCTTTATGAACTGAAGCACAGTTTAGATAACTATCTTTCTAAATTACCTTCTACTATTCCGGTACATTCTATTTCGCAGTTAATGGAGTTTAATAAAAACATAGCAGAAAGAGCTTTAAAATATGGACAAACTAAGTTAGAGGGAAGAAAAGATTTTCCTAATACGTTACGAAATCCAGAATATTTAAATGCGAGATTAGAAGATATATATTTTTCTCAAGAACAAGGCATTGATTTTGCATTGGAAAAATATAATCTTGATGCGATACTGTTTCCTTCCTATATAGGTTCTACTATATGTGCGAAAGCGGGTTATCCGTCTATAGCAATACCAGCAGGGTATATGGAAAGCGGGAGGCCTTTTGGAATTACCATTGCAAGCACTGCCTTTAGTGAAGGGATATTAATTAAATTAGCTTATGCTTTTGAACAAGCGACAAAGCATAGAAAAATCCCCAACTTATCATGAATAGAATAAACAAAGAGGACAGGAATCCCTGTCCTCTTTGTTTTAGTGATTAAAGTGAAATATCGTTCTGCTCTGTCTTATGATATTTTAATAAACTAAAAGATAAACAAGCGGAACATAAAATAAGAATAGAAGCGATGATATAAATTGTACGAACACCGAACATATCAGTAATAATGCCAATGCTAAGCATAGATAGTCCAGAGGCTGTTGAAAGAAGTGCGCCATGTGCGGTATACATTTTTGATAATAAAGCAGGGGCGACACTTGATTGTAAAACAGTCGTTTGGGAAATATCTCTAATTTGATAACATGGTCCCATTAGAACACATAGAAAAAGCGCAATAAATCCACTGCTCGTCGTACCATATAAAAATGTAAGAATGCTAAATATAAGAGAGCTAATCGACATAGATCGTATTAAATTGTTTTGAATATAGGAACTCATTTTCCATGCTAATAGACCACCGATTAACGTGCCAACATAATAACTTGTATTAATATATCCCCACCATTCTTCGCCCTTATGAAGGATAGTCGTAACGTATGCCATCGTAATAGCACCAATCCATATTGTCCCTGCGAAAGTTTCGATTAAGTCCATATATGTAACGGTACGGAGAGAAGGATTTTGAAATAGGAGTTTCCAACCTTCCAATAAAACAGTACTTTTGGAAGAGGGAGAATCTGCTATTCTTTCAGTATGTATAGAACGTAATGAAAAATGTAATGCAATGCATCCGAAAATCATTAAAATGTTATTAATCATGAGTGTAGAAGTAGCGCCAATGAGAAGAACGACAATACTCGTAAATGAATAAGCAACGGCTTGCACAATTTGTGTTGAAAAGGAAAAGATACTATTTACTTTTACTAATTTTTCTTTCGGTGTAAGGCGCGGAAGAATACCGTATAATAATGGAGCACTCCACCCGCTACATAATGAAATGACAAAAATAAAAGTTAATAGAGCTATAATGTTTGTGGACAAGACCGGGAACAAAATCATTAATAATAGTAAAAAGACTGTTTTCAACCATTGGAGCGTATATAACAGCGTATAAGATGGAAAACGATTTATTATAAGTGGTGCAGAGATGTTAGCAATTAGATTTGTGATAACTTGTAATAATGGAAAAAGAGCAGTAATAGTAGCTGATTTAGTTGCTATATAAATATGAGTTGTAATAATCATTACATATACGATGTCAGCGAGAGTAATGCATATTTTGGAAGCTAAATAGTAGATTAGTGACAGGTTTCTCAATAAGAATATCACCTCTATAAAAAATAGTATTTAGTAATTGTAATAATTGTAATTTAAAAATTAAAATTTTTAAAGAATTTAATTTTTTGTCACTTTTTGAAAGGGATTTTCATGTATAATGAAGAATATATTGATATAGTATTATATTAATGATCATTGTAACAGTGAATATGTACAATAGCTTGTAGCAAACGCCCAAGTGTAAGAAAGGGCGGATAAACCATTCTTTTCTTCATATACATATAGAAAATGAGAAAGAAAGTGAGGGTTGCATATGGCTGCTTGGGTAATTTGGTTTATAATAGCTGGTATTTTATTTATCGCGGAGATGTTGTCGATTACATTTTACATGCTTTGGCTTGGAATTGGAGCTGTTGTCGGAGGTCTTATTGCTTTGTTTGCTCCTGATGCACTACTGTTACAAGTTACTGTTGGTGCAATTGTAAGTTTAACTTTGACATTCTTTACGAAAAGAATTTCAAAAAACTTTCGAGAAGCAAAAGGTTTTACTGATACAGTAGATATGCTTGTTGGTAAAAGAGGGATTGTTATGCAAGCGATTACAAATGAAGCGAATGGTATTGTGAAGGTGGATGGAGATACTTGGACAGCTATTGCAGATTCTTCAATTGATGCTGGAGAAAAAGTCGTTGTTATAAAGAGGCATAGTACTATATTACAAGTGAAAAAGGAGAGTGAATAAATATGGTAGCATTAACGTTAACGATTATATTCGCACTAATTGTAGTTACATTTATCGCATTAACAATTAAAATTATTCCTCAGCAAAAAGTTGGGGTTGTTGAAAGATTTGGTAAGTTTCAACGTATAATGCACCCAGGGTTAAATATTTTAATACCAATTGTAGATCGTGTTCGTGTATATCATGACTTACGCATTCAACAAACGAATGTACCACCGCAAAAGGTAATTACGAAAGATAATGTTCAAGTAGAAATTGATACAATTATTTTCTATCAAATTGTTGAACCAGAACTTGCGACATATGGTATTTCAAACTATGAATATGGTGTTCGTAATATTACTTCAGCAACGATGCGTCAAATCATCGGTAAAATGGAACTGGATGAAACGTTATCTGGTCGTGAAAAAATTTCAACAGAAATCCGCTTAGCGCTTGATGAAGCAACAGAAAAATGGGGCGTACGTATTGAACGTGTCGAAGTTGTTGATATTAACCCGCCAAAAGATGTGCAAGCATCAATGGAAAAACAAATGAAGGCTGAGCGTAATAAACGTGCGATTATTTTAGAAGCTGAAGCAGCAAAACAAGATAAAGTCCTTCGCGCTGAAGGAGAAAAGCAAAGTAAAATCTTGATGGCTGAAGGGGATAAAGAAGCACGTATTCGCGAAGCTGAAGGTATAAAAGAAGCAAAAGAATTAGAAGCACAAGGGGAAGCACGAGCAATTGAAGAAATTGCAAAAGCAGAACAAACTCGTATTGAATTGCTTCGTGAAGCGAATTTGGATGAGCGTATACTTGCTTACAAATCATTTGAGTCATTAGCTGAAGTTGCAAAAGGACCAGCAAATAAAGTCTTTATTCCGTCTAATGCAATTGAAACACTTGGTACTCTTGGGGCAATTGGAGAAATATTTAAAGAAAAACAAGCGAAGAAACTACCTTCAAATGATACAGGAAAAGAACAATAAAAGTGAGGAAGAGAAATGGTATACCATTTCTCTTTTTTTGTGCGTATATTCTGAAAAGCTTGTACATATCCATGTATAAAGAAGGTGATGCAGTGAAAAATTATGCAACTCGAATACATGGGAAGAAGCTGATTTCGTTACTCCTTTTATATGCGCTAATAGTAATTATGATAGCGTCGATTTTGACGTCATTTTTACATACAATGAAATCGACTTATGCAAATCAATGGTTTGGAAAAGTATCGATGCAAGGTTTTGTTCAAATGATAGAAAGTGAGAATCGCTATTACGGATTTGATTATTTTAAGAAGAATAAAAGAGAGTCAGTTGGGAATTTAATGTTCTCTATCGCGACAGATTTGAAAATTAAAGATTTAAGAACATTCGTCGGTAAAGAAGTACCTGGTATGTCAAAGTATTATTCTAATATTATCGTAGCTGGGGAAGGGACAAACTTGACAAATATCCCAAATGAATCTAGTGTACCGATTGAAGAAGTAACGAAAGAACGGGAAATAGCAAAAGATAAAGTTACAGAAGCGGAAAAGAATAATCCGGTTCAGAAAAAGAACGGAGCGAAAAAAGGTGAAAGTGCAGTATATATTTATCATACACATAGCTGGGAATCCTTCTTTCCATTATTACCAGGGGCAACTGATCCATCTAGCCCAGATGTAAATGTGTCTTTACTAGGGAAACGTATGAAAGAGCAACTTGAAGGACAAGGAATTCCGGTAGTTCATGATAAAACGAATATGGGTGATTTATTAGCGAGTAAAAAGTGGGTATGGTATCAGTCATATAAAGCGTCTCATGAATATGTAAAAGAAGCATTAGCACAAAATAATAAAATTGCGTTTCCGATTGATATACACCGTGACGATCAGCGTAAGAAAGTAACAACAAAAGTAATTAACGGAAAATCGTATGCAAGATTATATTTTATAATTGGGATGGAAAATGAAGGCCGTGCTGAAAATGAAAAAATTGCAAGAGCGATCAATAGTTATTTAGATGAAAACTATTACGGATTAAGTAGAGGGATTTTTCCAAAGTATAAAAAAGATGGAAATGGCGTTTATAACCAAGATTTATCGAAAAATGCGATGTTAATTGAAGTTGGTGGTGTTGATAATACGTTAGATGAATTATATAACACAATTGATGTGTTAACAGAAGCGTTTAGTAAATATTATTGGAATGATGCGGAAAAAGTGAATGGATGAGGGACGGGAGACCGTTCCTTTTTTATTTTGGAATCTTAAAATGTGATATAATGGAATTTTATGGATGTTAAATAAAGGGAGAGAGAAACATGCAAATACTACTAATACGCCACGGAGAATCAGAAGCTGATATTTTACATGTGCATGAAGGTCGAGCTGATTTTGAGTTAACTGACAAAGGGAGACAACAAGTACAAAGACTTGTACAGAAAGTGAAAAAAGATTTTGTACCAGATTTCATTTGGGCAAGCACATTAAAACGCGCTCGTGAAACGGGTGAAACATTAGCAGAAGCAATTGGTTGTCCAATTCAATTAGAAGAGGAATTAATGGAGTTTAATAATGGAGTGCAAGCAGGCTTATCATTTGAAGAAGCAAAGAAATATCCAGAGCCAAAGTTTCTTCATGATAGTTTTGAAAACGGGGAATCGTTTATTGAGTTTCGAATGAGAATAGAAGGAATCTTTTCTAAAATCTTGACAGAGAATACATATGACCGAATTGCAATTGTTGCCCATGGAGGCGTAATTAATAGTCTATTACGTGCATTTTTCAAAATGCCAATTTCAATGGACTACTATTTCAAAATGGGAGATACGGGAATAAGTTTAATTGAAATTGAGGGTGAACAAAAAACGGTGCATTTCATTAATGATACGAATCATTTGGACGGGATGTAAAGACTTATGTACAAAGTTGTATTTTTCGATGTTGACGGTACGTTATTAAGTGAGATTGATAGAAGCATGCACGAAAGTACAAAAGAAGCGGTACAAAGATTAATAGATAAAGGAATTCACGTAGTTGTTACAACTGGAAGACCATATAGTTTATGCTCACAATTTAAGGAACTAGGTATAAATACGTTTATTTCAGCAAATGGTGCACATATAAAATGTGGGAAAGAAGTTATACATAAATCAGTACTTTCAAGCGAAATTGTTCATGATATTTCAAATTTTGCTGAATTACATGGTCACAGTGTTTCTTACTTTACAGAAGAATTTGCAATGAATAATATTGCTTCCAAAGATGAACGTGTCATGCGAGCGTTAAATGAAACCTTAAATTTAGAGCAGTATCCTGACAAAGTTAGAAACTTATCAGATGAGATGTATTGCATATGTCTGTATGCTGATGATACAGAAGCTCAAAAATTCATTGAAAGATATCCAGCACTTACGTTTGAGCGTTTTCATGGTTACGTTATAAATGTATTGGAAGATAGTAAAGTATCGAAGCTAACTGCAATTCAAAAAGTATTGGAACATTTAAACATTAGTAAATTAGAAGCCATTGCTTTTGGCGATGGTGGAAATGATATTGAGATGTTGCAGTATGTAGGATTAGGAGTTGCGATGGGAAATGGTGGAGAGGAGTTGAAGAGAAGGGCTGATTTCGTTACAACGAAGGCGAGTGAAGGCGGAATTTCTTATGCCTTAAAGAAGTTGCGCATTATTTAAAACTAATAGTTAGTCAGTGTGAAAAATCCTGTTTTATTAATGGCTTTTGTTAATATGTATACTGTTTTAGGGAATTATTTGAGCTCTCCTACTTACAATTTAACTGCAGAACAAATCCTTTATTTTCGCTTAACAGGGCTGTTTGGTATGTTGCTGTCACCACTTGCAGGTCGTTTAACAAAGAGGTTTGAAGTAAGGAAAGTTCTTCAAGGAGGATTGTTGATTGCTATTTTTAGTCTAAGTTCAATGGGCTTTGTTTCGTATCTATCTCTACTTGTAATGATGAGTGTCTGTTTTGTAATAGGTATTGCTATATCCGTTCCGTCCTTAGTTTCTCTTGTAGGTCAATTAGGAGGGAAAATTAGGAATGATACTTTTTATTGGTTTTGTAGCTTCTCTATTTATAATTAATGAATGAGTGGAAAATCACTCAAATAAAGGAATGCGAGGATCTTTCATATGCTCGCATAATAAAATATGAATTTGTCCACGATGATGATAAAAGTGTGCAACGATTTCAAGTAACCATTCAAAGCGCGAATAAGAAATACCCCAATAGGCAGTCATAACTTCTGCTAATTCTATTTGGGAGTAGGAAAGAAATGTTTTAGAGAGAAGGTTGTAACCTTCAATCATCGTTTGTTGCATGTGAGCAACTGTTACGGGGGTACGTTCTATATAAAAGGTATGTAATTCTTTTTCTGGAATACCATTTAAAATGAGTAAATCAGCATGACAAATAAGAGAAAGATGTGCACACATTTCAAATAATGATCGTTTTGAGTGAATCGGTTGTATTTTTAAATCGTTTTCACTATATTGGTTAAGCATATCAATAGAAGTATCAATAGCAACTTTTAGTTGATGCAATGCAGATTGAACAAACATTGTAATTCTCCTCGTCTCCGTATATAATAGTTTCTTGAGGATATTATATCATACTCAAAATTCCGAAAATTCTAGTAGTTTGACTAGCATAATGAAAAGTATTATATTGTAAAAGGTCATATGAAACGTGAAATAGAATGGAATGCAATTATTGAGTTAGGAGTTAGACCAATGAGTTTGAAATATGGAAGAGATACAATTGTAGAAATTGACTTAAATGCTGTAAAACATAATGTAAAAGAATTTAAAAAACATGTAAATGATGAAGAAATTAAGATGATGGCTGCTGTAAAAGCGAATGGGTATGGCCATGGGGCAGTTGAAGTTGCCAAAGCTGCAATTGAAGCAGGAATACATCAACTTGCAGTTGCATTTGTAGATGAAGCAATAGAATTAAGAGAAGCAGGAATTACTGTGCCGATTTTAATTTTAGGATACACACCAGTAGCGGCTGTAGAAGATGTAATTCAATATGACGTTATGATGACTGTTTATAGAGTAGAAGATTTACATGGTATAAATGAAATTGCAAACCGTCTTCAAAAGAAAGTACAAATTCAAGTGAAAATTGATACAGGAATGAGTCGTATCGGTTTACAAGAAGAAGAAGTTAAACCATTTTTAGAAGAATTAAACCGTATGGAGTATGTAGAGGTAGTAGGGATATTTACGCATTACTCTACGGCAGATGAAATCGATAAATCATATACGAATATGCAAACAAGTTTATTTGAAAAAGCTGTTAATACAGCGAAAGAATTAGGAATTCAAATACCATATATTCATAGTTCAAATAGTGCGGGATCAATGGAATTAAGTAACACATTTCAAAATATGGTACGCGTTGGAATAGGAGTGTACGGTATGTATCCGTCAAAAGAAGTGGATCATTCAGTCGTTTCTTTACAGCCTGCGTTGTCGTTAAAATCAAAAGTAGCTCATATTAAACATGCGAAGAAGAATCGTGGTGTAAGTTATGGGAATACGTATGTAACAACTGGTGAAGAATGGATTGCGACTGTACCAATTGGTTATGCTGATGGTTATAATCGTCAATTATCTAATAAAGGCTATGCGTTAATTAACGGGGTTCGAGTACCTGTTATTGGCCGTGTTTGTATGGATCAGTTAATGTTGGATGTTTCAAAAGCGATGCCAGTACAAGTAGGAGACGAAGTAGTATTCTACGGTAAACAAGGTGAAGAAAATATCGCAGTAGAAGAAATAGCGGATATGTTAGGTACAATAAACTATGAAGTTACATGTATGCTAGATAGAAGAATTCCGCGTGTCTATAAAGAAAATGACGAAACAACTGCAGTTGTAAATATATTAAGAAAAAACTGAATCATTTCGATTCAGTTTTTTTTATTTTTTTTATTCATATCAAATGCGAATATACCCTCGTTATGTAATACGGAGTAAACTTTGCGAAACACACTTTTTAGTTCAACTAAATTAAACTATCACCGGCAGAGATGACCAGTCCCGCAACAAAGATCTAATATACGAGAGTAGGGAAGAGCATCTTGTAAAACGAGGCTGGATAGGAGGATTCAACAAAATGTCCCCAATGTTTATTATAGATGTCTGCTAAAATATCATAATTAGAATAAATTGTTTTTTTAACATATGTATTCACCTAAAAATTCATTAAATTATAATAGTCATGCCTCGTTTTAATTTCAAAACCACATTGTGTATATAGTTTTAAAGCGTGGATATTTTTCGTTTCGACGTCTAATTCAATTGTTGAAACTCCTTCTGGAATAAGGGTATGTACTATATTACAAAGAATATCTTTTCCGTATCCTTTACCTTGATAAGAAGGATGAACGGCGAATCCTGATAGTGTAGTAGATTGCTCTTGTTTAGAAACTGTAATTGTTCCTATCACTTTTTCAGCAATAAGGGCACTGTAAACTTGATGGGAAGATGAATTCATCATTTTTTGTAACCATGCAGTCGTATTTTCTACTGAATCACCAAAAGCTTTACTAGAAATTTTAATAAGATCAAGAAGTGATTCTGAAGTTGCAAGAGTAAGCTGTATATTATTATCTGTTGTTTTTTGAATTTCGTTTGTTTTGCACTCCATACTATATTCACTATATAAATATGGTAACTTCATATGTTTTACAAATTCATTCCCAGAAATAGAATCCCCATTAATAATAAGAAGAGCTTCATCTGTCTCTCTATTTTGTATTTCTTTCATTGCAGTTTGTAAAAGGATAGTTCCGAAACGTTGTTTTCTAAAATGAGGATGTACAAAGCCTATTAGTTCAAGCTTTGTTGGTCTTTCGAAATCATACATATTTAAAGCGCCAATTAATTGAGTACCGTTATAAAGAAGAAAATCGTTTATATAATCTTCATTTCGATTTTTTAAAAAGTTGATATGTAAATCTGAAGAGTAATCAAGATTGTCTTGTTGCCCACAAATATAAGCCAAATCCTTCATTTGCTGTATTTCACTTTCTGTTACAGAACGCTTTTTCTGAATATCCATTGTATACTCCCTCTCATTCGTATTTAAAAATAGGATGGGTGACTTAACCATTTCTTTAACTCCACATTACCTTGCACAGATAACAGTCGGTATAAATAACGATAAGGCTGTCTATATTCTTCTAAGTGAGGAATAGACATAATTGTTTCGTAACCACTTTTAAAGGCATGTGCTTCTTTTTCGGTAAGTACATATTCTAGTCCGATAAAATCAAGTTCTCGCGGAGCAACAGCGTAAGCTTCACTATCTACTAAACCCGTAATAGTTGTACCGTCAGATAAAAATTGAGTAGGATCCATATCAATTAAGACGAGTGTAGATTCCTTTGGTACGGACAGGGAAGAAAGTTGTGATTCAAAGGTAGGGAATGCATTTTTTATGCTTTCATCATCGGAATAAAACATATTCACAAGCTCTTTACTCACGTTTAAAATATGTGATTGGAATTCATCTAGTGGAACTTGGAACGTGCCTGACGGATTTCCTATGAAATCGGCTTTAAATTTATGTATTTCTGCAAGTCCTTTTCCTAGGCTGAATAAAATAGAATCTGGTTGCTCGATAAAAGATTGAACTGTGTTACCTACTAACTTTTCGACCACCACAAATTCACGGCTATTTAAAACATGTTTTTCTAATATTGTTGGGATAGGAAGATTCGTATGTTCTTGCAGCAATGTATGTACAGTTTCTAAATGATGGACGTTCCTTGGATCAATTCCAAATAGATTTTTACATCCCCACCAAAAATCATTATTTGGTTCTTCATTCATTTTAGAAGCACGAACGATAACTTCTGTATCTTCTGTTTGAACGAGAAAAACATCACTTGCATGATCTTCATAACCTGGGTGCAAGGCTTGAACGGATAGAATAGGTGAATTGAATAGTTGTTGTAACATGAAAAGACTCCTTTTTCTGTAAATTCCATAAATTCATTATATAACAGATGATGTGTTATGAGGATAAAGATAAAAAGATAGACAGCATACTTACATTTATAGTGAAAACTCATTAAAAATATTATATTTCTCTATTTTTGTATGAATTGTCTAAAAATAATAGTGGTAATACTTGAATGTAAGACTCGTATCTTTAAATCTATGAAGAGTAAAAGTAAAATTAAGCATTCATTTATAAGATTGTGAATCACAATAATGTAGACTATAGAAAATATTTCTCAATAATAAAATGAAGAGAAAAGCATGAAGAAGTAGAATGCATTCATTTATAATAGACTTAAATTAATTAATATAATTAATTGTTAATTTTATTATATTAATTGGATAGGAGAGAATGTTATGGCAAATGTACTCGTAATAAATTTTCCTGGGGAAGGTCATATTAATCCGACTTTAGCTGTTGTAAGTGAGTTAATTCAGCGAGGGGAAACAGTTGTTTCTTATTGTATTGAAGATTATAGAAAGAAGGTTGAAGCAACAGGTGCGGAATTCCGAGTGTTTGAGAATTTTCTCTCTCAAATTAATATTATGGAACGAGTAAATGAAGGTGGGAGCCCTTTGACGATGCTATCTCATATGATTGAAGCATCAGAGCGTATTGTTACTCAAATTGTAGAAGAAACAAAAGAGGAAAAATATGATTATTTAATATATGATAATCATTTTCCAGTAGGACGTATTATAGCGAATATGTTACAATTACCAAGCGTTTCATCCTGTACAACGTTTGCTGTTAATCAGTACATTAATTTTCATGATGGGCAAGAATCGAGACAAGTAGATGAAATGGATCCATTATATCAATCTTGTTTAGCGGGAATGGAAAGATGGAATAAGCAGTATGGAATGAAATGTAATAGTATGTATGATATTATGAACCATCCTGGTGATATTACGATTGTATATACTTCAAAAGAATATCAGCCGCGTTCAGATGTATTTGATGAATCGTATAAATTTGTAGGTCCATCAATTGCTACTCGAAAAGAAGTGGGGAGTTTTCCTACCGAAGATTTAAAAAATGAAAAAGTGATTTTCATTTCTATGGGAACAGTTTTTAATGAACAACCTGCTTTGTATGAAAAATGTTTTGAAGCGTTTAAAGATGTAGATGCGACAGTCGTATTAGTCGTTGGCAAGAAGATAAATATAAGTCAATTTAAAAATATCCCGAAAAACTTTAAATTGTATAATTATGTCCCGCAATTAGAAGTTTTACAGCATGCTGATGTATTCGTGACACATGGTGGTATGAATAGTTCGAGTGAAGCGTTATATTACGGTGTTCCATTAGTTGTAATTCCGGTAACAGGAGATCAGCCATTCGTTGCAAAACGATTGACTGAAGTAGGGGCAGGCATAACACTTAATCGTAACGAGTTAACTTCTGAATTGTTACGTGAGACTGTAAAGAAAGTAATGGATGATGTGACGTTTAAGGAAAATAGTCGTAAAGTGGGAGAATCGCTTAGAAATGCTGGTGGATATCAAAGGGCAGTTGAGGAAATATTTAAATTAAAAATGAAGCCGTACGTAAAGATTAAATAGATGTTAAAAACACACTTACTTTTAATTTGTAAGTGTGTTTTTAGTATTACGTGTTACATGTGTTACATAAAAATAGCGATAAAGGAGAAACTTTTCTGTATATAAATCGATACCTTTGAATTAGTAGTAAAATTACGTTAAAATAATACTAAGAAAATATATAAGTTTTGGGGGTAATGAATGAAGAAAGTATTTGAATACGTATTATTAACAATTGGCTCAATTATAGTAGCAGGTTCATTAGAGCTTATTTTAGCACCTAATGGATTAGTAGATGGCGGGGTAACGGCTATTGCTATTATGGCAAATAAAGTCGCAGGATTGCCGCTTTATGGTGTGTTCTTAGGAATTAATATCCCAATTTTATTATTTACTGCAAAAGTAATGGGAAAGAAATTTTTTATCCGTACATCTTATGCGAATGTAGTTACAACACTCGGATTAATTTATTTAAAACCATTTCCAGCAATTACGACTTCTGAGTTATTAATTGTACTTTATGGTGGAGTACTGTTTGGAATTGGTGTTGGGATTGTTGTTAAAATGGGTGGAGCGATTGACGGTTCGGAAATGTTAGCAGTTTGGATGAATAAACACTTTAATGTACCGATTAGTACATTTTTACTTGCAGTAAATGCAGTTATTTTCATTTTTGTTGCTATTTTATTTTCAATCGAACAAGCGATGTTCTCGTTAGCAATTTTCTATATTGTTACGAAGATGATTGATTTTATACTAGACGGTATTAATCAAGGTAAGAGCGTTATGATTATTTCTGGTAAGAATAAAGAAATAGGCGATTTACTTATGAAAGAATTGCAACTATCTGTTACGTATCTACATGGAGAAGGTGGTTTTTTAGGGGAGCATAAGAGAATCATTTATTGCATTACAAACCGATTCATTTATCCGAAAATGAAAGATCTCGTTCTCTCTGTAGATCCAACGGCTATAATTGAAGCTTCCTATTCAACAGAAACGACTGGTGTGAAACGTCCGGGAAGGAAAGCTAGGTCAGGTGAATAACTAGAAGAAGGCTGTCCAAAAAGTTATTTTGGAACAGCCTTCTTTTTTATTTTGTTGAATTGTTAACATGTTACAAGTTAAACCCACTGTTAACAAGTTTCCTTGCAACTAGGGAACCAAGCGTCTTTTAATAATATAGCCAACGTTTCAATTTTATTTTCCGGAATACTACCAAAGCCGAGTAATACGTATGATTCCTTACGTAAATCATTCACGAAATCATATGGAGAAAGTGGGTATAATTTAACGCTTTGTTTTTTAGCGGATTCAATCAGTTCATTTTCATTCATACTGTTATTTACACATAAAACAATATGAAGTCCGGACTGTTCGCCAAGAATTTGAACATTAGCCCCCATTTCTTTCGTAATGGATTTTACTAACGCATGATGTTTTCTTTTATATAGTGTACGACTCCGATTAAGGTGACGTTCCCAATTCTTGTTTTGTATAAAGTTAGCAAAAGCAAGTTGTTGTATTGTAGCGACTGTTTGTTTGAAAATTCCATGCAGTTCTTGATATATCTTTAAAAGGTGTGGTGGTAAAACAACATATCCCATTCGTAAAGAAGGTAAAAAAGATTTTGAGAAAGTCCCCATATAAATAACGCGTTCATTTGAATCAAGACTTTGTAAAGAAGGAATTGGCTTACCAGCGTAGCGAAACTCTCCGTCATAGTCATCTTCAATAATGTATCCATTGCAATCATTAGCCCACTTTAACAATTCTAATCTTCTAGATAAAGGCATAATAATCCCGAGTGGAAATTGGTGTGATGGTGTAACGTATGCGACATTGGAATTTGTATTGTATAAACTAAAAATATCAATCCCTTTTTCATCCAATGGTATGGGATGAATTTGTCTATCACAGCTTTTAATAATTGCGTGTATACGGTGAAATCCAGGGTTTTCAATGCCGTATTCTTTTGTAGGGCCAAGCAGTTGAAGTAGTAGCCAGAGAAGTGGCTGTGTTCCGGCGCCAATCACAATTTGATCAGGTGAAGAATGTACACCGCGAGAATGATATAAATATGTTGATATATGCTCTCGAAGAGCGAATTCACCTTGAGGATCTTCTTTGGCAAATAGTGCATTTTCGTATGTAAGTATGGATTCTTGTAATGCTCGTTTCCAATTTGTAATCGGAAATGCATTTTGATCAATAAGCCCTTGGCTACAATCATATTCAAATTTTTCTTCTATCAAATTGTTCGTCTTCTTTGCTGCATTTCGTTTTTTATTTGGGATAACGTCAATATCGAAATTTGCTACAAAAATACCACGTTTCGGTTTACTTTCTGCATAACCTTCAGCTAATAACTGTTGATAAGCTGATTCAACAGTAATGCGGCTAATATTAAGTTGTGATGCTAAATTTCTGTGTGAGGGTAGACGTGTGCCAACAGAAATAGTCCCTTGTATAATTTCAGCTTTTATATATTCGTAAATTTGCAAGTAAATAGGTGTGTTATTTTGTAATTGCAATGGGATAGTAAAATCCATATAAAACTCTCCTTTAAAACTGGCCTTATAAAAAACACTTAAACTGCCACTTAAGTAAAGGGCAGTTTCTTTCTATAATAATGATATAACATTTAGAAAATTATTTAAATAGTTAAGGGAGAGTTAAAAATGAATGTTAAAGAAGTAGTAACAGAAGAGCAATTACATGAAGTATTACCTGTTTTACAGCAATTAAGAACGAAACTTTCAAAAGAGGAAACAAGCTCTTTATTTCGAAATATGAAAGAAGAAAATTATAAACTATTTTCGCTGCGTAATGAGGATGATGAAGTTGTTAGCCTTGCAGGTGTAGCAATTTGTACGAACTTTTATAATAAGAAACACGTTTTCGTATATGACCTTGTAACAGCAGAAGCACATCGTTCAAAAAGACATGGGAAAGTATTACTTTCGTATATAGAGAACTGGGGAAAGGAAAACGAATGTGAGTCTATCGTCCTCACGTCAGCATTTTCAAGAATTGATGCTCATCGTTTTTATGAAAGAGAAGGGTATGATAAGGTGAGTTATTCTTTTCATAAAGAATTATAAAAAATAAGAAGAAGTTGTCCCGCAAAATTTGGGAACAGCTTCTTCTTATTTTTTAAGTTATTATTAAACCGTAAATAGGTTGTAAGTTATGGTATATGTATTTGAAAAGGTTATATAGTGTATTTTGTCGAATTGTTTTAATTTAATAAAGAGAATGATTGGAGCGCTTATACTTGAAAAAAATAAAGAAACTATCAATCCCTAATGATGCTAGAGTTATCGTCATATCTGATATTCATGGAGAATTAAATCTTTTAAAAGAAGCACTACATAAAGTTAACTTTAAAGATGAAGATTATTTAATTATTAATGGAGATCTTTGCGAGAAAGGACGAGATAGCGTAGGCGTAGTAAACTACGTTATGAATCTTGTAAAGAACAATTCAAAGGTTCACGTTGTTGAAGGGAATTGTGAAGTTTTAGTTGATGCTCTTCTAAATGAAAATCCTGATCTTATTAATTATTTATGTATGAGAAAGCACTCGATTTTTAATGAATGGCTAGAGCAATTAGGTTTTTCAGTTCATGAGGGCACTTCAATTCGTGAAGTGAAAGAAGCATTGTTAAGTGAATTTTCACAAGAACTATATTGGCTAACAGAGTTGCCAACAGCGATTGAAACAGAAGATTATATTTTTGTGCATGCCGGTCTAGAAGATAGAGTAGATTGGAAAGAAACAGAGCGCAAAAATGCGATAGCAATGCCACAGTTTTTTAATAAATCACATAAAGCAAATAAGTATGTAATAGTTGGTCATTGGCCTGTCGTGAACTATTCTGAAGAAGCACCGTCTAACAATCCAGTTATTGATAAGGAGAAAAAAATTATTGCAATTGATGGAGGAAATGCAATTAAAGAAGCAGGACAATTAAATGCATTTATTATTCAGAGGAAACAAACGGGCGATACGTTTTTTTATACATATGTAGACTATTTTCCAGAGTATGAAGTAATAGCGGATTTTAATGCGAATTCAGAAATGCAGGGCGGAGTGACATATCCGTATTATTACATAGAGCCTATCGAGAAGATGCAAGACTACACCGTATGTAAACAAAAGGAAACGAATAATTTACTCACTGTAAAAAATGAATATATGAAACAACTTGAGTCAAGTGAATATACAGTGAAAACCGATATTTCTTGTGCGCAAATAAGCGTTAGGAAGGGAGATATCGTTTCTCTCATTGATGGTAGCTGTTCAGGATATGATTTAATTAAAAAAGATGGCGTAGAGGGTTGGATAGAGAAAGGGATTTTAGTTGAGATAGAAAAAGTGAAAAATAAAGCATTAAGCTGAAATAGGAGGGATATAACCTCCTATTTTTTTAAAGGAGTAGATTGCTTGCTGTCTTTAATAAGTAAATAAATCGTACTCGGCAGAATGATAAACGTCATTCCTAAAAGAATTGCTAGTATAGCATAACCTCTATAGGGAGCAGAAACGATAAAAGGAAGTATCGCTAAAAAAATACCTGCTAACATCATTGAAATACTACTAATATTTGAAGCTCTTTTTTCAAGGTGCTTATCATTCCATTCTAATGAAACGGTTGATTTAGTCGTATCAATTTTGGAACTGAAATAACCTATTAATATAAATAAAAGCCCTAATGCTAAAAATATGAAATGATCAAGAGGAAGTGAAAAGCCAAGAGCGATGAGGGCGATGACAATATCGACAAAAAATAAGAATAGTAACATTGTGTTACCGATCCAATGGAGAAATTTCTGGTTACTCGCTGCTTTAGATAAAGCTAAAAATACAAAGAATAAGAAGGAACATATAATTATATTTACGATTACAAAAGTGCTTTTATCCATTGTTGATGTAGGCGTTCCATTAAAGTCCCATTTCGTAACAATATTTGATGGTAAGAAGAAATGTAGAATAATATTTGTCGTAACAATAGTGAGAAATAAAGCAATACTAAATCGATTCTTCACTGAATCACCAGCTTTCTAAATCAATAATTGGTATCTAATAACAAAATTATACAATATAATAAATGATATTAGTTTTGATTTTTCTGAAAAAATATTATAATTATATATGAAATAAAGAGGAATGCAGGAGGGAATTATGCAAAACGTTGTATTAAAGGGGAAGAAAGTTACAATTCGTACAATAGAAGAATCGGATATAAAAACATTATGGAATATCATATTTAAAGAAGAAAGCCCAGAATGGAAGAAATGGGATGCGCCATATTTCCCGTTCTCAATGCAAGAATACTCTTCCTATAAAGAGAAGATGCAAACTCGTTTGCAAGAAGAACCACTGTCAAATTTAATTATAGAAAATAACGGTCAAATTATAGGGACGGTCGGATTTTATTGGGAGCATAAACCGACGCGTTGGTTGGAGATGGGAATTGTTATTTATAATCCAACTTACTGGAATGGTGGCTACGGTACAGAAGCGTTAACGTTATATCGAGATTTATTATTTGAAAAGATGGAAATTGGTAGAGTAGGGCTCACGACTTGGTCTGGTAATGAACGAATGATGAAAGTAGCGGAGAAAATAGGAATGAGATTAGAAGGTAGAATGCGAAAGTGTCGTTATTATAACGGAACATACTATGATTCTATTCGAATGGGCATGATTCGTGAAGAATGGGAAGCGCTATGTGTAACGAAGGGGTGAGAAAGATTGTACGCTATTATTGCTACATTTGATCGTGTGTTTACTCATAAAATTACAGAACTGCAAAATGAATTAACAAATGTAATCGGAACAAATCAACTAGCTGGAGTAGAACCTCATATTACGTTAGCTGATTATAATGAGTTAGATGTTCATTTGTATACGGAGAAACTAGAGGAGTTTATAGCTATTCAAGAAAATATGGATGTAGTAACTTTTCCTTCTGTTGGAATTTTTCCTACTAATGGAACGGTCTTTCTAGCGCCGACTGTTACCAATGAATTGTTAAAACTTCATCATTCTTATCATGATTATTTTAAAACTTTTCATGACAACCCAAATTCATATTACGTACCGGGAAAATGGGTACCGCATTGTACAATTGCAAATAGATTACAGACAAAGCAGTTTTTAAGTGTAATGAAATATATTTATGAGAAATTTGATTTTGTAACAGCTTCAATTGAGAAATTAAAATTAATTAAGGTGAATTATGAAAATGGTTCTGCCATTTCTTCTAGTATATTAGCAGAATATAATTTAAAGAGAATGGAGACATCGAGATGACATATATAATTAGAGAAATGAAGCAAGAAGATATTCATGCTGTACAATCAGTAGCAAAAATAGCTTGGCATGATACATATGAAGGCATTATTCCAAGAGAAATTCAAGACAGTTTTTTAGACGAGGCATATTCTGATGAAAAAATGAAATATCGTCTTAAAAATACGCATTTATTCGTTGCGGAAGAAGAAGGAGAAGTAATAGGGTTTGCGAACTTTTCACCTGTTAGACTACAAAATGAAGCGGAATTAGGTGCGATTTATTTGTTACCAGATCAGCAAGGAAAAGGGATCGGAAGTGCTTTATTACAAAAAGGAATTAAAGCATTAAATGGGATACGGAAATTGTACATACATGTAGAAGCAGCAAATGAAAAAGGAAAACGCTTTTATGAAGCGAAAGGTTTTGCGGAATTAGAGCAATTTGAAGAAGACTTTGAAGGACATATGATGCAGACAGTAAGGATGGTTTTATACGTATAAGGAGGACTAGTAATAAAAATTTTTGATTTTAGTGAAAAAGTAGGAAAACACCTATCAGTATTTCAATCTAATTTCATCATGTCAAAAATATTAAACCATCAAGGAAATATACATATCGGTGCTATGCATTTACACGAGAATGGAATCATCGGTTATCCCGCATTAACGGGCAGTAAGAACCCTGCCTCAAAATTCAGCGAAAGCAAACAAGCTAGGTGGGGGATCAAATGCCCGTAAAAGCCCGATTGGTTCAACTAATAATCAGTGGGGGATGAATAAAACCCCCACTGATTAAAGTTTCACTTTATCAAGAAGCAGTTGTATCTCAACTGCTTCTTATTGTGGACGGGACAGGATATGTATGTGGAGTAAATAAAGAAAAGATAAAGATAGAGGCGGGACAAGCTGTGTTTTGGGAAAAGGGAGAGCTCCATGAAACAAGTACAGAACACGGATTAACGGCAATTGTTATGGAAGCGGAGAATCTTGAACAAGCGATAGTAATGCCTATTATTCAGGGGGAGTTGTGAAAAATGATAATTAAGGCGAATCAAGAAGAGACCAATGAAATATTAAAATATGCGGCTCAATCGCTTTTTGAAGGGACGAGAGGGAATTGTCAATTAAGTACCGAGAAAGCAATTGAGATTACAAAGCCGATTGTAGAAAAAGGAGCATACTATTTAATTATTAAAGAAGAAAATAAAGTAATGGGATGGATATTAATAGGGGAAAATACAGACTATTTTTCTCGTGAAAAACTTGGATTTATATATGAATTGTACGTTTTCCCAGAATATCGCGGGAGAGGATTATCGCGAGAACTGATGGAAGCTGGTATTAAGGAATTAAAGGAGAAGTATTCAGAAATTCGGTTGAATGTATTTGCTGGGAATTTTGCAAAAGAGATGTACGAAGAGTTTGGGTTTGTTGAAAGGCAGGTAATTATGACTTTGAAGTGAGTATTATAGTCTCAATGGGAGAAAATAATGATTTAGTGGCTACTTTATCGCTGAAATTTAAAGTGAATAAGTCCTTATAAATATATAAAATAGATGGTTTTCCTTTATTTTTTAGTAGATTTATAGAGTATGCTTAAAAACAGATAAATTAGTATTATACAATATATCGTTATTATAGTAAAAGATAAATTTTGGAAAAATATCATTTTTTTGTTTAGAAATTTTTAAATTATTGATATAATCAATTTGTAGAATTGATTATTGGTTAATTTTACTATTTTTTAATTTTAAGGGGGATTTAATAATGGCAGGACAAATTCGTATGTCACCAGAGGAGCTTAAATCGAAAGCGACTCGATATGGACAAGGTGCAAATCAAATTGAGGACATTTTACGTCAACTACAAAACTTACAAAATGAATTAAGAGGAGAATGGGAAGGTCGTGCTTTCGAAGGTTTTGACCAACAGTTCAATCAATTAAAGCCAAAAGTACAAAACTTCGCACAGCTATTACAAGAAATCAATATGCAGCTTAATAAAACTGCAGAAGCTGTTGCTAGACATGACGAAGATCTTTCTCGTAATTTCGGTCTACAATAAGACAGATAAAAAGAAATATATAATTTAGCCATGCAACCATACGTTGTATGGCTAAATTACTTTAAAACTAGAGTAAGATACGAAGTCTTTCATTAGATAGACTCGCAGTCGCAGGAGTGATAAGTAGTGAAAAATTTCAAATGGAGCATCTTGTTGTTTATTATTTTAGCTCTTGTACTATCAACAGGGGTCTCCTATTTAGCATTAAATCAAAATGTTAAGAAAGCTAATGAGAATACTACACCAAAAATGACAGTTGCGTTGGTAAATGAAGATCAGGGCACTGTATTTGAGGGCAATAAAATAGCGTTTGGAGATCAATTTGTTAAAAATGTAAATAAAAATACGAAACAAGAATGGTACGTAGTTAGTCGCGGGGTAGCAGAAAATGGATTGAAAAATAATAATTACAATATGATGATTGTTATTCCAAATGATTTTTCTAGGAAAGCAGTTGCGATTGATTCAGAGATTCCGGAGAAATTAACTTTAAACTACAAAGTAAATGCAACTGGGAATAAGGATTTGAAAGCTGAGGCAGAAAATACAGCTTCTGTTATTTTAGAAGATTTCAATAAGCAAATAATCGACGTTTATTTTGCGAGTATTATCGGTAAGCTACAAGGTGCACAAGATAATATAGGTAAAATAATTGAAAAAGGAAACGTTCAAACAACTATGTATAAAAAAGATATACATAGTCCGTTAGCAAATTACACAAATCAATTTAAAACAGTACAAGATTATACAGGTGTTTCTGTTAATAGTTTCAAAGGATTTCAGGATGTTTTAAAAGGTTTCGGTCAAGCGTTAGATGAAGGGAATAAATCAAACAGTACGTACTTAGATGGTTTTAATAACTTTCAAAAAATGCAAACTGATAACAATTTGTTAGCGAATAATTTCACAAATCAATTCAATCAATATATGAATGATATGAATACAGGCGATGCTTTAAAGCAATTAAGTGCATTGGAATCCGCTAATAAAATTATTTCAAATCAATTTACGTTTTCAGAGAAAGAACCGAATATTTTAACTGATGCTGCAGCGATTCAAAAATATTTAGCAGATGTAAAAAAACAAGTGTCTGAATATGATACAGAACTTGCAGGGAAGTTAGAAAGTGATATTCAAGAGACGGTAATTAAGAAGTTAAAGCAATCAATGTCGAATGATGGAAAGCAAGAAATCTTCATAAATACATTAATGAAACAACCAGATGCTCGAATAAAGAAACAAATCGAGAATTTAATTGCGAAATTACCTAGTTTAAACATGGAAGAAATCGGTCAAAGTGATTTGCCAGATACAACGAAATTACAACTGCAAAATGTAATTCAATTTACACAAAAATATAATAAAGAAAATAATTTTTATTATGATCCTGTAAATAAAATATCTTTAGGAAACGCAATTAAAGAAGTAAAGGATAGACTTTATACAGAGGGAATTACATTTAGTGATACTGCGAAAGTAATTAAAATGGAATCTCCGCAAATTTTGAAGATAAAGATTCCAGAAGAATTTAAACTAGATGGAAGTACAGGATTCTTACATATTGATGATGTGGATCGTACAAGTGACTTTCTTCAAAGCGAAGCAGGAGAAATTACAATAGCTCCTCGTAATGAAGGGGATATAAAGATTAGCTTGGATGTGAAGTTAAAAGATCCAAACATCAATATAGATGTTTTCTCTCCTGTAACATGGCAATGGGAATTGAGCGGGACTCATAAAAAAGAAACTAGTCCTGAAAAAGAAGAACCTAATAAAGAGGATAAAGGAACACAAACTGAAAATAGCAAGGTGGAAAATGTGGTTCATAAATCACAGTATGGCATAATGCCGTTAGTACACAATGCTAAAACGCCTATTATTCAAAAAACAGAACAGAGTAATAATGGTGACAGTGTAAATCCTGATGCAGGAGGAAAACCTGATACGGGAGGGAATCCAGACACAGGAGGAAAACCTGATACGGGAGGGAATCCAGACACAGGAGGAAAACCTGATACGGGAGGAAAACCTGATACAGGAGGAAAACCTGATACAGGAGGAAAACCTGATACAGGAGGAAAACCTGATACAGGAGGAAATCCAGACACAGGAGGAAAACCTGATACAGGAGGAAAACCTGATACAGGAGGAAAACCTGATACAGGAGGAAATCCAGACACAGGAGGAAAACCTGATACAGGAGGAAATCCAGACACAGGAGGAAATCCAGACACAGGAGGGAAACCTGATACAGGAGGAAATCCAGACACAGGAGGAAATCCAGACACAGGAGGGAAACCTGATACAGGAGGAAATCCAGACACGGGAGGAAAACCTGACACAGGAGAGAAGCCAGACACTGGGACAGATAACGGTAGCAATTCAAAAACTATTGAAAGTACAACGAATCAAGTTGTACATCAAAAAGCAGAAGTATTAACAAAAAATATATCTAGTTTATTAATAAAAGAAGCAGTAGATACAGTCGAAAGTTATCAAGGTTTAATGAGCCTTTACGAAATGTATTATGGGATTGATTTAAGAACGAAAGATGTAGGTCCTAAGTTAGAAGAGGGAAGTTTAGATGCAATTGCGACGGACCAATCTTTGTACTACGTATTAAATAAACAAAGCTTAATTGATTTAATTTCAAATCTTGTTTCATCAAGTATTACTACAGAAATAAAGCAAGATATGTCAGGTTTAAAACAAAAAATAAACTCTTATCAACAATCTATTACTAGTGCGGATCAAAATTCTATGCTACTAGCGGAGAAATTAAATGGAACGACGCAACAAGCAACTAGTATGAATGAAAATTTAGGAGAGTATTTAAAAGGTTTAGCGAAATGGCGTGAGAATAGCTTAAAACTAGTTGAAGAGCAGCAAGTATTAACAACAAATCATGCTGGTGAGCAAACAGCTGTTTTATCGTTAGATTCTGGTATTAAATCATTAATGATGCAAAGTCAGTCATTGGTCGAAAGTTCGAAACATAGTTTAGCAACTTCAGACGATGTATATAAAACATTTGATCAAATCAATGGACAAGCAAAAGAAATTCAAGACAGCGGAACGACAATTGTTTCAAAAGCTGATTTATTATTAAACGACTTTACGAAGAAAATGGAAGATGATAAATCATTCTCCAAAAACTTTACGAAAATTTTAGCGAATAGCCGTATTGGAGATCGTCAAAATGAAATGCTATATGACTTTTTAGCTAGTCCAGTTCAAAAGCAAAATGATGGAGTAATTGTAGCAGGTAATGCTTTTACACCTTACTTAATTGTATTAACTTGTTTCATTGTTGCATTATTTACAGCATACGCAATTGCGAATCAAGAAAAGAAACGAATGCAATCAGATCATTTTGAAGAGAAATTCTCATTAATTGATATGAATGTACCAACTACAGTAGTAGCTTTCGGTATATCAATTGTGGAAGGGATTAGTATAGGTATCATTTCTGGGCGTCTTTTAAAGTTCGGTCAGGATCAAAGTTTACTATGGATTGCGTTCATCACATTTATTATGATGGCGTTTGTATTGGTCTCAACCTACTTATTACGACAAATAAAAATGGTAGGTATGTTTATACTATTAGTATTTTTAAGCATGTACCTATTTTTAACTGAGGCAGTTGGAAGTAAAGTAGATCAAATGTCCTCTGTCGGAAAGATACGTCAATTCTCACCGCTTCAGTATATAGAAAGTTTTCTAAATGATTTTATTAGTGGTAAAGATACTGGGAAAGTTATTTTTGTCGTATTGTTTGTAATTGCCATTATTGGATTGGTTAGTAATCTATTTGTATGGCATAAGAAATGGGAGGAAAAAGAAGTAAATGATCAAACAATGGAGCATAGTGGCTAAGTTATCATTTCTCTCTATCCTTTTACTGTTTGTCGCGCTACCGATAAGGAGCGCGGCTGACAGTTATCTTGGTGATGATGGGAAGATTAAGTTTAAAGTGGATCGACTTGAAGAAAGCGACCAAGAAAAAAATAAAAAGGAACATAAGGAAACAGAATTAGATAAAGCATCGATTGAGTTATTTAACAAAGATATAGAAGAAGAAATTGAGAAAAAGAAAAAGAAAGAACAAAAAGATATGGAAGCTTTGCGAGATTCTCTTTTTACAAAACCAAAAGAGAATAATAGTGTTAAAGATACGAAAAATAGTTTGTTTAGCAGTGAATACATTGTCAGAAAAAGTGCAGATGAAGTAGCGAGTAATGAAACAATGAATGAAGAGCCAATTAGTATAACAATAATATTATTATTTGGCGGCGGCATTCTACTTATTTGCATCGGTATTTATACGGTTCTTCGTAAAAGTTGGAGGTAAAGTGATGGCAATACAAACACATATCAATGTGACAGTAGATTTTAGTAAATGGAATGGAAATACATATGATTTGCGTATTCCGAATCATCAATCTATTAAATATTTATTAAAAAACTTATTAGATACGCTAAAGATTGATAATCATGAAGGTTCACATTTTGTAATTAAAGTGAAAAATAAGTCAATTGTTTTAACAGATAATGATCGTTTAATTGATCACCAAATAACAGATGGAGATATTTTGCAAGTTTTATAAAGAATATTTTTTACTTTTAGTTATTTGAAAATAAGTTATTACGGGTTATAAAGAAAAGGAGAAGAGGATAAACATGACGGAAAAAATAATTCAAATTGATGCAATGAACTATCAATTTCAAATAGAAAAAGAAAATTGGAAATTGGAGATGACCAAATCTCAAACACGTATAAAAGACTTCCGTCAATTCGATATAATTACGGGCGAATCATCTGAATTTGTACCATTAACAATAGAAGAAACGGATGATATGTTTACGTTTCTATATCAAGTAGATAAAAAATTATATAAGTGGGACGATCTTAGCCGTTTTGGAAGAAATGAGAAATTAAGACTACTTCGGAATGTTGCGCAGTTTCGTAAATATTTAAATAAACGAATCACGTTCTTTTTACATCCAGACAATATAGTTTTTAATGCTAATTTAATACCAAGTATTATACATAGAGGAATTCGAGATATTGTTCCGCCAACCCCATTATTAGAAGAGCAATTTTTAACACAATATAAGTGTCTAATTATTGCTTTATTCTCCCAAAAACATAACTTTGATGATTTGTATGCTGGGTTACTAAAAGATGCAAAAGAAACAACATTTGAACAGACCGTTGCTCAAATGGAAAGCTTAGATGCATTACTGCAGTTTCTTGATGACAGCTTTGAGAAGGAACAAACAAAAACAGAAAAAAATATGCAGTTAGTACCTAAAAAAAGCTATAAATCATTTAAATACTTAGCTTTTTCCTTCATAGCGGCGACAGTTATTTTAGCTGCTCCTTTAATATATTTCACTTTTATAAAATTTCCTTATCAAAATAAATTGTTAGAAGCAAATGCAAGTTTCATAGCAACTGATTATGACAAAGTCATTACGCAATTGAATGAAGAGGAGTTTGAATCATTACCGATTGCATCTAAATATGAGTTAGCATTTGCATACATTACAGCTGAAAAACTAGGTGAAGCTCAAAAGAAATCGATTATGAAAAACATTAGTTTGAAAAGTGATGAAAAGTATTTGCTGTATTGGATGTATAACGGAAAAGGTAATTTTGATAAATCATTAGATTTAGCTAAGACACTTGATGATCCTCAGCTTATTATGTACGGCCTTGTTAAACAAATTGAATCACTGAAAAATAATCCAGATTTATCAGGGGAAGAACGTGATCAAAAGTTAAAAACATATGAGCAACAATTAGATGAATATAAAAAGAAATATGGCAATTCATCAAGCGATAAAAATTTGTCGGACACGGAGAAAAAAGAGTAAGCACTTGATGAGACAGTTGAAAAGGAGCAGTGAACACGGATGGAGCAACTATTAGTATTGACTTATGGAGACAAAATATATAAGTGCACATTACATCCAAATGAGCAATCAATAGTGTCGATTGGAAAAGAGTGGACAAATGATATTACGAATCCAAGTTTAGAACAAGAAGTAGAGTTCAAGTGGAATAATGAAGTAAATGCTTGGATGGTACAGGATCAATTAATAGAATTCAATAAGGAAATTGAGATTGGGAAAACAAGAGATGTGAGCTTGAAAATCTTTATATCTATTGTTGGCACAACTAAAGTGTTTGATATTGGAACGAAACATTCTCTTACAGTGAGTCAAAACGATTACGATGATATTTCTATTACCGGGACTAGTGTAGATTTAATGCTATCTCGCGAAACGTTGTACGATTCTTTTAAAGTGAACGTGTATGGCGGGGATGTATTTCATAATTATACGAAGTTAAAAGATAGCGTTATGTTGGAATCAGGAGACGTATTATATTTTGATGGTATTTTATTGGAGATTGGTAGTGAAGACATTCAAGTACTTTCTTCAGAAGATAAAGTGAAATCTGCGTTACCTATTTTAGTAGAATCAGAAACGAATTATCAAAGTGGTTATCCAGACTATCATCGTTCACCACGTATTATTTACCGTGAACCAGAAGAGAAAATGACAATTGCAAAGCCTTCAAGTATGCCATCAAAACCAACGGAGCATTTAGCAAGAATCATTGCACCTTCACTTGTCATGATTGTCGTAACAGTATTACTTGCAATTTTCATGAAATATGGAATGTTTATTATCGCATCGATTGCGATGACATTAGTAACAATCATTGTTTCTGTCACATCGTATATAAAAAATTTAAAGCAATATAAAGTCGACATTGTTGAACGTGACAAAAGCTACAGAGAGTATATAAAACAAAAAACGAAAGATTTACATGCAGAAAGTGAAAAACAGCGTCACGCATTACATTATCACAATCCAAATGTAGAAGTAATACGTAATATGGCAGTTCAAGTAAATCCTCGAATTTATGAAAAAACAATGTTACATCATGATTTCTTAACATTTAGCGTTGGAACAGGACAAGCTAATACGAGTTTTGAAATTCAATTTAATGAAGAAGAATTTAGTCAAACGAAAGATGAATTAATTGATATAGCGCGTGAACTAAGACAGCGTTATCTATCATTAGAAGATGTACCAGTTGTAACAGATTTAATGAATGGACCAGTTGGTTATATTGGCCAACGCTCTTTAGTGTTAGAGCAATTACAATTATTAGTTGCACAAACAGCTTTATTCCATAGTTATTATGACTTGCAGTTTATTACTATTTTTCCGGAAGAAGAAAAAGAAAAATGGGATTGGATGCGCTGGTTACCTCATGGAAGTGTTCGTGATATAAATGTACGTGGATTTGTATACCATGATCGTAGCCGTGATCAAGTGTTAAATAGTTTGTATCAAATATTGAAAGAACGAAAATTAAAACTAGATGAAAAAAGTTCTACTAATGAAAAAATGTACTTTGCACCGCACTATGTCGTTCTCATTACAGATGAAAAACTAATATTAGACCATGTTGTTATGGAATTCTTTAATGATGATCCGAGTCAATTAGGTGTATCACTTGTATTTGTACAAGATGTTATGCAAAGTTTACCGGAGCATGTGAAAACGGTAATAGATATAAGAGATGCAAAACAAGGGAACATCATCTTAGAGCAAGGAGAACTTGTTAACCGTCAATTTAAACTAAATCATGTGCCAAAAGGATTCAATTTAGAAGATATTTCACGGGCATTAGCACCATTAAATCATTTGCAAAACTTAAAAAATAGTATTCCAGAAAGCGTAACATTTTTAGAAATGTACGGCGTTGAAAAAGTAAAAGAACTGAATATCACAAGTCGTTGGGAGAAAAATGCAGCGCATAAATCTTTAGCTGTACCACTTGGATTACGTGGTAAAGAAGATATCGTAAACTTAAACTTACACGAAAAAGCACACGGACCACACGGATTAATAGCAGGTACAACAGGTTCAGGTAAATCGGAAATTATACAATCGTATATTTTATCTCTAGCAGTCAATTTCCACCCGTACGAAGTAGCCTTTTTACTAATTGACTATAAAGGCGGCGGAATGGCGAATTTATTCAAAAACTTACCGCATTTATTAGGAACAATTACGAACTTAGATGGAGCACAAAGTATGAGAGCGCTCGCATCAATTAAAGCTGAATTACAGAAAAGACAACGATTATTTGGTGAAAATGATGTAAACCATATTAATCAGTATCAAAAACTGTATAAAGAAGGCTTAGTAAGTGAGCCGATGCCGCATCTATTTTTAATTAGTGATGAATTCGCGGAACTGAAGTCAGAACAACCAGAATTTATGAAAGAGTTAGTTTCAACAGCGCGTATCGGTCGTTCGCTCGGAATCCATTTAATATTAGCTACGCAAAAACCGAGTGGTGTTGTAGATGATCAAATTTGGAGTAACTCGAAATTCAAATTAGCATTAAAAGTTCAAAATACGTCAGATAGTAATGAAATTTTAAAAACACCAGATGCTGCTGAAATTACATTACCAGGACGTGCTTACTTACAAGTTGGGAATAATGAAATTTATGAACTATTCCAATCAGCTTGGAGCGGAGCAGACTATGTAGAAAATAAAGAGGATAAAGAACATTTAGATGCAACAATCTATGCAATAAATGATCTAGGACAATATGAAATATTAAGTGAAGATTTAAGTGGACTTGGTAGCAGTAAAGAAGTAATAAGCGTACCGTCTGAACTGGATGCTGTTATTGACTACATTCACGATTACGCAGAAATAAATGAAATTGAAGCGTTAGCAAGACCGTGGTTACCACCACTTCCAGAAAGCGTATATTTACAAGACTTACATGCAATTCAGTTCAAAGAAGCATGGACGAAAGAAAAGAAACCATTACAAGCAACAGTTGGTCTACTAGATCAGCCTGAATTACAATCACAAACACCATTAACATTAGATATTAGTAAAGACGGACACGTAGCGGTCTTCTCAAGTCCAGGCTACGGAAAATCAACATTCTTACAATCAGTCATTATGGATGTAGCTCGCCAACATAGTCCGGAGCATTTGCATGTGTATTTAGTGGACCTTGGAACAAATGGTCTTCTACCTTTGAAAGGATTACCTCATGTAGCGGATACGATTACGATTGATGAATCTGAAAAATGTTTAAAGTTTGTTGAAAGATTAACTCAAGAAATGAAAAATCGTAAACGATTATTAAGTGAATATGACGTTGCAAATATTGAAATGTATGAAAAGGCAAGTGGGAAAGAAATACCACATATTATTATTGCAATCGACAATTATGATGCAGTAAAAGAAGCGAAGTTCTATGAAAGCTTTGAAATGCTAATTATGCAAATTGTCCGAGATGGTGCAAGTTTAGGAATTCATACCTTAATTAGTGCAGGGCGACAAAATGCACTTAGAATTCAATTGTACAATAATATTAAAATCCAAACTTGCCTATATATGATTGATCAAAGTGAAGTAGCTAGTATTGTAGGGAGATCTGATATAAAAGTGGAAGAAACAGCAGGAAGAGCGTTAATAAAACTAGAATCTCCTACATTATTCCAGGTTGCACTACCTACGAAAGCAGAAGATGAATTACAGCAAATTCAATTATTACAACAAGAAGCAAATGATATGGATCGAGAATGGGATGGAGAACGTCCGAAGGCAATTCCAATGATGCCAGAAGTGATTGATATTGCTACTTATCGTAAAAATAAAGACGTTACAAAAGCTCTACAAGCAGCAAGAATTCCAATGGGGCTTGATTTTGCAAACGTAGAAGTTGTAGCTCATGATATTGCAGTGAATGATCATTTAATGATTTATAGTGTAGATGATAGTATGAGAAAACAAATTGTATCTAGCATCCTATCTCAATTGAATAAAGATTATTTTGAAAGTGTGACGTTGGTGGATACAGCAGAGTATAGTTTCGTTCAATATAAAGACGATGTGACGCACTACATTGTAGACGAAAATGAAATCAATATGCATGCGAAGTATTGGATGGAAGTAATTCGTGAACGAGCTCTTGAATTAGCACAAGCAAGACAAGAAGGTAGAGAAATTCCTGCATTCACAAAACAACTCATTATCATGACAAATGTTGAAGAGTTTAGTAAATTTGTTTATTTAGAAATGGAGGATGCAGCGACTTTAATTGATTTATCTCGTACAGTAGGTATTTACTTTGTATTAGCAGGTCACCACGACTACATGGACCGAAATCGTGAAGCTCTACCTATGAAAATGAGAAGTAAACTAACAGCAGCAATTATCGCAATGCCATTAAATGATCAAAGTATCTTCAATATAAAATATATAAGCAACGAAGCACCATTAGGTAAAGATGAAGTGTATTACTATCAAAAAGGGAACATAATGAAACTAAAAATGCCTAGAGTAACTAACGAGGTGACAGTATGAAATTAAAGAAGAAAGCTAAGGTGATGATAGTCGTGTCAATAATGGCAAGTTTATTAAGTGGATGTGGTTTTGGAGAGACAAAGATAGAGTATGAGAGATTAGTAAAGGCGTTGGATGAAGGGGATATGAAGACGGTTATGTCTGCGAGTGATGATGGGTACGCGTATGTGAAAGAAGAGGTTAGGGATAGTACGTTTTGGGCGGAAAATGATAAACGCATTAACGTCGTATATCAAACGACAGGAGCGGTATACAATATCAAAGAAAAAAGGTTCTATGGGACAACTTTACAAGAAATTGCTAGTTCATTAAATAATGAGCAAAAAAAAGAAGAAACTATATATAGAACTAGTATTAAATATGAAGATAATCAATTGAAAAGTCCAGATCAAAGTTTGGATGTTTCGAATGTTCATTTTATATTTGATAGATTGAAGGGAATAGATAGTTTAAAACCAAAAAAAGATAAAAAAAGATTTAGTGAACCATCCAAGGTAACATATTACTTAACTGAATCGGAATTTCAAGAAATAATTAATGATAAGTTAAAGGTGGACTATGATAAATTTGATGAAGCAATATTATTATTGGAATTTAATTCGGCAAAAGATACAAAAGAAAATCCTATGGAATTCACTACGATAAGCATAACGATGGGGTATGAAAAAAAGAATAAAGAAGGTCAATTAATAAGACATGATCAAAAAATAGCAATCTATTTAAATACTAAAGAAGATAATAATGAAAATTCTAAAAACAAATATGAGGAGTATGAAAGACAATATATGAATAATAGGTAATGTATAAAATAGGAGGGAATAAGTGTGGGGAATAGTACAAATGATCTCCAAAGATTTAAAATAAACAGTGATGTAGGAAAATTAAGATTAGCAGCAGCTGATATTTATGCTTTTAATGAAAAAGAAGATGATTATAGTAATCCAGACCCAGGAAAAAATAAGAAAAGACTAGAAGATAACTTTGATGCCGAACTAATAGCAGAGGATGATCAACATCCTCAGACTGGTTTTGGGGCATACGCTCTAAAAGACAACCATACAGGTGAAATTTTTATAGTTTACGTTGGAACGCAACCGAGTCAAATAGGCGATTTAGCAACTGATGGAGCAATTGGACTGCATAATTTAACTAATTCACCTATATTTGGGTCATTAGCGGAGTTTCAGTATAGTCAAGCGGAAAGATTTTATGAAAAAGTCAAAGCGGATAATAAAGGAAAGAAGATAACTTTACTAGGGCACTCTTTAGGTGGCGGAGCAGCGAATACAGTTGCATTAAGACATCAAGAAGATAATATAAACGTATTAGCTTTAAATCCTGCGCCTGTTTTAAATAAAGATGTGGTTAAGTACGGATACGGGACCAATATGAAAAATTGCCGCAGTCTTATAAATGAATATGATCCTTTGTATGGCGCCATTAAAGCCGCAGATTTTGTAATACCTGGACAGGTTTATAAAATGGAAAATGGGGAAGGGCATTCTTTTTTATATGATCCAAAATTTTATTCTGGGAATGGGAATGTAGCAATAGATAAATTGAAAAAGGTTAGCGAAACAGGATTTGATTGGAAATTTGGTTTTTTAGAAATATCAGAATCTGCTGGGGACCTATATAAAGGAATCACTGGAAAAAAAACATTAAGTACTACAGAAGAAGTTGTAGTGGATTTAGTAGTAAATGGAACCCCAGTCAGTGCAATTCTAGTTGCAATAACAGTAGTGGGAGATACTAGTGCTCTAGCAACAAAAATAGCAAGTATAGGTGTAGAAACAGGAAAAAAAGCTTTGAAATTTAGTAAGGAAGTTATACTAGAAGTTAGAAATCAGGTAAATGCGGCTGTGGATTGGATAGAGAATAAATTAGCAAAATGTAAGGAAAAGGTACTTGAAGTGTTAGAATCAGTATTTAACGCAGCTGTAGATTTTTTAGTAGGATGCATTATTCTTTATTTATCACGTGATGAAATTATAACAATTGCAAAAGAAGTAGCATCTTCCCTTGTTCAAGATATTTTAGATGTATTTAAAGGTGACTTTGAAATTGATACAAATATTGCTTCAATTGCTGGAGATTATGTAAGAAGCCATCGCCAATCATTATTAAACTATTTTATGAATGATGGTAGTAGAGGGTTAAATCGTTCATTATTAGTAGAGATTTCCAGAGATGTGAACGAACTTTCAAATGATTTAAAAGAGTTAAGTCAAGACGTTACAGATGCGGTAATTTCTATGATAGCAAAAGATGAAGAGTTAGCTTCGGTTTCCTATTATTGATAAATGTTAAGGAAGGGGGAATGAGGATGGATTTACATATGATAATGTCGAGGGTTCATAGTACATTTCCGGACAGTGGTGGGCGAGATCAAATTATTAACGTTGTTATGCAACTTGAAAAAGCAGCTGTATCTTTGACAGGAGATATTAGAAGATTAGAAAGTAGTATTGATAATAGTTTGCAAGGTAAAACACGTGATGCTTTTATTGATCGTATCCGCCAATTAGAAAAAAGGCGACAAAAAATAGAAGAGAAAATTATCGTGTTAAAAGGATCGGTGAATTAATATGAAAGATTATATGGAGAAAGTTTTGCCTTTAGGAAGTGTAGTGAGGTTGAGTACTGAGGAAGAAAAAGATGTAGAGTATGTAATTACTACAAGAGGAATACTTCTCGATGAAGACACTTTCTATGATTATGGTGGGGTATTACACCCAGTAGGTTTGACGGCAGAGACATATAAATTATTCAATGACTTTGATATTTTAGAAGTGAAATTTGAAGGGTATAAAAATTCTATTGAAGGAAAATTTGCTCATAATTTTAAAATATGGCGAAATGAATTTGTAAAAACGATAAAGAACAAGGCTGAAAATAATAAGTAACAATTATTAATAAAACAAGGGCTATAATATATTTAGAAATAAATAGACTTTCCTCTTCCTACATGGAAAGAGGAAAGTCTATTTTTGATTGAATAAGAATCTAAATATCTAGTATTACGTGGGAACAACATGAAAAAGAACGTCAAGAATTTATAGCGAATAGAAAAAGAATAAAATAAAAGTTGAAATAACATTTGTAAATAATAGTCATAGACTGTTTTTATGGTGGAAATCTATTTGTGAAGAAATGAATCATTTTATCCTATATGATAAAAAAATGGTATATTTTGGTATTTTTATAGTTAGGAAAATGTTATTCTAAAAGGAGTATGTTGGGTGAATCATAGACATAAGAAAAAGAAACCGAAACAAATAAGAAAAGAAGCTGTTCAGATAAAACCGATAGTAGAAGAAAAACCACTAAAGAAGAGTAGCAAAAAGTTAGTTGATATTCTTCTAGGTATTCTTCTTTTCCCAATTTTTATATGGGCTGTCTTGGAAGGTTCTACAACACAAGTAAGCAAAGGGAAGACTTTCCTTATTATCATTTTCTTTCTCTTAATTGCAATAGGGCTATCTATGATAGGAAACAAATAAGGGGGAGTGCAGATGTTTAAGAAGAAGGAGAAAAAAAACATTTACGTTAGATTGGTAAACACACAAGGGGAAATCATTCGAGAGTTTAATTGTACAGAAAAAGACTTGCGAAAAGTAAAAGAAAATGGTACTGAAATTCGTTTGGTTGGAGATAACTCATATGAGATGGTAGCAACCGATGAACAACTAGAAAAACTAGCAAGAGCTGAAGCAGAAATCGAAGCGGAAATTAAGGCATGGGAAGATGCTTTAAATGAGAGTTTGGATGAACGCGAAGAAAGAGAAGCGAGACAGAAGGAATTGAAAGAAAAGAATAAATGGAGTACAAAGAAGAAAGTAATCGTATTTGGACTGATATTCTTTGTATTTATTGGATTACCTATTATCGAAGGGTATCAAAATAGTAAACTAGTTGAAGAAGGTACATCATTACATGCAGAAATTGTAGGTAGGCATGTAGAGAAGGAATTCATGTTTACACACCCCACATTAGTAGTTGAGATAGACGGTAAAAAGCATAATGTATGGGTAAGTGAAGAGACATATAACGGAGCAGAGTGGTTAGGTAGACTAAAAGTCATCAAAACAAAAGATGGTAAAGTTGAGAAAGACCCTAGATATGAGGGGGAAGACTTAATTACGAGTTATTAAGCAGTATGTTTTTAATATTCGCTGCTCAAATTAAATAACATTATTATTTGCAAAAATCGAATCCATTAAAATAAAAAACAAATTTTAAATAACTGTAATAACCTCCTAGCATATTGTTGATGGGAGGTTATCACCTTTCTGAAGATAAAATTAAAGAGCTATATTATCTCGATACAATTGTGATGACAGTAATGTTTTTACTAAGTGAGTGCAGTTTCGGGGAAACAAAAATAGAGTATGAGGGATATGCTTAAGTGAAAGAGAGAAGAATATTTAGAGCTTTTGAGGAGAAAGAAGGCTATTTGAACTATCAAAAGCATTCTGATTATGTACGGTAATTATACATAAAAGATTATCTAAATTTAGTTACACAAAGATGAATGTACTTAAAAAGTTAGATTACATTAGTATATGTAGGTTTCTTATTTATAGGAGCAGTGATTGTTCATATTGTGACAACGATTGATACGTTTAATCAGGCAAGTGAAGGTGCATTTAGCATGAATGAAAGATCCGCTTCCTTTTTTAGTAAAACAAAAGGAACTATGATGAAAGTAACTTCAATATACGCATTAATCCTACTTATTTTGATTTATTTTCATAATGATTATGCGATTGATACTTTTATTGGATATGTAATAGGTACTGTTTTACTATACAAAGTAGCCGTTGGTGCAGCAGAATTCCAGTTATTGGTGTACTGTAGATTCAAATTTAAATCATTTAATATTACGTGGGAAGAGAATGAGAGAATGCGTGGGAGAATTCGAAAGCAAAATACAAAATCCAAAACGAAAAGTAAATAAGGGTGAAATAGAATTTAAGTGTATGAGAATTATTTAAACTATATAGAAGGTGAAAAGGCTGAATGTGGAATATAAGAGAAGAAGATATGGGTCTTTTTAAAATTGAAAATCGAAATCGCTTAAGTCCGGATTATATAAGAATCTTTTATGTAGGAGTTTTTGCATATACTTCTATACCCATGCTCATCATGTTTTTAGGTGTTTTGCTGAACGGTGATAAGATTTCTTTAACACCATTTGAAACATTTTTGGTACGATCTGAGGTAAAGTTATACATTTTGGAGTTGATTTTTTTAATAATTTTCATGTCTTCAAAGGTTGCTTTTAAATTACAGAAACTCCAAGCCATCGTGACTTTATTTTATTCTTTTCAATTAGCAACATTACCATTTATTGTTATGATGGTTGAAGGAATGTTTGATTTTCCAAGTAATAATAAAACGTTAGTTTATATTGGTTTAATAGTGTTAGGGGCGCTTTGTACTCACATTGTAACTACAATTGATGTTTTTAAAAAGGCAAAACATGGAGGATATAAATCGGAAGGACCAGCTGTCTCATTTTTTACTAACGCAAAATTATATTTATCGATTGGAATGACAATTGGTGTAATGGTTCTACTTATATTAATTTTTTTAAATCTTAATTATACATTTAGCCAAATGGCAATTTATGTTGTACAAACAATAATATTATATACATTCGCTGTAGTATCAGCAGAATTCGTCCTGTTAGTGTATTGTCGCTTTAAATTCCCATCATTTAATATTACGTGGAAACAACATGAAAAGGAACACCAAGAATTTATAGCAAATAGAAAAAGAATAAGAGAGAAAGAACAAAAGCGAAACAAAAACTGAAATGAAAGTTATAAATGATACTCGTAAACTTACATTGAAGATAGAATGAATACATTATTCATAAATTAACTAGTAAAGGGAGGAATGTAATATCTTGAATAAAGATTCTAAAGCTGTAAAAAAAGAAAAAGGTTTATTTGAAAGTGTAATAGCACCTATTATTGTGGGGATTATGTTTATCTTTTTAATTCTATATAAAATAGCAGAGTTTCTGGGGAAGTGGCTCATTATTTTGTCAATACCGAGCTATATTGTTACTATGTTTATTTTTTTATACCAGAAAGAATATGGAGGTGTATTGGTTTGTGGAATAGGCTTAATACTAATGCTATCGCTGTATTTTGTGTTTGTTAAAAAAAGTAAAAAAGGCTAGTTTAATATGAAATACCAAAAACATTTATTTACTCTTAGTTTGTCTACAAAAATAGAGTTATTACATGATTTTAGAAAAGATGGTGTAATTATATGTGGAATATAAAAGAAGAAGATTTAAATGAATTTAAAAGTACTTGCAAGAATCGCTTAAGTCCCGATTGGGCGACAGGATTTATGTTTGGAACGATGTTTTTTATTTCTTTAATAATGTTTTTTCTTATTGGAGGGTTAATAAGGTTTGGTTGGAGTTATTACCCGACTCTCTTTGATAAAATAATTGTTAGCCTTGAGTTGGTGCTTTATAGTCTTCAAGTAATTTTTTTAATTATTTATTTGTTTCCTAAGATGCCATTTAAATTTCAGAAACTACAAACACTCGTGGTACTATTATATGCGTTTCAGCTAGGCACTATAACATTTACAATGTTGATAATTCCAGGAGCGTCAAATTATTCAATTGATCAAGTTACATTAATGTATGTCGGGTTATTATTTTTAGGTGCAGTCATTTTACATATTTTAGCGACTATTGATACTTTTAGACAGGCAAGTAAAGGGGCATTTAATACGGGAGAAGAGTCCTCTTCATTTTTTAGTAAAACAAAGAGGACTGCAATTAAGTGTGCTCTAATTTATGTGTTAACTCTTCTCATTTTAATTTATGTGCATAATGATTATACACAAAATATTTTAGGATTGTATGCGGGAGGAACTCTAATCATGTACGCGGTAGCCATAGGTGCAGCAGAGTTTCAATTATTAGCCTATTGTAGATTTAAATTTCCATCATTTTATATTTCGTGGGAGTAACATGAAAGGGAACGTCAGAAAAGACTAAAGCTTTATGAAGAGAAGGAAAAAAGAAAACTAAAGAAATAAAATAAGTTTTGGTTTCTGAAAATTCGAATAGAATATATAAGCAATTAAGGATTGTATATAAATCAATGCTATTAAAAATTAAAGTATCTTCAATATAATCTGTATGAGTTAATAAATACCGGTAAGTAAAGGTGAACTATATTACTATCAAAATGGGAATGTAATGAACCTAAAAATGCCTAGAGAAATCAGCGGGGTGTCAGTATGAAGTTAAAGAAGAAAGCTAGGATGATGATAGTTCTGTTAATAGTATCAAGTTTATTAAGTGGATGTGGCTTTGGGGAGACTAAGATAGAGTATGAGAGATTAGTAAAGGCATTGGATGAAGGGGATATGAAAACGGTTATGTCTGCGAGTGATGATGGATATGCATATGTGAAAGAAGAGACTAGCGAAAGTACTTATGAAGAAAAAGAAGATGGTGAACATAGCAGGATAATATATCAAACAACCCATGGAATATATAATGTGAAAGAAAACGACTTATATGGGAAAACAACTCAAAAGATTGCTACTGATATAAAAAATGATAAAAACGTTGGTAGTAATCAAAATTACCAAAAAGAAACTGTCTATAGTACAAATTTGAAAAATGAAAAATCCCGTTCAATAGCCCAGAATCAAGGCATAGATGTTTCATATGTAAAATTAATGTTTAGAGGATTAAATGAACTTAGTAAATTGAAACCGAGTGAAGATAAAAAAAGATCTAGTGAACCGAGCATAATAAGCTATGATTTAACTGAATTACAGTTTAAAAGCATAATGAATGATAAGTTAAATTTAAAATATGATAAATTTGATTCTGCAATATTGATGATCGAATTTAATACGCCTAATGATACAAAAGAAGATCAAATGAGAATAATACAAATAACAATATCAGTAAATTATGAAGAACGAAAAGAAGATAAGCTTATAAAACGCAATCAAGAAATTTCAACATATTATCATACCAGAGAAGAGAATAATCAAAGTTCCAAAAAAGAATATGTAAATTATGAAAAAGAGTATATAAATTAAAAATAATATATTTTGATTGAATTTTGAGAATGATAAATGTTGTGAGGATATGAGTAAAGGGGTAGTAAAAAATAGTTACTGTGATAACAGTTATGTTTTGCTGAGCGCGTATAGTTTTGGTAAATCAAAATAGAGTATGAGAGTCTAATAAAGGCATTGGATGAAGGTGACAAGAAGACGGTTATACTTAATTGAAAGAAGAATATTTGGAACTTTTGAGGAAAAAGAATACTACTTGAACCATCAAAAGGCATTCTGGTTAGATGATTATGGTAATGATATACCTAAAAGATTATCTGAATTTAGTTGTACAAAGATCTATGTACTTAAAAATATTAAGAATGTAATAGAATTTTAGTGCACGAAAATTATTTAAACTGTATAGAAGGGGAAATGTCAGGGTGTGGAATATAAAAGAAGAAGATTTATATAAGTTTAGGATGACATGTAAAGATCGTTTAAGCCCTGAGGGTGCTATGGTTTTCTTTATTGGAGGGATAGTTTATACTTCAGTATTTATGTTTTTTATTTTTATGGGGGGCTTGGAGTATTATAATACTTTCTTTGACAAAACAATTGTTAAAATTGAAATTGTTTTATATAGCTTACAATTCATCTTTTTAATTCTATATTCATTTCCAAAAGCACGTTATAAATTTCAAAAGTTACAAACGCTCGTTGTAATATTATATGCATTTCAATTAGGTACAATAACATTCACAGCGTTGATTCTTCCTGGGATTTCTGAGGATTCAATTGACAGAATTACATTAATATATGTAGGTATGTTATTCCTAGGAGCAGTCATTGTTCACATTGTGACAACTATCGATACGTTTAAACAAGCGAGTGAAGGTGCGTTCAGTAAGGATGAAAGATCTACCTCATTTTTTAGTAAAACAAAAGGGAATGTGATGAAGTGGGCTACACTATATACACTAACCCTTCTTGTTTTGATTTATTTTCATACTAATTATGCGTTCGATGTCTTAGTCCTTTATGTGGTAGGTACTGTATTAATGTATACAATTGCTGTCGGTGCAGCTGAATTTCAGCTATTAATGTATTGTAGATTTAAATTCAAGTCATTTCATATGTCATGGGAAGAGAATGAGAGAATGCGTGGGAGAATTCGAAAGCGAAATAAGAAATTCAAAACGAAAAATAAATAAAATATTAATAGAATTTTAGTGCGCGCAAAATAATTGAAACATATAGAAGGTGAAGAGCCAGGATGTGGAATATAAAAGAAGAAGATTTAGATAAGTTTAGGATGACATGTAATGATCGTTTAAGTCCTGAGGGGGCTACAGGATTTATGTTTGGAGGAATACTTTATAGTTCAATAGCCGTTTTTTCTATTATTGTATCAGGTGGTTGGGAGTACTGTATGGTTCTCCTTAATATAGGAATCGTTAAGCTAGAAGTGTTGTTATATGCTCTGCAAGTAATTTTTTTCATTCTATATTTATTTCCAAAAGCTCAATTTAAATTTCAAAAGCTACAAACACTTGTTGTATTATTATACGCACTTCAAATGGCTACTATATTACTTACAGTTTTAGTTGTTTCTGAAATAGCTAATAATTCAATGGATCGTAGTACATTGAATTATGTATGTTTGCTATATTTAGGAGCAGTAATTTTTCATATTGTAACAACAATAGATACATTTAAATTGGCAAGTGAAGGTGCGTTTAGTATGGATGAAAGATCCGTATCCTTTTTTAGTAAAACAAAAGGAACTATGATGAAAGTGGCTTCAATATACGCATTAATCCTTCTTATTTTGATTTATTTTCATAATGATTATGCGTTTGACACTTTTATTGGATATGTAATAGGAACTGTTTTAATGTATACGATAGCCATAGGAGCAGCTGAATTTCAGCTATTAGCATATTGCAGGTTTAAATTTCCGTCATTTAATAAAACGTGGGAGCAACATAAAAGAGAAACTCCAAGATATCAAAAGAAAAATAAAAAAAGTAAATCGAAACGTAAGGCATAAAGAAAGTGTGTATTGTAAGTTTTGATGATGAAAAAGTAATAATTTATAGGAGAGTATTTGAACTACGAAAAGAAAATTTACTTATGTAAGGTGATAAAAGTGATTAGTAGGTTATCTAATTGAAAATATAGAGTGGGTAGTGTGATGATGAAATGAACAAAAAAAGGGTTTCTAAAATGATTCCTATCATAATAGCAATCAGCCTATTACAAGCATGTAGCTTTTTTGAAGAAAAGATAGAGTATGAGCCATTTGTCAAAGCTTTGGATGAAGGTGATATGAAGATGGCTATGTCTGCGAGTGATGATGGGTATGCTTTTGTAGAACAAAGAGGTATATATAGTACATATGAACAAAAAGAAGATGGAGAGCATAGAAAAACAATCTATCAAACTTCGGAAGGGATATATAATACGAAAGATAAAAGTTTATATGGAAATACAACACAAGAGGTTACTTCAGCAGTAGACAGCAAAGATAATAAAGAAGAAGTTGTTTATCGTACCAATATTATGTATAAAAATGGACAGGTACAAAGTCCGGAATCGAATCTGGATGTTTCATATGTGAACTTAATTGTAGATCGTTTAAAAGGGATAGGGAAACTAAAGATGAAGCCAGGAGGTGATATAAAAAAGTTTGATCAGCCTAGTACTGTGGGATATAAACTAACTGAATTAGAGTTTCAGAGTATTATTAATGATAAGTTGAAAATACAATATGATGAATATGGTGGTGGATCAATCGCATTGCATATTGATTCTAAAAATGGTTCAAAGCAGATATTGGAAGTAAGTATTGTAATAAATTATAAGAAGCGAAATGATGAAGGTAAGTTAGTAGAATATATATCACAAATACATACATCTTTTGATAGTCACCAAGGTAATAATCAGGATGCGAGACAGGAATATATTGATTTTAAAGCAAAGTATAATAAGAAGCAGTAATATTAAGAAGGGCATTTGCACGTAAAGATAATAGTGACATAAGTGTGATAAATCTTTCATAAATATTTCTATTTGTAGCGGAAAGAATTTGAGAATAAACAGGTAGCCTCAATTGCTGGAGTAGATGCAACAATTGGGGCGTTTATCTGTCTAAATTTAGTTTGAATGCATACCATTTTTTAGTTAGAGTCCTCGCTCCTCAAGTAGTTTCTTCATAACAACGGTGTGAAGTTTTTGTGTAATCGGCTTTTATTGCTAAGTTACAAATATTTCCTCTTATAAAGTATTGCTTATTATCGATACATCGTCCACATCCCGATATCTTTAAATCCTAGTCGTTTATAAATTCGTCCAGCAGCTGGATTGTTATAAAATAAACAAAGTGTTCGGCCTTCTTTCGTAAAGTCTTGGATCATTTTTTGTAATATGAGTGAAGCGTAACCATTTCCGCGATAATTCGGGTGTGTACATACACCAACTACCATAGCGGATAATGAATTTTCAGCGGAAGTAGAGGCGGATGCGATGATAGCACCGTCTTTTTCAATATAATATGTGCGTCCTGTATTTGTTTTGAGAGCTTGTCTTAATATTTTCTCTGATTCATTAACAACTGGAAATTCAGCAATGTTACCTCGCAATTGCATAATTCGCTCTACATCATCTAGTGAGGCAAGTTTAATTGTTTCATGGATTGGTGTGCTAGGTAAGTTGTTGTCATTTAGACATTCACAAAAATACATTTCATTTTTAGTACCTAGTTGTATATTTGAAGCAGTTTCAAATTGTTCTACGATAGTTGACTTACCAGAGAGTTTAAGTGGCTTATATGCGGAAAGAAGTGCCTCATAATCAGTGGTAATAAATTCTTCTTTACTATAGGGTATAAATGAATCGTGGAATCGGAGTAGAATTGATTTTAATGTTCCATTCTCTTTAAATACTCCCCATAATTCTTGAAAATCTGTTTCATAACCGAAAGCTTCAATATCTCCAATAATAAACAAGTTAAGGGCTGCTTCTTCTTTTAGATAAGCGAATACTTGTTCATGATCTTTCTTTGTTAATTTTCGCATCATAACGAATCGACCTCTTTTTTTATTTTTCTAAATATTACAACTTAAGTTTTTTGAAATCAATATAAAATTTTATGTTTAGTTCACAAACTTTCGGAAAAACTAGGAAAGATATGACAAAGGAGGTTATGAACGGTGGATCATCCAATTCAAGGGTTAATGAAAGCAGCAATGGAAAATTTAAAAGAAATGGTTGATGTAAATACGATTGTTGGAGAGCCTGTTCAAACGGCTGACGGTGGTGTGGTGTTAACGGTTTCTAAAGTAGCGTTCGGTTTTGGAGCAGGAGGTTCTGATTTCCAAACGAATGATGGACAAAGAGCGAACGGTAACCCTGCATTTGGTGGCGGTAGCGCGGGTGGTGTTTCGATTACACCAGTAGCATTTCTTGTGGTGAATAAAGATGGAGTAAATATTCTGCATCTACAAAATGCGACACATTTAGCAGAAAAAATGATTGAATTAGCTCCACAAACAATTGATAAAATTCAATCGATGTTCCAAAAAGAAGAAAAGAAAGAGGGAAATCATCATCCTCAAAACCCTGATGAAATCCTTTAAAAACGCCTGCTTATGAGCAGGCGTTTTTTCTTGTAATCACTATGTAATAAAACACATGAAATTGTAAATAGTTTTTGAAGTTTTTTCTATGTTTCTAAAATTTTTCATGTTAAAATATGCTATAGAATTGAAACATATAAAACGAAGGTGGCTAGGTGCTTTGTCTGGAGGATCTGACCAAGTAAAGAATATGATATATATTAATGGTAATCGTCGAGGTCATTGTTTTATTACATCAGGAATTACGTTTAAAGAGTTTGCGAGTAACATCCCTTCACCGCTTCATCAAGTGTTGCTTTTAAAGCACAACTTTGAATGGACGGATTTTCATTATCATACTTTATTTGAATATGTTGAGGAAGAAAATATACATAAGTTAATTCAAGCAGAGGTTGATGAATTTGATGAATTTTGTTGGGTAGATTTTGATGATGCAAGCGATTTAGATGAATTAGAGCCGAAAGAAATTGCAGAATTATTATATTTGGCTCACAAAAAAGAACCACTTGCAAGAACATTCTTTCCGCTGTTGAAAAATAGATTTGTTTATTTTTCACATGATGACGGATGGTACAACAAAGTGTATTATCGTAGAATTGCTGATTTTGTAGGAATGTTAAGTAAAGTCATTCCGTATAAACTCGGTGCTTTCGGTAAGAAACGTTTTTCTTTCTTCCAAAAATCAAAAATTTTCCCAGCGATTTCAAAAGAATTGATTATGGGACTTATTCCACTAATGGAAGATGGTCTTTACATAGATCTAGCAGGGAAGATTGAGTCAAGAAGAGGTCTTGAAATTCCGGTATATGTAGTTGGTTCGTATGAAAGTACGGATGAGGTGTTAGATAATATCGATGAATTGAAAGAGGAAGCAACAGAAACAGGTTGGCTCATTTTTGATAAGAAAGAACAAGAGTGGCAATGGGTTGTTGACTAAGAAAACTTGGCGTATGAAGTCAAGTTTTCTTGTCATTTGAAAGGAGTACAAATGAAGAAATATTATACAATTGTGGGTATTATAAGTATTATTCTCGTGGCAATATTACTTATAACTTGTCCGAAAGAATCAGATTTTAAAGTGTATGTACAGGATAAGTATGCGTTGAATTGTAATGAGAGTAGTTTTGAATGCACGCAAAATGTAGATGGTAAAAAAGAAAAACTACAATTTGAAAGTACAGATGCACGAAATGGTGTATTCTTTATGACTGTAAAGCAAACATTTAAAACAGAAGCTGGTGTTTCAAAAGAATATAGCGGAGTAGGAATGTTTGGTACATTTCTTTTTGTTTCAGAGAAGACTTTCTAGTAATAGAAGGTCTTTTTTTTATGCTTATGTTCATATAGATGAAGTAAGACAAGCATAGGAGGGGTATTGATGAAGAACACATGTATTGTTTGTGGCGGTGAGGAGTTTTTTTCCTCAACGTTATATGCACGTACGAAACAAGATTGGGCATATGCACCAAACATGTATCGATTTGAAAAAGTATTTATTGAGCATCGAGATGAAGAAAATTATCCAGTGTTTCAAGAAATTACAGCGAAACATTGTTGTGGATGCGGCCATATTATGTTGTATCATGAATGAACACACCAAGTATGACTTGGTGTGTTTTTTTAAAACGCTGACAAAGCAAGCGGATAAAATAAAGTAAATAAAACAGAAAAACTACCAAAACCAATGGCTGTATATCCAAGTGTTCTTGCTCCGAAATTGACAGCTAATAGGCCAACTAAAATTGCTAGGGAGCCGAGCGTAACTGGATAAAAAGCAATGGAGAATAACGAAAGAAATAAAGCGACATAGCCTACCATTGCACCGGTATTTGTACCTTCTATCTCATTTGCAATTTCTTTACGCTTATGTCTAATTGGAATGCCAGCTGGTGATATTTCAGCTGCATACTCTTCGTTTTTTTCACCACTTTTAAAATGATGATTTCTCTTTCTTCGCATGTACATCCCTCTCTTTCAATTGGGTGTACCTATAGTATCTTTCATAAAGAGAAGAACATGAGTATGAGTTAAACCCAAGTAAAGCAAAAAATGGAGAATAAAGATTCCTTCATTAGCATGTATATCTCCTTATGAAGATAAAACAGGAATTTTGGAAAATGACGTAGAATGAAATGAGTGATAAAGCGTGAAGGTAGGGGAATGTATGACGAAATTTAATTGGCATGAATCAGCAGAGAAGAAATGGGATAGTAGCGCAGAGTTTTGGAATCAAAATAGTCAAGAGATGTGGGACAGTGGTAGCAGAAGTACAATTATTCCGTTTTTTGAACAATACGTGAAGAAAGAAGCACAAGTGCTCGATGTTGGTTGTGGTGATGGGTACGGTACATATAAATTAAGTAGCGCAGGCTATAAAGCAGTGGGAGTAGATTTATCGGAAGTGATGATTCAAAAAGGTAAGGAGCGCGGAGAAGGACCGAATTTATCTTTTATAAAAGGAGATCTTTCTGCATTACCATTTGAAAATGAGCAATTTGAATCAATTATGGCAATTAATTCTTTAGAATGGACGGAAGAGCCATTACGAGCGTTAAATGAAATAAAGCGTGTGTTAAAGAAAGATGGATATGCATGTATTGCAATTTTAGGGCCGACAGCAAAGCCACGAGAGAACAGTTATCCTCGCTTGTATGGAAAAGACGTTGTTTGTAATACGATGATGCCTTGGGAATTTGAACAGTTAGCGAAAGAACAAGGTTTTAAAGTTATAGATGGCATCGGCGTATATAAGCGCGGAGTAAATGAGAAGATGTTAGGTCAACTACCTACAGAGTTACAACAATCGTTAACATTCTTATGGGTATTTATGTTAAAAAACGTATAAAGAAATGAAAGAATTTTTAGGAGGTAAATAAGTGCAGAAAATACAAAAAACTGATACAATATCATCAGAACCAATTAAAGGGGGACTAGGGTATATGACAACTACTACAACAGTGAAATCCGATATTGAAATCGCACAAGAAGCGAGTATGAAGAAGATTCAAGAAATTGCAGCTGATTTAAATATTTTAGAAGATGAATTAGAGCCATACGGGCATTATAAAGGTAAGTTATCTCTTGATATTTTTAAGCGCTTACAAGATGTGGAAGACGGTAAAGTTGTTTTAGTAACAGCGATTAACCCAACTCCAGCTGGAGAAGGTAAATCAACAGTAACAGTTGGTTTAGGTCAAGCTTTTAACAAAATTGGTAAGAAAACAGTAATTGCACTTCGCGAACCATCTCTTGGACCAACGATGGGATTAAAAGGCGGAGCAGCAGGTGGCGGTTTTTCACAAGTCGTACCAATGGAAGACATTAACCTTCACTTTACTGGAGATATCCATGCGATCACAACTGCCAATAACGCATTAGCAGCGTTTATTGATAATCATATCCAACAAGGAAACACACTTGGAATTGATACGCGTAAAATCGTTTGGAAACGCTGTGTTGACTTAAATGATCGTGCCCTTCGTAACGTAGTAATTGGTCTTGGTGGACCTGTACAAGGTGTACCACGTGAAGACGGTTTTGACATTACAGTAGCATCTGAAATTATGGCTGTGTTCTGCCTTGCAACAGATATTCAAGACTTAAAAGCGCGTCTATCTCGCATCGTAGTTGCTTATAACTTTGCAAATCAACCTGTAACGGTTAAAGACTTAGGTGTAGAAGGTGCTTTAACACTATTATTAAAAGACGCATTAAAGCCGAACTTAGTACAAACGTTAGAAAATACACCAGCTATTATTCATGGCGGACCATTTGCGAATATTGCTCACGGTTGTAACAGTGTTATCGCTACAACAATGGCAGCAAAATTAGGTGATTATGTTATTACAGAAGCTGGATTCGGTGCTGATTTAGGCGCTGAGAAGTTTTTAGATATTAAAGCTCGTGCAGCTGGCATTAAACCAGAAGCAGTTGTTATTGTTGCGACGATTCGTGCGCTTAAAATGCATGGCGGCGTTGCAAAAGATCAATTAAAAGAAGAAAATGTAGATGCATTAGCAAAAGGTATGGAAAACTTACAGAAGCATGTTGAAACAATTCAAAGCTTCGGTGTGCCTTTCGTAATTGCAATTAATAAATTCATTACAGATACAGATGCAGAAGTTACATACTTACAAGAGTGGTGTAATGAGCGTGGCTATGCAGTATCCTTAACAGAAGTTTGGGAGAAAGGTGGCCAAGGGGGAGTTGACCTTGCTGAAAAAGTACTAAAAGAAATCGAAAAAGGTGAAAACAACTACGCACCACTTTATGAATTAGAATTACCATTAGAAGAAAAAATTCGTACAATTGCTCAAAAAGTATATGGCGCAAAAGATATTGAATTTGCTCCGAAAGCACGTAAGCAATTAGCTCAATATGAAGGAGAAGGTTGGAGTAATCTACCAGTTTGTATGGCGAAAACACAATACTCTCTTTCTGATGATGCAACAAAATTAGGTCGTCCATCTGACTTTATCGTTACAATTCGTGAGCTAAAACCATCGATCGGTGCAGGCTTTATCGTTGCGTTAACAGGTACAATGTTAACAATGCCAGGTCTTCCAAAACAACCAGCAGCACTTCAAATGGATGTAAATGAAGATGGAAAAGCAGTAGGTTTATTCTAAAAGGTTGTAATTCATCTCGTTTATCTGTAAACTATATATACATCATGTGGCGCCTTTCCATCGAAAGGCGCCTGTTTTTTGGAGGAAATTATGTTTGATCCAACTGCTTTTGACAATTTAAAAGTAATCGTAGAAGGTGCTGTGTATGATTTTGATCTACATGGAGATATTCTTGTAACAGATCGAAAAGATATGATGGATCTTGCTTCATTAAGTCGTATATATCATATCTCATTTCAATTAACAGAACCGTTTGAACCATTAGTAGAAGCAACATTTTCATTATCTGTGGATGCAAAGAACTTGTCTGGTGAAATACTAGAAGTGCCTCAGTTTACACCAGGTTGTGAAATGAAGCTAGCATTTTCATTCCCGTTAGAACAACCAGAAGTAAAATGCGAAGAAATTGAAACATTAATGCGTTCTATATGGGGAAAAGAAAGAATGATTATGCAGAAAGTTTCATACGAATATAATAAGCAAGCGATTTCATATCATAATAAGGTAGAGGTTCTATTTCAAAAAGCGATTACAGAAGACCATGTTGATGATTTAATAGCTGTTATTTCACACATGATAGAAACGGTGCGAACAATACAGCATTTTCTTCAAAAATAGAGATAAAGGAGAAAAACAAATGATAAAAGATATGCAACCATTTTTACAACAAGCTTGGGAGAAGGCTTGTTTTAAAGAGTTAACTGAAATTCAAAAACAAGCGATTCCAACTATTTTAGAAGGACAAGACGTTATAGCTGAATCTCCAACTGGAACAGGAAAAACATTAGCGTACTTATTACCCCTTTTACATAAAATTAATCCTGAAGTAAAACAGCCACAAGTTGTTGTTTTAGCGCCAACACGTGAACTTGTAATGCAAATTCATGAAGAGGTTCAAAAGTTTACAGCAGGAACTGAAATTTCAGGTGCATCTTTAATTGGTGGTGCAGATATTAAGCGCCAAGTAGAAAAATTAAAGAAACACCCAAGAGTAATTGTCGGTTCACCAGGTCGTATTTTAGAATTAATTCGTATGAAAAAGCTAAAAATGCATGAAGTGAAAACAATTGTATTTGATGAGTTTGATCAAATTGTAAAACAAAAGATGATGGGCGCTGTGCAAGATGTAATTAAATCTACGATGCGTGATCGTCAATTAGTATTCTTCTCAGCGACAATGACAAAAGCAGCAGAAGATGCGGCGCGTGATTTAGCAGTTGAGCCACATTTAGTACGTGTAACACGTGCAGAGTCAAAAAGCTTAGTTGAGCATACGTATATCATTTGTGAGCGACGTGAGAAAAATGATTACGTAAGAAGAATTATGCATATGGGCGATGTAAAAGCAGTTGCTTTCTTAAACGACCCATTCCGTTTAGATGAAATTACTGAGAAATTGAAATTCCGTAAAATGAAAGCAGCAGCTCTTCATGCAGAAGCAAGTAAACAAGAGCGTGAAGCAACAATGCGTGCATTCCGCGGCGGGAAATTAGAAATTTTACTTGCTACTGATATTGCAGCACGCGGTATCGATATTGACGATTTAACACACGTAATTCATTTAGAGTTACCAGACACAGTAGACCAATATATTCACCGCTCAGGACGTACTGGACGTATGGGTAAAGAAGGAACTGTCGTGTCTCTTGTAACACCACAAGAAGAGCGTAAATTACTGCAATTTGCGAAAAAACTAGGCATCGTATTTACGAAGCAAGAAATGTTCAAAGGATCATTTGTAGAAACGAAACCGAAAGCACCAAAGAAAAAGAAACCAGCATTTACTGGGAAGAAAAAGCCTAGATAAATGATAGGGAAGGCGTAACTATTTGTAGTTACGTCTTTTTTGTTTGTAAACAAGCGATAATGGGAATTGTATTAGTGTTTTTAATGTGCCTATCATATATATGCTTCTACTGGGAGTATCGAAAAAAGGGTAGTTTATTTATTTGGTTTATACGAGGAAATAATATAAAAAAAGTCGAATATTAAACTGACACGAAATAATAAAAAGAAGGTACACATATGGATAGGAAATTAGGAATGTTTTTAAATACGAAACATATTGAAGTAAACGAAGGAATACAAAAAGCAAGGGAATGGGATTTAGAATATATTCAATTATATGCTATGAATAAAAACTTTAACTTAGCTAATATCTCAATGGTAGAATGGAATGCTTTAAAGAAAAGCTTATCTTTTAATGGAATAAAGATTCCATCATTAGCAATTAGTTTTGGAGAAAATGGAATTATGGGAATAGAAGCTGAGAGTGCAATAGATCAATTTAAATATATTACTGACAGAGGTTTGGGGCTTGGGGCAAAGATCATAACAGCTCATATTGGAAAAGTTCCAGATGATGAAAAAAGTGCCTACTATGATAAAATGCTACGTGTTTGTAATGAAATAGGGGACTTAGCGTTCAGATTTGGAGGATTCTTCGCCATTGAGACGGGATCTGAAAAAGCAATAGTATTAAAACGATTTTTAGAAACTGCAAACTCGAAAGGACTAGCTGTTAACTTTGACCCAGCAAATTTAATAAGTGATGTAAATGAAAATCCGGGAGAAGGTTTGTTACTACTAAAAGATTATATAGTACAAACTCATATTAAAGATTGTACAAAGGTGAAAAGCGATAGTTCAAGTAAGTATATTGAAGTCGCAGCAGGGAATGGTGAAGTAGATTTCGATATATTCTTCAAAGTATTAGATAAAATTGGATTCGATGGATATAACATGATTGAAAGAAATGATTATTTTGATGAACTGGATGGGATGAGTCAGTCGATAAATTTTGCAAAGAAGTACATACCAACTCAAAAGGAATAACGATAGTATATGTAGAAAGCTACATAGAATATAAAAACCATTAGGGGGAAATGTAATGATCCATAAAGTAGGACAAATTATGTTATATGTAAATAATCAAGATGAGGCAGTAAATTTTTGGACGGAGAAGGTAGGGTTTCATGTAGTAGCAGAGGAAGATAACAAGCAAGGAATGAGATGGATTGAAATTGCTCCGACTAACGGTGCAGAAACGAGCATTATATTACATAATAAAGAAGTTATTTCTAAAATGAGCCCAGAATTGAATCTTGGTACACCGTCCTTAATGTTCTTCTCAGAAAATCTTGATCAATTATATACAGATTTAACAAATAAAAATGTTACTGTTGGAGAAATGGTAACTATGCCTTCTGGTAAAGTGTTTAACTTTGCTGATAGCGAAGGGAATTATTTTGCGGTTATGGAGAAGAACCAATAATAATATTGCTATGTGAAAATCCCCCTCAAATATATTTGAGGGGGATTAAATTTTTGAAGTGGATTTTTCATTAGAGAGTTGTTTAATAAAAAATACTCCTTTTTCAATCGCTGTCTCAATATAGCCAACGATTTGGTCAAACGTAAATACCTGTAAGTCTTCATGCAAATGTTGCTTTGGATACAACATATCTTCAAAAAGATACTTTCGAAAAGCTAAAACGTTTTCTTTAGAAACCTCTTCAATATCCACAATGTGAGCCTCTTGATTGAGAAGAGAGAAAAGCTGTTGTTCTTGATCGTAATGATGAAGCAACTTTGCATTTAACAATTTAAAATCGTTATAGTACAGGGGTGCGATAGTTTCGTCATTCTCTATTCTATTTTTTAGCCAAGGTAGAAAAAATCCACTTAGCCAATTATCATCGGCAATGAGATGGGTATAATAGCCTAAAATAAATGGGGAATCTATATGTGATTCATATTTATGAAAAAATGAATCATAATCTATTCTTCTCGTATAGTTCTTCGTTGTACCGGCATAAAAATGTGAGGTTCCTTTTTCTTTTTTTGAATGAACAGCATCAGGGGCTACAGCTCCAAGTAAGAAAGAAGTCTTATCGTGAATAGATAGTTTCTCAGCAATACCGTTAGCGATAATAACATGCATAATTCGTGATCCCATGAATGCCACCTCTGTTTCCAGTATTCATTTCAGGAAGAGGACTGAACAGTTAGTATTACTTTCCCTGTACTTTTTCTACTTTCGACCCATTCATGTGCTTTCCCTGCATCTTGAAGTGGAAAAGATTTCGTAGCCTTAATTTGTAAACGTCCGTCACGCAAATAACGGAAAACTTCATTTGCAGTTTCTTGGAGCAGTTCAGGACGCTTTTTTCGTGTGGTTCCAAAGCTAAAACCGAGTATAGAGCGGCAACTTGCATGTAAATCTTTCGTTTGAAAGTTACCAATTTCACCGCTAGCATTACCGAAATGAACGAGGCGACCGTAATAAGCAAGGCAGTTTAAACTTCTTTCAGAAACCGTTCCAGAAATAGAGTCTAAAATTACATCAACCCCTTCACCATTTGTCAGTTCATTGACTTTCTCTACAAAATCTTCATCTTGATGACAAATAACATAATCAGCTCCAGCATCTAAAGCAATTTCTTTTTTTGCTTCACTTCCGACAGTGCCTATAACTGTTCCAGCCTCTAATAGTTTAGCAAGTTGAATAGCAGTAGTGCCAATTCCGCCAGCAGCCGCATGAATGAGTACAGATTCACCTTGTTGAAGCCTTGCAACATTTGCGAGTAAATTATAGCTTGTAAAAGATACGATTGGACAAGCGGCTGCAGTTTGAAAGTCAACTTCATGGGGTAATACGAAAGTAAGATTTTCATTTGCAACAACGTATTCTGCGTAAGATCCATTTTGAGGAAAAGCAATGACACGTTGTCCAGGGTGAATATTTTTCACATGAGAACCGACACGTTCTACAATACCAGTGGCATCTATACCTAGAATAAAAGGTAGTGCTTTATTTCCTTTTTTACCATAACGTGATTTAATATCAGCGAAATTTACACTAGTAGCAACTACGCGAATTAAAACTTGATCTTCTGAAATAGCCGGTATATCAAAATCTGTATATTTCATCACTTCAGGACCACCGAACGACGTTACAACGATAGCTTTCATTATATGTCCTCCTAAATTTGACTATATAAATTATTTTAAATCTTTATCAGAAATTGGAAAATTATATAATAGTTATGTGTGGTTATAAGTGAAGCTTATGAACGCAGTGGATCATTATATTAATTTATATAAAAAACTTTTTCGGAAAAATCGAACGAAATATGAATTACCTGCCAATATATAGTGTAAGACAAAGGAGGGCTGGAATATGAAGGGTGAAATAGATTACGCACATTTAATTCAATTAACTTTATCAGGCAATAAAGAAGCGTATAGCGAATTGTATGATGTAACGATTCAAGAAGTATATAAAACAGCACATTTTTTAATTGAAGATAAAACGGATGTAGATGATGTCGTTCAAGAAGTATACATACAGCTATATGAATCGCTTCGTAAATATGATAGCGAGAAGCCATTTCGCCCTTGGCTAATTGGGCTTGCGATTAAACAAATTCATTCTTATAGAAGAAAGAGGTGGATGCGACTACGAATTATAAAAAAAGCAGAAGAGCAAAGAAAGCCAGTGCAAATTGATTTTTCTAACGATGTTGTAAGTAAAATATCAAACCAAAAACTAATCGAACTCATTCATAAATTACCGTATAAATTGAAACAAGTTATTATCTTAAGATACTTACACGATTATTCACAAGAAGAAGTAGCACAAATATTACATATTCCAATCGGTACAGTGAAATCTAGAATTCATGCGGCATTAAAGAAACTACGTCAAAAAGAGCAAGTAGAAGAAATTTTTTTAGGAGAGGTAGGGAATGTGAAATGAGTTTAGATTGTAGAGTTAGGGAATCTATACAAGAAGAAGCAAAGGGTATTGTTGCCCCGCCGGATTTAAAAGAAAAAGTAATCGTGCAAATAAAAATGAAGCACGGCGGGAGTAAGAGGAAGAAACGCCTTATCGCAGGAGTACTTGCAGCAGCTCTTTTAATCCCGACGACAGGTTTTGCGTACCAATCTATTATGGCGGATGGTATATATGGATCTTTTGAGAATTTAAAAAAACATGCCGGAGCAATGACATTAGAAACGTATATGCGTTTTAATGCAAAATTATCAGAAGCGAAAGATGAAATGGGTGCGAAGGAATATGAAGAGTTTACAAAAGAACTGAAAAAATTAACTAATGCAAAGCTTGCGTACGGAGATTCGAACGGTAATATAGATTATGATCAATTATCATCAGCTAAAAAAGAGGAATTGAAAAAGGTAGTAATGGAGCTTCATCCGTATTTTGATAAATTAAATGGCCATAAATCTAGTAAAGAAGTACTAACTCCTGAAGAGTATGAACAATATATGGAGGCATTAATGTCACATCAAACTGTGTTAGTAAAAACGAAATCGAGTGGAGGGATAACAGTAGAAGAAGTACCTGAGGCGTACAAAGAAAGATTTATTAAAGCGGAGCAGTTTATGGAGTATGTAGATGAAAAGGTGAGATAAGTAAAAAAACTCAAAGCTTTAGCTTTGAGCTTTCTTTATTAAAAGAAAATAGAGCATTCAATTATATTTTTTCATCGTTGCATTGTCCTTTTGTATAAAACAATCTAAAAGGGAATAACCAGCTATTAAACTAATAATCGTAACAAAAGTTGTATTTATTAGAATAATATTAACTAAATAAGGTAGGTATTCGGCAAGTGGTGAAAAGAGTAGTGCTGGGGAAAAGGAAATGAATAGTGTAGGCACTGTAATAGCAATAAATTTATCCGGTTGAAAGCTCCAGTTTTGTTTACTCGTTTCGCGATTAATAGATTGAAGGAATCGTAATAAAATGCCAACTATAAGAGGAAAGAGTGTAAAGTAGAATAATCTTGGATAAACGTTAAAGTTCACTTGTGCATCTGTATCTAAATAAAATTGAATTTTTACTCCTACAAATAATAATAAGACGATAAATAATGTGAAGCAGAGGTATAGCATCAATTTTTGCATTATATTCCACCATCCTTTACTCAAAATATATTCAAAAAAAGAAGAGATATACAATAACTACTGTTGTATATCTCTTCTTTTACTGTTAGTTAATAGTGGAGTTTGCTTTTTCTTGCTTCGTGAAATAATCAATAATGCCCATTGCGCTAATTTCTATATCTAAATGTAAAATATTATAAACGGAATGATCTGATGGAACGTTTAACTTTGTAAGATGAGAAGAGATTTTATCCATTAACAAAGTTTGTAAAGCTTTAGTCGCTTCATCGAAATCATTATACTTTTCAAAGACTTCCTTACCAGTCTGAACGAAAATAGGTAGCCAATGTTCCAATTGATTGTATACTTCTGTAACATGAGAGGATGCGCCGTAATGACCGAAATAAATAGTATCTACATTCATGCTTTGAATGTGATTTTTAGAAGCAATCATCGCATCTGGTTGGAATTGTGAAGGGGACGTTGATGGTAGATATAACTCTACATCAACGTCTGCGAGTTCTCTATAATAAATTCCAATTGTATCGCCAGTAAAAATCCCGTTTGTTAATGAATCGTGAATGCTAATATGGTGCTTCGCATGTCCTGGTGTATCATAAAATGTAAGGGTGCGGTCTTTTGCAATTTTTAACGTATCACCATGTTGTACAATATGAACACGTTCTTCTTCAATTGGAAGAATTGGATCAAAGAGTTTATCGAAATCTTCTTTGTAGACAGCTTTTGCACCTAAAATAAGTTTTGTTGGATCAATCATATGACGAGCACCACGAGAATGTACATATAACGTAGCATTTGGGCACTTTTCCATCATTAAACCAGCTGCGCCAGCGTGATCTAAATGCACATGTGTAACGATAATGTTTTTAACATCGTTTAAATCAATATGTAATTGTTGTAAGCCGTCTAAAATATACGGAAGAGAAGGGGCTGCACAAGTTTCAATTAAAGTAATATCGTCACCTAATAAAACGTACGTACCTGTTCGTTCATTATGCTGTAAATCGAAATCATCAATAAGATATAGGTGAGAAGATAATTGCTCTACTTTTTTCATAGTTACCACTCCTTATATACTGCATGTTTTTATTATACGCTAAAATAGAAAAAAGGCAGAAAACGAAGCTCGTCTTCTGCCTTTTTGTAATATTATTATTTCGTTTGTTGTTTATTAATAGACATAATGAACAGTCCAACAATCCCGCCTACTAATGGAAGCATAATCTCTCCTGCTAAATTAAAGTAGGAGCTTAAGAATAAACCATTTACATCGATTACCCAGCCAGTAACATACAATAACATCATATATAGTACGAAATAAAACTCGCGATTTGAAATCGTTTCATGTTGTGCAGTTTTCATAATGAACACCATCCTTTTCTTTTATAATGGAATATAAACTGTCACATTTTGTTCACATTTCAATTGTAAAACTTTCCATCATAAAAGTCTAGTGGTTTGTGTCGAATTTTCGAACAGAAATAAAGCGCTATCATTACAACTTATAAGTACGTAATAAGAGCTGTATATTCACGAATGTAGTATAGTATAAACATAGAATGATAGTGAAGAGAGGGGCAAAGACAATGACAGTTTATGATTTTTCAGCTAAAACAATTACAGGTGAAGAAAAATCGTTAAAAGATTACGAAGGAAAAGCACTTCTTATTGTCAATGTAGCTAGCAAATGTGGTTTCACACCACAATATAAAGGATTACAAGAGGTATATGATAAATATAAAGACCAAGGACTCGAAATACTCGGATTTCCTTGTAACCAATTCGGGGGACAAGAACCAGGTACAGAAGCGGACATTACTAGTTTTTGTGAATTAAACTACGGTGTAAACTTCCCGATGTTTGCAAAGGTTGATGTGAAAGGTGATAAGGCTCACCCTCTATATACATACATGACAGAACAAGCACCAGGTTTACTTGGTATGAAAGCAGTGAAATGGAATTTTACGAAGTTTTTAATCGGAAAAGACGGGAAAGTAGTAGGGCGTTTTGCTCCGCAGACGAAGCCGGTAGATTTAGAGGTTGAGATTGAGAAGGTGCTTGGGGAATAAGTAGGAGTTTCACTTTATTAAAAAACGTCTCAAAGAACAATGTAGTTCTTTGAGACGTTTTCTTTAAACTCAAATTTTCAAGATTAAATAACTGTATCAAAGCCATCTGATTTAGGTGGAGAAGCTGCTTTTTTCATAAGTACTTCCCATAAGTGTACGGATTTCTTCCATTCTACCGTAGCCTGCCCCTGTTGATACATAGCGTTCTCATAACTGGCAGTAAGTTGTTGCATATCGGCCGAGTTGTAAAGTGTATCGATATGGAGAGCGTATTCTCGGAATGTTTGACTTTCACCCCGTGGTATGCCAATTCTCGCAAATTGTTTTAAAAGTGCACCGTAAGCTTTTTGATAAACAGCATCATCTTTTCGGTATTTATAGAAATGAATAATAAGAAATGTCATCCATTTCATTCTAGTGGTGAAGAGAATGTATCCTATAATACTAATTAGTATCGTAGAGAGGAATACGTACCACCAAGAAAAACTAGTTTTAGAATTTGTGACCTTTTTAGTAGAAGCTTCTTCTGCATTTTTAATTAAACTTTTAAGTTTTGCTTCATTATTTCGTTGTTGTATTTGCTCGTTATTAGAATTATTTGCTTCGCTATTTTGTGAAATAGGAGCAGGCGTATTATTTATAAAATTATAGGGATTGGTAAATCCTTTTGTTGGTTCGAATGGAATCCATCCGTATCCTGGGAAATATACTTCGACCCAAGAGTGTGCGTTATCGTTCGTGATTGTATAAACATCCGCACCTTCTGCAGAGGCAAGTGTATTGTCAAGAGTTCCTTCTGTATAGCCTTTTACCCAGCGAGCAGGAATCCCGGCAGAACGAAGTAGTACAATCATAGACGTCGAAAAATTATTACAGTAGCCGCTTTTTGTATCGAAAAGGAATTGATCTACATAATCTTGGCTTTTGGCAGGGAATGAGACATTCGTTGATTCGTATGTAAAAGAGTTGTCTGTGAAGTAATTTTCAATAGCTAATACTTTATCATATCGGTTGTCTTTATCATTTGTAAGATTGATAGCCAAGTCTTTTACGCGCTGTGGTAATGACTCGGGAAGTTGTGTGTACTTTGTCATAAAATAAGGGTTTGTTTCTTGACCTTCATTTGTTTTTACAGCTTTCAAGTTTTCTATGGAAAACTCAGGGATCTCATATGTTACTTTATACGAATGTAAAGTAGTAGAAGAGTCTTCATTCATTGTATAAATTTTTTCTGAAAACGGGTCAACACTGTATGATACATCAGAAGAAGCCTCAACTGATACTAATCCTGCTGGATAGGTAAGGTGAGGGTAACTTTTTTGCATGGTAATTGTTGCCTCAGTCGTTTCCGTTTTTGTATTTTGTTCGTACCAGCTTACGACGTCGTTTTTATTTTTAAAAGAAATCTTTTTCGGATTTTCAGAAATTTCCCAGCCTTTTCCTGTATAGAAATCTTTTGTTTCTACTCTCCAATAGTGTTTGTTTTGCGTTCGTGCTGTGAAAACAATTGTAGGATCCGCCTTAAAAGGACCACCTAATCGCGAGTCATCTAAACCATACCCAATTGTAGAAACTTTTTGTTCTTTACTTGCTTCAGATGTGTTGAATTTTAAAAAATCCATTGGGTTTGGCCATTGAGGGCCAAATTTTGGAGCAAAGTATGCGATGGTTGCTAATAACACAATAAATATTGTAAGTGGTCTAAGTAATTTTGAGATTTCCCTAGCATAATTTTGTAAGTGTTCACGCTCTTTTATTCGTTCTACTTGAAGAAGACTAAGCATAAAAAATCCGATGACAACAGTTCGAATAATAGCGTAGTTTGCATTGTATAAATGTAAGTTATGAAAAGTTGCGATATAAATAATAGTCAATACAAGAAATAGAAACCCACGTTTTTTATGAATAATCCAAAATGAAGTGAAAGAACTCAAAAACCAAAATGAGAGAAAAAATAAAACCGTCGGAAAAACTGGAGAAATATCTAGTAAATTCCCTTGGAAAAATAGGGAGGAATTTCGAGACATATCAGAAAAGAATGTTGTTAGCCAAGATGGATTTATAAAAGCATTTTTATAATATAGGGAATGAATGATAAATAGGACTGTGACAATTTTTATTGGAATCTGCCACCTCGTTTGAAAAAAAGAGAGAGCGAAGCAAATTCCTATAAATGTTACGAAAATATCTAATCTACCTACATTTGTAATACCTATAAGAGGTCTTAGCCATTCTAGTAAAAGAAGAAATACACATGCATGCATAAAGAATCTGTTCGTATCCCACTTGTATTTTGTTTGTAATATTATCATTTGCTCACCTCAAAAAACACGTTTGTATACCGGTTTTCATAAACCGTGTTTACAAATATTTGTCGTTTTTTTAGAGTTTCTATTATACTGATTTCTCGGTGTGAAAGTTGATTCGCTTTTTCTTTCACGACAAAAACCATACATTTTCTATTTTTTATAGCAGCACAATCAGCCGCCTTTTGAATATCGGGAGAAAGATTACTGGTCACGAGTATAACCGTGACGGGCTCATAAATTTTTCTTAGTTCCATGTCTACACTCTGGGAGAGCGGGAATACACTGTCTGCTTGCACTTTTGCTAAATGACAAAGGATTTGTTGTAACTGCGTATCTCCATTGTCTAAAGGGAAAATAGTTTGTTCTTTTCCGATAGACACGAATGATGCTGGTGAATTTTGTTTCAAGACAGCCCTTACGATAGAGGCAGTAAATGTGACGACTGATTCGAATAGAGGAGACTCGGTTCTGTCTATGAATATCATGACATTATGGCTGCGCTGTTGTTCAAACTCTTTTGTCATAATATTGTTTGTTCGTGCAGTTGCTTTCCAATCAATCCATGAAAAGCGATCACCAGGTTTATAGTCTCTGACACCGACAGAGATTGTAGAGTCTTTTGCTGAATTTATATTTGCTGAAAGCGCTCCTTGTTCGAAATGATTTTCCAATTGTCGATATGCTATATCTACATACTGGGGATAGACTAAAAATGTATCTGGAACTGAAAAAGTCACTTCTTTCTCTATCATGCCGAATAAATCGCCAGTTTTGACACGAACGCTTGAAAAAGTGTGCTCGCCTCTAGGGATTGTGTCAATAACATATTGAAACGAAATATTTCGTTTCAATCCTGGGAAGAGTACTACCTTATTCATCTTTGTTTGTTTACAACTTATAAATTGTGGTGGCAGTTCATCTTCTATAACTAAATAAAGTAAGGGAAAAGGAAATTTTCTTTTTATTGTAATCGTGCTTACAAATTGTTCTCCTACTACATATCCATTTTGGTTTGTTATTCGTTTTACTTCAGCGTCCCGTAAAGCGTAGAAGGGGAGTAGTAGCGAATAAAGAGCAATGGGAATTATGCTGTAAAACAAAAACCAACTGACAAACTCTCCTTGAAGCATAGCGTACACAAATGTTAAGACTAGACATAAAGGGAGTAGCAATAACTTCATAACGTGATATAGCGCTCGCAGCATTCGTTTCATCAAGGATTCATCGTCCTTTGAGTAGGCACGGTAGTTCGTGCAACGATTTTTCCGATAACTTGTTCTCCTGTTATTCCTTCAAATTTTGCTTCCATTTTTAGAATGAGTCTATGTGCTAAAACGTAAGGAGCTAAAAATTTAACATCGTCTGGAATAACATAATTCCTGCCATGGATAAATGCATAAGCTTGTGAAGCTTTCATTAAAGCAATCGAGCCACGTGGACTTGCACCTAACTGTATAGAACTGTACGTACGAGTCTGATTAACAAGCTTTACAATGTAATGCTTAATTGCTTTGTCCATACTTACTACCCGTACGCTTTGTTGTAAATAAATTAATTCTTCTATTGTAGTAATGGTCTGTAATTGAGAGAGTGGATTTGTTTTTTTCATCCGATTTAAAATTTCAAATTCTTCCTCTGGTGTAGGATATCCCATTTTTAGTTTCAATAAGAAACGATCGAGCTGAGCTTCTGGTAGAGAATATGTTCCTTCATATTCGACCGGATTTTGTGTAGCCATGACAAAGAACGGTTTTGGTAAAGGTCTTGTAATGCCATCTATTGTAATATTGCCTTCTTCCATACATTCAAGTAAAGCAGATTGTGTCTTTGGAGATGTACGATTAATTTCATCAGCAAGTACAAAATTCCCCATAATTGGTCCAGGCTTGAACTCAAATTGGAGCTCTTTCGGATTATAAATAGAAACTCCTGTTACATCTGACGGCAATAAATCAGGTGTAAATTGAATTCGCTTATAATCAGCATCAATGGATTTAGAAAGAGCACGTACTAGCATTGTTTTCCCAACACCAGGAACATCTTCTAATAGCACATGACCTTCAGCTAAGAGAGCTGCCAAAGCTAAGATTGTTTCTTTTCGTTTTCCGACCATTATTTTTTCAATATTATTGATTATTTTTTCTACAGTGGGATGTAATGAATCAAGCTGGGGCATCGTAATCCTCCTAATGTTATTATCGTTTTCTAATCTATTTAGCGGAAAATAGAATGTATCCATCTAATTGCGGCCAGTAAAGATTTTATCTTTAATTCTAAGAATATTCAGATTATTTATTCTGATTACATCTAGTATAATTGTTTCCGTAACTTAGGGCAATATGGTAAATAATGATTTCTCGTTTTATATGAAATATGTCTTACTATACAATAGTATAGTTGGAGGAAAATAAATTCCTTACAGGCAATAAAACCATGGGGATGATTTGTATCGTGGACGAAGTTGGTGAATTTAGAGATGAAGATTAAGAAAGTAATTGAGGAATCACTGAGTACTAATTTATACTCAATTTTCTTTTATGATGATAAAATTTATATTATATATTATATTTATATAAAATTTTAAGGGGGGATATTGTGGAGAATGCAAAATGGACTACAATTAAAGTTATTTTAATAAATATGTTATTTCAAACGTTTGGATTGGGAATTATTACTTTTATTGTGTATAAAATTATTAAAGAAATTTACGGCATAGACTTGTTGTCATTAATGCAAGGAATTCTTAAGCCAATCCGTTTAGAATTGATAGTTTTGAGTGTATCACTGATTATAATTAGAGAATTTTACAAACGGTATAGATTTCATCAATCATTAGATCATTTGTACAGTATTAGTAGAGATTTTGAAAATCCAAAAGCTGTTTTCGAATGGAGTATTGTATATATAAATGGTGAAATTGATTTGCTAAAATTAAAAGTGGATATATTAAAGTCTTTTTCACCGATTCCAATAATAGTTCTATTTATTGGAGGTGTATTTGAAAAAAGTAAAATTATTGATTTAAATACTTATGGTATTGCTTCTCTTATTTTAATACTACTTTATTTTGGTTGGCTAATGACTATTTTTAGTGAATTTTCAACTCTAAGAAGAAAGCTTGCGTATTATGAACAACATTTAATTATGGTTGAAAATAAAAACTTATTTGATAAAAAACTGAGAAATCCTAGAGATTTCAGTGGGAAGTATGCAATTTACGAAGACAATAAAATAAAGTAGGGAAATGAATATAACAATATATCTATTCAATTTTTCCGCAATATTTATGTATTAATGAAGTGAAATGTTCTAGGTTACTGCACATTTAATCTTGATTATAGTAGACTTCAACTTTATTACTTAACTCATAATCATTATAAATGACTAATTATTTCCATTTTAATAATTGAGGAATAGAATAATTTTCAAAGAGTGTTAGAAATTCTTTAATTCCTTCCAACAATGAGGTTTTTCTAGATCCATTCTTTCCAGTTATAATTAGATGTTTAGATGTATGAACATCAATAGGGATTGAAAAATTTTCATGGTGTCTTATTTTATTGATTTGAGTTTCTTGTATGAAATGCTTGTTCATGGTCATGCCTCCTATATTTAAAATCCCAAGGTATTAATACATACATTTTATAAAAATAGGGAAAAGCCAGACCATAATGACCAGCTTGACTTGCTTAATTGATTAAACACTTAGTAGCATCTAATATAGTTTTACCTGAAATAGTAGACAAGATCTGTTGAAATCGCATTGGATCTTAACTTTATCATATCTTTTTAAAAATTGATTTTTATTATGTTTTTTGGAAAGCCTTCTTCCAATCTTCTGCTGATGAGTCTCAATATTAAAAGAAGTAAAATACCAATTCTAGAATAAATATATTATTATCAAATGTTTAACCGAAATAAGTTTTGAAAAAATATCAAAAATTTTCTCGATGTGCTTAAAAAGAAAAACGCAGGAATTTCTCCTACGTTTTTTCTTTTGCAAAATAGTCGATACCTCAAAATACCATTCTCCTAATAATTACGATTAACCATAACCTTCACAACGGAACAAAAGGTTTTCTCACAAACTTATTTTCTACTGAATTTTTGACAATCTCTTGAACTGTGCGAAATGTCACATCTGTATTTTACAACCTCTCTTATAGTAAGGGTATGTAAGAGAGACGTATTAAAGGAGTGAACAGTATGAAGAAAAAACCTTCAGCACTAATGAGACGTTTAAAATATTTTTCACCAATAGATCGTTATAACGATAATCATACACAAGAAACATATGAAGATCGCGAATGGGAAAATGTGTACAGAAAGCGTTGGCAGCATGATAAAGTAATTCGTTCTACACACGGCGTGAACTGTACTGGTTCATGTAGCTGGAATATATATGTGAAAGATGGAATTGTGACGTGGGAAGGGCAAGAGCTTAACTATCCAACGACAGGTCCTGATATGCCAGATTTTGAACCGCGAGGATGCCCACGTGGAGCAAGTTTTTCTTGGTACATTTATAGTCCACTTCGTGTGAAATATCCGTATGTACGTGGTGTTCTTTGGAGTATGTGGCAAGAGGAACTACAAAATAACGAGTCACCACTAGATGCTTGGAAAAGTATTGTGGAAAACCCTGAAAAAGCACGTAAGTATAAGCAGGCGCGTGGTAAAGGTGGATTTATTCGTGCGAATTGGGATGAAGTATTACAACTCGTTTCAGCTTCTCTACTTTATACAGTAATTAAATACGGGCCAGATCGAAATGTTGGCTTTTCACCAATTCCAGCTATGTCGATGTTAAGTCATGCTGCAGGCAGCCGCTTTATGCAACTTATGGGTGGACCAATGCTTAGTTTCTATGATTGGTACGCAGATTTACCACCAGCTTCTCCGCAAATTTGGGGCGATCAAACAGATGTACCAGAAAGTAGTGACTGGTATAACTCTGGTTACATTATGACATGGGGTTCAAATGTACCGATGACGAGAACACCAGATGCTCACTTTTTAGCAGAGGTTCGATATAAAGGAACGAAAGTCGTTTCTGTCAGTCCTGACTTCGCTGAATCTACAAAGTTTGCGGATGATTGGATTAGTGTGAAACAAGGTACAGATGGTGCACTTGCGATGGCAATGGGGCATGTGATTTTACAAGAGTTTTACGTAGATAATCAAGTGGAATATTTCACAAAGTATGCGAAGCAATATACTGATTTTCCTTTCTTTGTCACATTGAAACAAAAAGGAGATCAATTCGTTGCTGATCGTTTCTTAAACGCTGCTGATATTGGACGCGAAACGAAGTTAGGAGAATGGAAACCTGTTCTTTGGAACGAGAACACGAATGATTTTGCAACACCTCATGGCACAATGGGCTCACGTTGGGATAACGAAAAGAAATGGAACTTGCGTTTAGAAGATGAAGAAACAGGTGAAAAGATTGATCCACGTCTTTCTTTACTTGGAATGGAAGAATTGATTGGAACTGTACAAATTCCGTACTTCTCTGATGATGGAAACAAAGTATTAGAACGTACAATTCCAGTGAAAAAGGTTATGACAGAAGAAGGCGAAGTGTTCGTTACAACTGTATACGACTTAACGTTAGCAAATTACGGTGTGAACCGAGGGCTTGGTGGACAAGAGCCGAAAGACTTCAATGATGACGTTCCGTTTACACCTGCATGGCAAGAGAAAATGACAGGAGTAAAACGTGAGCTTATTATTCAAATCGCTCGTGAGTTCGCACAAAATGCTGTTGATACGAACGGTCGCTCAATGATTATTGTCGGAGCTGGTATTAACCATTGGTTTAACTCTGATACGATTTATCGCGCCGTTTTAAATCTTGTACTTCTCGTTGGGGCACAAGGTGTAAACGGCGGTGGCTGGGCGCATTACGTTGGGCAAGAAAAATTACGACCAGCAGAAGGATGGCAAACAATCGCGATGGCAAAAGATTGGCAAGGGCCACCAAAATTACAAAACGGTACATCTTTCTTCTATTTCGTAACAGATCAATGGCGCTATGAAGATACACCAGTTGGACATTTAGCATCACCAGTGGAAGGAAACTCTCGTTATCAACATCACGGTGATTATAACGTTTTAGCGGCGCGACTTGGTTGGTTACCTTCTTATCCTACATTTGAGAAAAATGGAATTGAACTATATAAAGAAGCTGTTGCTGCTGGTGCAACAACGCAAGAAGAAATCGGAAAATACGTTGCACAAAAACTAAAAGAAAAAGAACTGAAATTTGCGATTGAAGATCCAGATAACAAAAATAACTTCCCGCGCAACTTATTCGTATGGCGTGCGAACTTAATTTCAAGTTCCGGTAAAGGGCACGAATATTTCTTAAAACATTTACTAGGTACAACAAACGGATTAATGAATGACGATAGTGATTCATTACGACCAGAAGAAATTAAGTGGCATGAAGAAGCACCAGAAGGGAAGCTTGATTTACTCATTAATTTAGATTTCCGTATGGCTGGAACAGCACTGTATTCTGATATCGTATTACCAGCTTCAACTTGGTACGAAAAACATGATTTAAGTAGTACAGATATGCATCCATTTGTGCATCCTTTTAATCCAGCAATCGGTTCACCGTGGGAAGCACGCTCTGACTGGGATATTTTCACTTCACTTTCTAAAGCTGTGTCAGATTTAGCGAAGAAAATTGATCTTGAACCAATGAAAGAAGTTGTTGCAACACCACTTCTTCATGATACACCGCAAGAATTAGCGCAACCACTTGGCAAGATTAAAGATTGGAGTAAAGGTGAATGTGAACCAATCCCGGGTAAAACGATGCCACAAATTCATGTTGTCGAAAGAAATTATAAAACGATTTATGACAAAATGACTGCGCTTGGACCGAATGTCGGAAAACAACCGATTGGTACGAAAGGGATCTCTTGGTCTGCGGAAAAAGAATATGAGCAATTAAAGAGCAAATTAGGAGTTGTTCGAACGGATTCTATCGCGAAAGGTTGCCCAGACATAAAAGAAGCAATCAATGCTGCTGAAGCGGTATTAACACTATCTTCTACAACAAACGGTCATATGGCAGTAAAAGCATGGGAAGCACTTGAAAAACAAACAGATCTAAAATTACGTGATTTAGCAGAAGAACGTGAAGAGGAATGCTTCACATTTGAACAAATTACAGCGCAGCCAAAAACAGTAATTACTTCTCCAGCCTTTACAGGTTCTGAAAAAGGTGGGCGCCGTTACTCACCATTTACAACAAATGTAGAACGTCTCATCCCTTGGAGAACAATCACTGGACGACAATCTTTCTATTTAGATCATGACATGATGAAAGAATTTGGTGAAACGATGGCAACATTTAAACCAATTCTGCAACATAAACCGTTCCGTAAATCACGGCCTGAAGTAGAAGGAAAAGAGATTACGTTAAATTATTTAACACCGCATAATAAGTGGTCCATTCATAGTATGTACTTCGATTCATTACCGATGTTAACGCTGTTTAGAGGTGGTCCAACCGTTTGGATGAATAAAGAGGATGCAGCTGAAGCAGGCGTTGCGGATAATGATTGGATTGAGTGCTTTAACCGTAACGGTGTTGTTGTAGCACGTGCTGTTGTAACGCATCGTATACCGAGAGGAATGGCGTTTATGCACCATGCGCAAGATCGTCATATTAACGTACCTGGTACGAAATTAACAAGTAACCGGGGGGGAACGCATAATAGTCCAACTCGAATTCACGTTAAACCAACACATATGATTGGTGGATACGGTCAATTAAGTTATGGATTTAACTATTATGGTCCGACTGGGAACCAGCGCGATTTAAATGTTGTAATTCGCAAACTGAAGGAGGTAGATTGGCTTGAAGATTAAAGCACAAGTCGGAATGGTAATGAACCTAGATAAATGCATCGGCTGCCATACTTGTAGCGTAACGTGCAAAAACACCTGGACAAATCGTCCAGGTGCTGAATATATGTATTTCAATAACGTAGAAACGAAACCTGGCATTGGTTATCCGAAGCAATGGGAAGATCAGGAGAAATATAAAGGCGGCTGGGAATTGAAAAATGGTGAAATTCAGCTGAAATCTGGTTCGAAAATGAAACGTCTTATGAACATTTTCCACAATCCAGATCAACCAACAATTGATGATTACTTTGAACCTTGGAATTATGATTATGAAACATTAACAAATAGCCCACAGCGTAAGCATCAACCAGTTGCTCGTCCGAAATCAGCAATTACAGGCGAATTTATCGACAAAATTGAATGGGGTCCAAACTGGGAGGACGATTTAGCAGGCGGACATATAACAGGATTGCAAGATCCAAACGTAAAGAAAATGGAAGAAGAAATTAAAACAGATTTTGAAAACGTCTTTATGATGTATTTACCACGCATATGTGAACATTGTATGAATCCATCTTGCGTATCATCTTGTCCATCTGGTGCGATGTATAAACGTGAAGAAGATGGAATTGTTCTTGTAGATCAAAATGCATGTCGCGCATGGAGATTCTGCGTATCATCTTGTCCATATAAAAAAGTGTATTTTAACTGGCAAACGAATAAAGCTGAAAAATGTACAATGTGCTTCCCACGTATTGAAGCTGGTATGCCAACAATTTGTTCAGAAACATGTGTAGGACGTATCAGGTATATTGGAGTAATGCTATATGACGCTGATAAAGTAAAAGAAGCAGCTTCTGTTGAAGACGAAAAAGATTTATATGAATCTCAGCTTACTGTTTTCCTAGATCCAAATGATCCAGAAATAGCAGCTGAAGCGAAAAAACAAGGCATTCCTGAAGAATGGATTAAAGCAGCACAACAGTCACCTATCTATAAAATGATTATCGATTGGAAAATTGCTCTGCCTCTTCACCCGGAGTATCGTACAATGCCGATGGTTTGGTATATCCCTCCGCTTAGCCCAATTATGAACATGGTGGAAGGGAAAGGTAGTAACTGGCAAGCAGAAGAGGTTTTCCCTGCAATTGATAATATGCGTATTCCAATTCAATATTTAGCGAATTTACTCACTGCAGGGGATGAATCACACATTCGTCTTACATTGAAAAAAATGGCTGTTATGCGAACATATATGAGAGCACTGCAAATTAATAAAGAGCCAAATGAAGCTGTATTAAAAGAACTTGGTTTAACGAAACAGGATGTAGAAGATATGTATCGTCTTCTTGCCATTGCGAAATATAAAGATCGCTTCGTTATCCCGACATCTCACCGTGAACAAGTGGCAGATTTATATAGCGAACAAGGAAGCTGTGGTTTATCATTCACAGGTGGTCCAGGCTCTTGTATGACAATTTCTTAAATAAAGGGGGCAGAAAATTATGAGACAAAGTTTACAAACAGCTTTTTCTTGTTCTTCTTTTCTTCTCTCCTATCCTGAACTAGGGTGGAGAGAAGCTGTAACTGAATTGCAAGAAGAGGTTGAAACAATAAAACAGGAAGACGTTAAAGCGTCACTTACAGCCTTTATAAAGCAAGTGCTAAATAAAACGAATGATCAACTCATTGATAGTTACGTATATACATTCGATTTTGGTAAGAAAACAAATATGTATCTTACTTATATGAACACTGGTGAACAAAGAGAAAGAGGTATTGAATTACTGGAGTTAAAACAGCATTATAAAAAATCTGGTTTTGAAGTAACAGATAAAGAATTACCTGATTATTTACCGCTATTGCTTGAGTTCTTTGCAAATGCAAATGAGATAGACAGTGAACCAATTATGAGTAAATACACGGAGAATATACAAGCGTTACACGTTCAATTAAAAGAAGCAGACAGTATGTATGAACCAATTCTTGCGGCTGTTCTACTCGCTATCGAAACATGGGGTGTACAGACAAATTAGAAAGGAGAGTTGTTAAAATGATGGATCAATTTCTATGGGTATTGTTTCCCTATATCATTTTTGCAATCTTTATCGGTGGACATATTTTTAGATACAACTATGATCAATTTGGATGGACATCAAAATCTAGTGAACTATTAGAAAAGAAGATGCTCCGGGTCGGGAGTCTATTATTCCACTTTGGGATCATGTTCGTAATTGGCGGTCATGTTATGGGAATTTTAATTCCAGAAGCTGTATACCGTTCAATAGGTATCTCTGAGCATATGTATCATGTAGTAGCAATTAGTTTCGGACTTCCGGCAGGTGTTGCTTCTATTATCGGTTTAATTATATTAACGTACCGCCGCGTAACTGTAAAACGTATCATTGCAACGAGTACAAAGGGAGATTATATTGCGCTTATTTTATTACTTATCGTAATGCTAGCAGGACTTTCTTCAACATTTTTAAATATCGATTCAAAAGGATTTGATTATCGTACAACGATTGGCCCTTGGTTCCGAAGTCTCTTTATTTTCCAACCGAAAGTTGAATATATGATGGAAGTACCAATATGGTTTAAAATTCACATTCTCGCAGGGATGGGGCTTTTCGCAGTGTGGCCATTTACAAGACTTGTACATGTATTTAGTGCCCCAATTAAATATGTAAGCCGTAGTTATGTGATTTACAGAAGACGCAAATGAGTTGAAAAAATAATACTGCTGTAAACGGATAGGAGCTAATGGTTAAAACGAAACGAGGTCTAATATGGAAGGCCTCGTTTTTGTTTACATAGGGAATAAACGTTAATAAGTAGTTTAAATTGAAAAAAGATTAGCATCTAAATAAGATGCTAATCAATGCTACAAACAGAAGCAGAGCAATCTTCACAAGCAATTTCACATTTTAAAAATTGTAAATCGTGGATTGTAATCTTTCCTTTATGAATTGAAATTGTACCTTGCTTTTTTAATTCATTTAACATTCGATTTACACTTTCACGTGAAGTTGCACAGAAATTAGCGAGTTCTTGATTCGTTAATGGTAAATCGATGAGAATACCATTTTCTTTTAATACACCGTAACTATTTGTCATTCGTATAAGAGTAGAGTACAGGGCACCTTTTTTGCCGTGTAATACTAAATCTCGGAACTTCGTTTGCATTCTTCTTAAATGTTCACTAATCCATTTCATAAATTCAAATACAAGAGCGGGTTTTTGGAGTAATGCTTTTTCTAACGCTTCACGTTTTATTACACCTACTTCAACATCTTCAAGACATTTTGAGTTTAATAAATATTTTGCATTATCCGTGAACAACGTTAATTCTCCAATAATGTCATATTCCGAACAAATTCGAAGTGTTAATTCTTGTCCGTCAGCACTAAGTTTACTAATTTGTACTTTTCCAGAGTGAATGATATAGAGTTCTGTTGCCTCCATACCTTCTTGAAAAATAAAACTACCTTTTTTTATCTGCATTTTATATTCAACAGATGCAAGTAATTCTTTTAAATCTTGAGATAATGTCATACTGTTTGCCACAGTGATCACCTTTCTTCTTATAAGCAATACATTTCCTATTTTGAGTGTAAGTATGATGAAAATGCAAGAGCTATTTAAAAATAAATTGAAATTTCAATGACCGTAAGGAGGAGTGGCTAAAGATGTGAACAAAATGCGAACGGATTTGTGAAAATTTTTTGAATGGGGAAAGTGATGTGAGAAAAGTCACATTGAATATGTAGCTTCTTTTTTATAATGAAGGCAAATAAAAAAATGAAAGCTTACTAAGGATTGCAGCAGAAAAGAAGGGATATAGATGCACGAGAACATGAAAGATTCTTTAAAGCGGCCACTTCAAGATTTACGCATTTCAGTTATTGATCGTTGTAATTTTAGGTGCACATACTGTATGCCTGCTGAAGTGTTCGGAACTGATTATGCTTTTTTACAGGAAGAGTGTTTATTAACATTTAATGAAATAGAAAGGTTAGCGAGATTATTTATAAGTATGGGAGTTAATAAAATTAGGCTTACTGGCGGTGAACCTTTATTGCGTAAAGACTTACCGAAATTAATTGCAAGACTTACAAATCTAGAAGGCTTAAAAGACATCGGACTCACAACAAACGGAATTCATTTAGCAAAACAAGCTAAGGCGCTAAAAGACGCGGGATTAAAACGTGTAAATATTAGTTTAGATGCGATAGAGGACCATGTCTTCAAAAAAATTAACGGAAGAAATGTAAGTACAAAACCTGTACTGAAAGGAATAGAAGCAGCAAATGCTGCTGGATTAGAAGTAAAGGTAAATATGGTCGTAAAAAAAGGGATGAATGATAGTCAAATTCTTCATATGGCTCGTTATTTTAAAGAAAAAGAAATTCAGCTCCGTTTCATTGAGTTTATGGATGTAGGTAGTACAAACGGATGGAATTTTGAAGAAGTCATTACGAAGGAACAATTAATAGAGAAAATTAATCGTGTATATCCAATTGAGCCCGCTCAGCCTCGTTATTTTGGAGAGGTTGCGAAATTGTATCGATATGTAGGGAGTAATGCAGAAGTTGGATTTATTACTTCTGTTTCTGAGTCATTTTGTTCTTCTTGTACGAGAGCTCGTATTTCGGCAGACGGCAAGTTTTTCACGTGCCTATTTGGAGCGAAAGGAACGGATTTGCGAACGCTTCTTCGAGAAAATATTTCTGATGCATCACTATTAAAAATTTTAAATGATACATGGCGATATAGAACAGATCGATATTCAGATGAAAGAACGGTTGAGAATACAAGTAAACGTCCAAAAGTTGAAATGTCTTACATTGGTGGATAGTGAAAGGAGGATTTCTTATGCAAGAGCGTTATTCAAGACAAGTGTTGTTTTCTGGAATTGGTGAAATGGGACAAAGAAAAATAAGAGAAAAGCATGTGCTCCTAATCGGTGCGGGTGCGCTAGGAGCTGCGAATGCAGAAGCACTTGCTAGGATGGGAATTGGGAAATTGACAATTGCTGATCGTGACTACGTCGAATGGAGCAATTTACAGCGGCAGCAGTTATATACAGAAGAAGATGCGCAGCAGTGTAAACCAAAAGCAATTGCAGCAGCAGAACATGTAAGAAAGATTAATTCTGAAGTGGAAATTGTACCAGTTGTAACAGATGTCACAATGCGAGAAATAGAAGAGTTAACAAAAGATGTGGATCTCATATTAGATGCGACTGACAATTTCGATACGCGTCTACTTATAAATGACATTTCACAAAAAGAAAATATACCTTGGATATATGGCGGATGCATTGGGAGTTACGGTGTAACGTATACAATTCTTCCTGGGAAAACACCATGTTTTCGCTGTCTAATGGATCATCCTATGGGCGGTGCAACATGCGATACAGCCGGAATCATTCAGCCAGCTGTACAAATGGTTGTTGCTCACCAAGTTACAGAGGCGCTGAAAATATTGGTGGATGATTATGAATCATTAAGAGGGACGATGTTGTCATTTGATATTTGGAACAATCAATATCTCTCATTAAAAGTAAATAGACAGAAGAAAAGTACATGTCCTTCTTGTGGGAAATCACGAACGTATCCAAGCTTAATATTTGAAGCGCAAATGAAAACGGAAGTGTTATGCGGACGGAATACAGTTCAAATCCGTTCAGGAATAAAGAGAAATCTTAATTTAACCGAAATTCAAAAACGATTACAAAAAAGTGTACATGTCAAAAAAACGCCTTACTTACTATCATTTCTAGTTGATGAATATCGTTTTGTTTTATTTATAGACGGTAGGGCATTTATTCATGGGACAAATGATGTGAAAATAGCAAAACGATTATACGCTAAGTATATAGGATGAACAGAAAAATCGTTTTTTCCTTATTAAAACGAGGTGAAAAAAGAATGTTAGATAAACGTATACCAATTCCAGTAGCAGAAGCAGTTGCTCGTGTAATGAAATATGCCTACCAAGGTGAAATGGAAAAGGTTTCTCTTATAGAAAGCTACGGTAGAACACTTGGAGAAGATGTTATTGCAGATCATGATGTTCCGCATTTTGATCGCTCTCCGTACGACGGGTTTGCGATTCGAGCGGAAGATACAAAAGAAGCGAGTAGTAGTAACCCCATTCAGTTTGAAGTAATTGGCGAAATTGGAGCAGGCTTTGTTTTTACAGAAGAAGTGAAAGAATTTCAAGCTGTCCGTATTATGACAGGTGCCGCAATTCCGAGAGGGTGTAATGCGGTTGTTATGTTAGAACTAACGGAAGGATTTGAAAAAAACGAAAAGACTTATATGACATTAAAACGCTGTTTCGCAGCCGGTGATAACATTTCTTTTAAAGGTGAAGATGTAAAACAAAATACTATCCTTGTGAAAGAAGAGACTGTTATTAACCCGGGAGTTGCAGCGCTTCTTGCTACGTTTGGTTATAGTTTCGTACATGTTATAAAACAACCAGTGATTGGAATTGTAACGACGGGTAGCGAACTGCTTGAAGTACATGAAAAATTAAAGCCAGGGAAGATTCGAAATAGTAACTCCTATATGATAGCTGCTCAAATTGAACGAGCAGGGGGGATTGTACAGTATTATGGGCAATTCGCTGACGATTTTGAGACGTGTTATAACACTGTAAAAAAGGCGATAAAAGAAGTAGATATATTAATTACAACTGGTGGTGTTTCAGTAGGAGACTATGACTATTTACCTGCCATCTATGAGAGATTACGAGCTAATGTACTTTTTGACAAAATAGCGATGCGACCAGGAAGTGTGACAACTGTAGCTGAGGTAGAGGGAAAACTATTATTTGGTCTATCTGGTAATCCTTCTGCTTGTTATGTCGGGTGTGAATTATATGTTCGACCAGTCATTGGAACATACTTGCATAGGAAAGATCCACACGTATATCGTACAGAGGCAATTTTACAGAAAGACTTCCCGAAAGCAAATCCGTTTACTCGATTTGTAAGAGGGCGAGTAGAAATTATAGATGGTCAATTACAAGTTACACCAGTTGGCTTAGATAAATCTAGCGCAATTTCTTCACTTGCAGAAGCGAATGCATTTATCGTTTTACCAGGGGGAACGAGAGGATTTGAAGCTGGAATTACTGTTTCGGTACTGTTATTAGAATCAAACAACGGAAGTGAGTGGCCGTGGGAAGAACCGCTTCAATCATACAAGTAATAGAAAAAGGGATTGCTAACTTATATAAGGATCAGAGGTGCAAGATGACATATACGTATTATGAAGTAATTGATACACCTATTTCAATTGAGGAAGTTACAAACAAAGTAATTCGTCGTGAGTGTGGCGCAGTTACTACTTTTATTGGTACTGTTAGAGAATTTACAAAAGGGCGTCGTACACTTTGTTTAGAGTATGTAGCTTATAAGACAATGGCGGAGAAACAGCTTGAGAGAATTAGCATTGAAGTAGGAGAGAAGTGGCCGGGGACATATGTCGCTATTACACATCGCATTGGTACATTACAAATTTCTGATCTTGCTGTCGTTGTCGCTGTGTCTACACCACATCGGAAAGCGGCCTATGAGGCGAATGAATATATTATGGAGCATATAAAACAAATTGTTCCTATTTGGAAAAAAGAGTTTTGGGAAGATGGAGAGTCGTGGATAGGTGATCAGTTAGAGAAAACAGCATATGGTAATGGCGAGCCTGGAAAGGAGATGAGAATATGATTGAAGTACTATTATTTGCACATTTGCAAGAAGGAGCAAGTAAGCCGGCTTTGCATATAGACTATGAAAATATTACAGTTGCGGAATTAAAGGAAGTCCTCACTAAGAAATACAACATAGCAATTTCAAACGAGATTATGGTCGCGATAAATGAAGAATACGCAAATGAGGATGACATCATCCAAATTGGTGATGTCGTAGCAATGATTCCGCCAGTAAGTGGTGGTTGATTCTTTTCAGCCTAATGATGTTAGGACGTGATTGGGCTGGAGAGAATGAATTTAACTATGCATACATAGGAGGGAACAGGATGAAAAGTCCTAATTTTCAATTAAGTTTACAAACTTCTAATCTAATTATCGGTTTTATGGTATGGGTCATTTTATCATCATTAATGCCTTATATTAAAGCGGATATTCCATTAACTGCGGGACAAATTTCTATGGTCACAGCAGTACCTGTTATTTTAGGCTCTATTCTTCGCATTCCAATTGGTTATTGGACAAATCGTTTCGGAGCAAGAAAATTATTCTATATTAGTTTTATTCTATTATTATTTCCTGTTTTTTATATTAGTGTTGCCAATTCTATGATGGATTTAATTATTGGTGGATTATTTGTAGGAATCGGTGGTGCTGTATTCTCTGTAGGAGTAACTTCTTTACCAAAATACTTTCCGAAAGAGAGTCACGGTTTTGTAAATGGTATTTACGGTGTCGGTAACGCCGGAACAGCAATTACTTCGTTTTTAGCACCTGTCATTGCAACTTCAGTTGGCTGGAGAACGACAGTACAATGTTATTTAGTTTTACTTGCAGCGTTTGCACTTATGAACTTTTTATTAGGTGATCGTAAAGAGAAAAAAGTGAATACACCACTAATGGAACAAATAAAAGGTGTATATAAAAATGAGAAACTTTGGTTTTTATGTATCTTTTACTTTTTAACATTCGGATCATTTGTCGCATTTACAGTATACTTACCAAACTTTCTAGTATCTCACTTCGGATTAGAGAAAGTAGATGCAGGTATGCGGACAGCCGGATTCATCGTACTCGCAACAATTATGCGTCCGATTGGTGGTTGGCTCGGTGATAAGTTTAATCCATTTAAAATATTAATCTTCGTATTTATCGGTTTAACACTTTCAGGTATTATTTTATCGTTTATGCCAAGTATGAACGTGTATACATTTGGTTGCTTACTAGTCGCATTTTGTGCAGGGATTGGTAATGGTACAATCTTCAAACTCGTTCCAATGTATTTCTCAGAACAAGCTGGTATTGTAAATGGTCTCGTATCAGCTTTAGGTGGACTAGGAGGATTCTTCCCACCGCTAATTTTAACATTACTATTCCAATTAACAGGTCATTATGCAATTGGATTTATGGCGCTATCAGAAGTCGCACTTGCTTGTTTAATTATTACAGTATGGATGTATAGCCAGGAGAAACTCTTAGTGATGTTAAAGAATCATTAATAAGGAAAAAGAACCGTCCCAAAGTATATTGGGATGGTTCTTTTAGTAATAGGCTTCAACATGTTTTTATTGCTATCTCAACAAACGCTCGTTTTCTAAAAGAATGTGCTTTTAAAATGAAAAACAGAAGGCTTATGGAATTTTATTTTAAAATATAGAAGTCAAAAGTTATTCAATTAAAGGGTAGATTAGTGAAGGAAATTTTAAATATATTCTAAAGATCGAACTCATTTTTAGAATGCAAATATTTAATTGAATCGGGGTGTTTAGATGAAAAAGTTATATAAGTCCACTCAAGATAAACAAGTATCAGGTGTGTTAGGTGGCTTAAGCGACAAGTATGGGATTGATGTAAGTATTCTTCGCATAGTAACTGCAGTATCAGATTTTTTTAGGGACAAATTTTTTGGTAAGGTTAATGGATATTGTGAAAAAGTATACTTAAAATAAAGAAGATAGTTTAGGTCAATAAGATAAAATTATGAATTTGTATAAATAATCTATAATTTTCTTTATGAGTTATATTTGATATGTTAAAGAAAAGAGAGGAGAGGGGAAATGAAATAAGAATTTTTGATGCACATTTTCATATTATTGGTTTAAGTTTTCTGGTTATTGAGAATTGAGGGGGTTTCCGACTAATTAAATGTGATTCATATTTAGTAAAGCGTTTAATCCAACTAAAATATATTTAGAATGAGGTTTTAAATGTTTGTATTTATTATATTAGACGTAATATTACCGATATTAATATTGATGCTAATTGGTGCAATCTTACAAAGAAAGTTCCAATTTAACTTAAAGCAGCTATCTACACTTATTACTTATTGCTTAATGCCAGCGGCTGTATTTGTGAATATATATGATATTCGTATAGAAACAGGTTTTTTGCTCCAGATAATATACTATTTAATGCTTTATAGTCTGAGTCTGATCATAGTAAGTCATTTCATTTCAAAAATATTGAAGTTAGAAAAAGGAGAAAGTGCAGCTCTAAAAAATAGCATTTCGTTAATGAATTCCGGTAATTATGGGTTACCAGTAAGTCAATTGATTTTCAGTCACAATCCAGTGGGGGTTTCCATTCAAATTTTTATTGTGATTTTCCAGAATCTTTTAACTTATTCATATGGGATATATAACTTACTATCAGCAACAAAAACAATCGGAGGTATTATTCGATCATTTCTAAGACTGCCTGTATTTCATGCGCTCGTATTAGGGGTTCTCTTTCAATCTTTTAAAATTCAAATACCTAATTCTATCTTGCTACCTCTTAATCAGCTTGCGAATGGTTTTGTTGCAATAGCACTCATATTGCTAGGGGCACAATTATCTAACATTAAACTTAGTTTTTTCCATCGAGTCATAACATGGGCTTTAATTGGAAGGTTACTGATGGGACCATTATTAGCACTTGCCGTAATATACATACTAAACATCGATGGTATTGTTGCACAATCATTATTTATTGCAAGTTCTTTTCCTACTTCAAGAAATACATCAACCATTGCTATGGAATATCAAATAGAGCCTGAATTACATGCACAAATCGTTTTATTTTCAACACTTTTCAGCATTATTACAGTAACTGTCGTTATTTATTTGTCATATATTTTGTTTTGAATATACGTGTTAAAACGAATAGATTTGAGGCGGTAAATGATGGATGGAAATCCAATCGATATGAGAAGAAAACAGTCTATGATATATTGGGGGTCGTTTACAATTGTACCGTGTCTGATAATCAAGTGGCTTAATTCAAAAAAAGGAAACTCGTTACGGGTTATTTCGTATGAAAATCTTTAAAGCATCTGCATATAGACTTGCGAAAAAAGACACAATTTCGCTTATAATTGACGTTACATGAGCTTAGTTTGATAGCGATGGGGTGGGAGTGTCAATTAAGAATTTTTTCTTTATTGATTTTATGCGGTTTTTCCGCAAAATTGTAACTAAGGGGGGATTCCAAGTTGAGTAAACAGAATATCAGCACAACAGTTTTAGGAGATATAATTGTTACCCATCTAGTTGGAAATATAAAAACAGATGATGTGTATGAATGGTTTAATGGTTTTGAGCAGGTTTGTCAGCAATTCATTTCTGAAGGGCGGAAATACAAATTGTTGGTGGATAGAAAAGGATACACGCCAAATCATTTTTCTGTTCAAAAAGTATGGAAAGAGAAGTTCTTCAATGAAATCATTTTGAATAACAGTAAGGCAATTGCATTTCTCCTTGAAGAGGGAGAGATAATGGATTATTTACAACAATCTAATACGAAAGAATCTGTGAGATTTTTTGATGATTATGAACAAGCGCTAATTTGGTTGATTGAATATCCAATATAAAACCTGTATTGAAGCAGTTGCTCTCAAGCAACTGCTTTTTTTGTCCGTAATTGTTGCCGTTATTTTTCTTCACAGATTCTTGTCCAATTGTTTGTCTAATCCTAAAAAACGAAACTAAAGCAAAAAGAACAAACGCCTCTAAAAAACGTTTGTTCACAGTTAATTCCTATTTTAGCTAAGTGATAGATTCCATTTTATGAGTACGAGAAATTCTTTTTATAAGTTTAGGAAGGACAGAAGTTAATTCCTGTTTCATACGCTTCGTAAACGATGGGTCCTTACCTGAAGTCGAAATAGTGACAACATATTCATCATTTCGAATGACACCAGGTGTGTGAAACGATGATGCTGTACCATCACTTACAACGTTAACCCACTGGAAATCATGAGCGGCCTGTTTGACCATCATATTTACAGCATGTTGATTTGTAGCTGCATAAATTAGATGAGCATCTTTAATATCATCATTACTAAAAGTTTTTTGCTTCCAAGTAATATAAGAAAGTTCCTTCATTTCCTCGCAAATTTCTGGGCTGACAACAGTGACGAAAGCGCCTGTATCTTTTAATCCAGACGCTTTTCGATATGCAATTTTACCTCCACCAATGATAATGACAACTTTATTTTGTAGATTAAACATAAGAGGGTACATGTTATACATATATGCATTCCTCCATTCGTTCTAATAATGTTAGTTTCATATATGTATTAAACTGAAGACAGTTACAGGGCGTAACATGATTATATTTTTTTGTATGCAATTTAATTTTTTGAAGTAATAATCCGGTAAAGAGAAGGTACGGCATGACATATACATGGGACGCAGTCGATGTTATAGCCTTGAGCTCAGCAGCAAAAGAGGGAGTTCCTTTTGTTAAAAAGGAACAGGATACTGGCATACCAAGTTTTCGTTCGACAGCTGCTCCGATTTGTTGTAATTCATGTATCGGTTGTGGATCACTACTGCCTCGCCCTACGAGTAAAATACTACTATTTTGCATTGGCATAGCTTCACGTATTCTTTTCACTACAAGTTCCACCATATGTGGATGTGTACTAAAAGGAGGTACAACTGAAAATGTTATTTGTGGATATTTCTTTTGTAGTTGTTCTATTTCAAAAGGAATATCACGTTTATAGTGAGCTGCTGCAAATAATAAAACAGGTACAATCATTATTTCAGTTACTCCCTCTATTATCGTTTCTGTAACTGCATCCGAAATAGTAGGTGTCGTTAGTTCTAGAAAAGCTATTTTTTGAATTCTTTCGTTTCGCTCTTTCATAACAGATTGAATAAATTGAATGAATTGTTCATTACCTTCTTGTAGCCGGCTCCCATGTCCAACATATACAATTCCTTTCATTGTCTCACCATATCTTTCTTCATAAGAGTTTCTTGTAATTGATGATCTACGTTATGAAACCCAACTTTATTTGCATAGTGTAAAGTTGGAACGTCGGTATACGAGAATGGGAGAGTAAGAATATTGATAAAGCCAAGGCGTTTTATTTCTGCTAGAAACGTATCAATAGAAGCACGACCTTCAAATACAATGCTATCCCATGAGAATTCAGAAAGAATACGTGAATGAATTTCATCGAAGCGATGATCAATTGTGTACTCATGAGTCATCATATAGGAACCAGCACCAATTTTTTCTTGAATAACAGCAATTCGGTTAATGTTTCGTCCTAAATAAATCGTTGAATTCGAAGAAAATTGCGCAGGTTTACTGAACAATCCATATTGCATGAGCTTTTCTTGAATAGAAAGGTTCATATACTGAAGTTCTGCCTGTAAGGAACGAATATCTTTATGATATTTACTGCATGATTGCATTAAGATGTCTACACTGTCAGCGGAACAAAATACAAGACGATCAACGTTAAAAATCTTATTGATTTGTTCAGAGGTTACTGTGTATTCTTTCTTTTTGAAAGTTGGAATTTGATATATTTCTGCACCGGACTCTTGTAACTTTTGCTTTATTGCGCTTTTTTTATTTGTTGCAGCTGCAAATAAAACTTTCTTGCCGTGCAATGGTTTACGTTCTTTCCAAGAGATTTGATTCCGCAAAGTAACAACATCACCAACAATTGTCATAGAAGGATTAGAAATATTTTCGTTTTTGACAATAGAAACAATGGTAGACAGTGTCCCTGTGACAACGCGCTGTTTACCAGTTGTACCCCATTCAATGACTGCTACTGGCGTATCTTCTTTTTTTCCTGCTTGTAGTAAGTTTTCACAAATTGTAGGTAAGTTTTTTATACCCATGTAGTAGGCAATCGTGTCGCTATTGTGAGATGAATTATATTTTCCATGATCGGTTAAGGGACCTTTTGCATGTCCGGTTAATAAAGTGACACTATTACTGTAGTCACGGTGGGTGAGGGGAATACCTGCATAGCTACTAGCGGCGATGCTAGATGTAATGCCTGGTACAATTTCATATGGAATATTTGCTGCTGCTAAAGTTTCTGCTTCTTCACCAACACGGCCAAAAATAGATGGATCTCCGCCTTTTAATCGGACAACAATTTTGCCCTCTTTCGCAAATTGAAGAAGGTGTGCGTTAATTATTTCTTGTCGCATAATATGATTCTTTGGCATTTTTCCGCAATACATAAGTTCACATGTTTGTTTTGTATAGCTAAGAAAGAAAGGGTTTAGTAAACGGTCATATAAAACAATATCTGCACGTTTTAAACACTCTATCGCTTTTTTTGTAATAAGCCCTTCATCACCTGGTCCTGCACCAACTAAATATACATATCCGTTCATAATTGCACCTCATCAATTTTTATTTAAAAGGAAGCCAGAGGAGGATTCCTTTCGAAAATTACATGTATAAATAAATGTCACCGTCAATAACTTCTACTTCGTATGTTTGAATACAGCCGTCATCAGGTTTTTGAACTTCACCTGTTAGTAGTGAGATTTTCCAATCATGCAGTGGACAAAAGACGAATTCTCCAGACACAATCCCTTCTGCTAACGGTCCGTTTTTATGAGGACAACGATTTTCTACAGCTCGAATATCGCCATTTGAAAGGCGGAATAGGGCGATAGACATACCTTTCATTTGCACTTCTTTACCGATTTGAATAGCAAGATCTTCCGCACGCATAACTTTTATTTTTTCTTTCGTGTGTATCATTTAGATCACAGCTCCTTATTTCACAGTTTCTACTTCATACATCGCTTTTAATGATTTCGTTTCTAGTGCTTGTCCCCATGCTTCCGTATATGTTCTACGAGCTGTTTGGAAACGTTCATTTAACGTAGTAACCATACTTGCATCTTGTAGTATTTCTTTTATGTGATCGAAGCCTAAACGTTCTGTCCAGTAGGCGGTACGCTCTCCGTAAATACCAGTTTCACGATAATATTGCATGTAAGCTGCAGCGATGCGAAGGACATCATCTTCAGTAGGGACAATCATTACAAAATCAGCTTCACGTACTTCTGTACCACCATTTCCGCCAATATAAAGTTGGTATCCATTTTCGACACAAACAACGCCAAAATCTTTCGTCAGTACTTCCGCACAGTTACGCGGACAGCCCGTTACACCCATCTTCATTTTATGAGGTGTATCTACCATTTCTAATGATTGTTCAAGGAGCATACCAAGTCCTAATGAATCTTTCGTACCGAAACGGCAGAAGCGAGAACCAACACATGATTTTACATTACGAAGCGATTTTGAATATGCATATCCCGAAGTCATATGTAAGTCAGCCCATATGTTAGGTAAATCTTGTTTCTTAACACCATATAAGCCGATTCGGCTTGCACCTGTAATTTTCACAAGAGGAACATCGTACTTTTTCGCAACTTCAGCAATTTTCATTAAATCATCAGCTGTTGTAACGCCTCCGTACATACGTGGAATAACAGAGAATGTACCATCGTGCTGGATGTTACCATTCATTCTTTCATTAACGAAACGGGACGATTTATCATCTTCATATTCTTCTGGAATCGCCATACGTAAATAGTAGTTTAAAGCAGGGCGGCATTTCGAACAGCCGTCTTCATGTGCAAAACCAAGAACATTTCGTACTTCTTTTGGAGATTTTAAGCCTTTCTCGTGAATGGCTGCTACGACTTCATCACGGGATAAAGGTGTACATCCACACATACCGGCAGATTGCGCTGAGGCATCAAAAGCATCTCCAAGTGTATGAGATAAAACTTGTTCCACAAGTGGACGACATTTACCACAAGAACCTGCGGCTTTCGTACAGCCTTTAACTTCTTCAAAAGTCGTTAACTCTTGTTCTAAAATGGCGTGAACGATTGAACCTTTCGTAACACCATTACATCCACAAATCGTGTCATCCGCACTCATTGTAGCAACGTCAAATTCACTTTCTTCACCAGCTTTGTGAAGAAGGGAAGCTGGTGTATATTCTTGTATATCTTCTTCCTTCTTTAACATGCTAAAGAGACGTGTACCGTCAGCTGTGTCACCATATAAAACGATACCGACGACTTTATTATCACGAATTAATACTTTTTTATAGGAACGTTTACATTCATCAAAGATTGATATTGCTTTCGTTTGATCATCTTCATAAATTTGACCAGCAGAGAATAAATCACAACCTGCAACTTTTAATTGCGTACCGACGATACTGCCCGAATATCCATCAGTTTGTAAATTTGTTATATGTTTTGCTAGTATCGCACCTTGTTCATAAAGAGGAGCAACAAGTCCATATGCGATACCGTCATGCTCTGCACATTCTCCAACTGCATAAATGGACTCATCATTTGTTAGCATATAGTCATTGACTACAATACCGCGATTTACAATTAAACCAGCATCTTTTGCTATTTGCGTATTTGGGCGTATTCCGACAGCCATTACGATTAAATCACAATCTACAACTTCACCATCTTCAAATTGAATGCCCTCAACATGGTCTGTACCAAGAATTTTTACAGTTTTCTTTTCCATTAGAAATTTCATGCCTTGCGCTTCTAAATCTTCGCGTAATAGAGAAGCTGCTTTCGTATCTAGTTGTTGCTCCATTAAGTTTGGCATTAAATGAACAACATGTACGTCCATCCCTAAGTCAATAAGACCTCTTGCGGCTTCTAAACCAAGTAACCCACCACCAATGACAACAGCCTTTTTCTTTTCATTAGCGGTATCAATCATAAATTGTGTATCTTCAATTGTTCGAAATCCTGTTACACCAGGGAGAGTGGAACCTTCTACAGGCAAAATAAAAGCACTAGAACCTGTTGCGATAATGAGTTTGTCATATGTAAGAGTACGATTCTTTTCTGTAATAATAATTTTTTCTTCTCGGTTAATACTTTGAACTTTTTCATTTGTATACAAAGTTATTTCGTTTTCTTCATACCAACTGTATTCATTCATAATGATATCTTGCATATTTGTTTTGCCTTGTAAAACATGAGAGAGCATAATACGGTTGTAGTTTGGATGAGGTTCATCTCCAAAAATAGTAATCTCATATGAATCACTATCATGTTTTAATATTTCTTCCATACAGCGTATGCCAGCCATACCATTTCCGATCATAACTAAACGTTTTTTCATTTTCGTTTCCCCTTTTTCTGTGAAATGTTGAACAAAGGATTATGTTTTTATTATAGAAAATCAAAAAAGGAAGAGATGTGATGTTTATCACATTTTTATAATGATTCACAAATTGTTAAAATTCGGATTTATTCGAGAGGGATGTGTATAGTCTTTACCAAATGAAAGAGCAGGACATAAGTATGTATACTCATGTCCTGCTCTTTATTTATGCTCTCGTAATGGCACGTGGAAATAAAATATTATTTTCTAAATGAATGTGCTCAAATAAATCAGACTCTAGCGCTTCAAGACGTTGGTAAACAAGTCGATAAGTACCGCAAGCTCCTTCTGGAGGAGTAAAGTCATTTGTAACTTTACGAAGTTCTTTAATAATGTTGCCTGCGTGGTTATGTTCATTTTCCAACTCATCTACTATTTTACGTAATTTCACATAGTTTTTGTCAATTGGATTTTGTTCAAATTCTAAAATTAATGGGAAATCTTCTGTTTCTTCTTTAATTAAATGCTGTTCTAATTCCATCTTTAATTCGTGAAATAGCTTATGAATTTGAGCTAAGTGAGGCTGACTTGCTCCGTGGACGCGTAATACTTTCGTCACATACGGACTTAACTGTGGTAATTCTTCATTTAAATAGCGATGATGCTTATTTATAACATAATCAATCAATTCACGATAAGAAGCATTTTTCCAATCAATTTCAGATTCATTTAATCGTTTCGTATTATGATAAAGCGTATTTAATTCTGTAAGTACTTCTGTTGCTGATAAATTTCTTTCATGAATTGCATCAATAAGTGGTTTATTACCACCACAACAAAAGTCTATTCTATATGATTTAAAAAGATTACTAGCTTTTGGAAATTGTGTAACAATCTCACCGACAATAGAAGTTTCAGTAAATGTATGTTCCATATGAATGCCTCCATAAAGTTTGAATGTAATATCTAAATTAAGAATAGCAATAAATGAAAAACAATGTGGTGATTGAAATCACTTATAATGTGTCAATTTTAAGGATAATCAAATGAGTTTTATAAAAGGAAGAGGGAGAGGGAATTCGTCATAATAGTTTCTGATAATAAAAAAGAAGCTTACTAGAAGCTTCTTTTTTACTACTATTTTTCACATGCAACTCCATCGCCATCACGATTAAGATGTGAGTCATAACCTGATTGTCCTTTATATAGAAGAGCTTTCCCGGCAGCTCTAACTGCGGCACAATTTTTGTAATATGCACTACTAGTATTTCCTGAAGCAGGTTGTGTTTGAGCTTGCTGTGCTTTTTGCTCTTCTTGTTGCTTACGAGCTTGTTCATCAGCCTGACGTTTTTGCTCTTCTTGTTGCTTACGAGATTGCTCATCAGCTAAGCGTTTTTGCTCTTCTTGTTGCTTACGAGATTGCTCATCAGCTAGGCGTTTTTGCTCTTCTTGTTGTTTACGAGCTTGTTCACCAGCCTGACGTTTTTGTTCCTCTTGTTGTTTACGAGCTTGTTCATCAGCCTGGCGTTTTTCATCCTCTTGCTTACGAGCTTGTTCATCGGCTAGACGCTTCTCATCTTCTTGCTTTTGAGTTTTTTCGTCCGCCTCTTTTTTCTTTTCGCTATCTTTCTGTTCTTCATTGTTAGAAGCAACTTTTGTACTAGTTGCTGTCGTTTTTTCAGAAGAAGAATCTGAAATACCTGATAGCGCAACAAAAATGACAAATAATACGGCTGTAATAATAAATTGTTTTTTCGCTACACCTGTTTTCTTAATAACAGATAAGATTGCTAGAACAAGGAAGAATATAAATAGAATGAAACTTAAAGTAGAAAAAAACTCGACGACGGGGTGTTCCGATTTTGTTGTACTGGCCGTTATTAATATAATAGAAATCATAAAAAGAATAACGGTAGGACGTCCATATTGTTTTGCTTTTCCATTTTTCTTAAAGAATGAAATAATACATAAGATTAAAAGAATAAAAGCAATAAAAAATAAAGCTGCACCAATATTACTTAAAATCGTCATTTTCATACCTCAATTTGTAAGATTCTTCTTATTGATTATATAGGAACTTATTGGATATTACACGTTTTATATAAATTTAGAAAGTTAATATTTTTACTAGACTTATAAACATTTATTTTATATATAAGGAAAAATAGATGTATTTCCTATTACGTTTTGAAAGAGATTTCATAAATTATAGTATATCGATTGAAAGGAGGAGATTTGAATGGAATTTCAATTGTTGGTAACTTGTATATTACAAGAAGGTAATGCTTACTTTTTAGTAACGAAGGTAGACGATGTTATTACGTTAAAAGTACCGATTACTGCGGGAGTAGCAGGTTTATTTTTAGCTTTAGGTGTACCAAGATGTTCTTAATTTAAATCTCTATAGTAGAAGGGGAAGGGACATGCCTTCCTTTTCTACTATTACATAATATAATTATGTAAACTTAAATATCATATTTGTGATAGCACGTTTGAAAGGGACATGCATATACTATAATGTTTCATTGGATGTTAGCGGTGAAAGGTAGTTTTAATAAGTGCATCCAGTGATGTTTTTAAGTTATGAAAATAAAAGAGGTGCTATTATATATGAAAAGAAAAACATTTGATATTCCAGTTACATTGCGAAGAGAGTGGTTTTTACTAGAGTTAGCTTATTTAACGAAAAAATATGGAATTGAAATTGCAACTAGCAAAATGGATGCTGCACCGTTTTTAAGAGATCAAGTTACAGAATCAAAGATAGGGAAAGGGTTACAATACGATAAATATGATGATGAATATATAATTGAAAATTAAAGGGTAACAACAAAATTAAATTAATTTATAACAAAGTATAAAATAAAGCAGATTCTAAATATAGAATCTGCTTTATTATGAAGTACTTGTAGTCAACTAACCTCTTTCTAGTGTTTTTCCTACATATTTCTCTTGCGTTATTCCAAAAGATTCACGAAGAATGCGAGCATAATCTTTAGATTCTATTGGTCGTTTATTTTTAGTGCCTTTAAAGGTTTCTGTATAATTTTTATTTGTTAATGATATGTGACCATAAGTAGTTAATTTACAAGTGATAGCCCCTTTATTAAAAGGAGATTCTTTATGCTCTACAATCACTTTTTGAATGTTATTCACTTTTTTCTCATCTATTGGATCTACAGTGAAAGCATAGCCTATTTTCCATTCGTTTGAAGGTTCAGATTGTAAGAAACTTGTAGATTCCCCGTTAGCCCCTTTTCTCATTTCTAAAATATGCGTACCTTTTCGAGTATTTCGCTTACGAATTCGATATTCTCCTGTTTGAGAGGAGATGACTTCTCCGTTAAAAGGGACTGGATGTAAAGGGAGATGAGATGCAAAACCTGCATCCACAACATAATCTTTATCCTCATGACTTAATATGATAATGACATGACCATCATCGGGTTTCCATTTATTATCGTACAGATCATAAACAGTACCGGCTACTTTGTATACTTGAAACCCACAATCAATTAAAAAATAATACAATAAGGAGTTTAATTCATAACAAAGTCCACCTCGTTTTTGAATAAGTAACTTTTCTATTAAGTTATCTTTTGAGATATTTTTAATAGTACCAGCCATAATATCAAGATTTTCATAGGGGAGAATCATTCCCATTTTTAAGAGAATTTCATCTAAATCATCAAATGTTATTTCTTTTGCAGAAATTTTTAAGCGTTTAAAAAACTCCTTTTGTAAATTGGTCATCATAAAGTATTCTCCTTTCTTTTTACAGAATTTTCTTCTGCTCACCGATAGGTTAGTACTTCTAAAAAGTTAATTCAAGTGCGCGGAAATTATCATAATATATGTTTCTGGAAATGTGATTGTTTTTTCTGAAATTTCAGTTTGATTTTTAATTGTAGGAAAGTCTTATAATATAAGCTCCTTTAAAATTAGTTTGTATTTAATGAAAAGAAAGTACAGATCTTTATTATATTTTTAAATAACTAACTAGTAATAAAATGTTTTTTTACTAAAATTTTTTCAAGATTTGTATGCTTTATATAAACAATATTGATTTAAAAAATATCTGGATGTAGCTAAGTAAACAATTATTGAGAAACTTTTTTGTCGTATTCTATCAAAAGGAAGAGGTAGAAACAAAGAGAATAACGAGAGTTAAGAAAGAGGGTATACAACTAGTAACCTTCTAAAAATAGGGCTAACATCTTTTTAAAATAAAAGATTAGCTATTATTAAGGAAGGGAAAATATAAAATATTATAAAGAACACCTTCTTTCAAAAAAATAGGGGGAGTAATATGCGACTGATGAGAAGATGTGTGGCCTTACTAATTGTATTTTTTATCATGGCTCCAACGATTAGCACAAATGTACAGGCAGAAGTTGTAAAAGAGCTTGGAAAGGGGTTTCCTGATACAGAAGTATTCACACCTGGAGAATGGTTTTTAGGCCAAAAACCTGCTAATTATGATGAGAATAAACCGCCAATTCTCTTTGTACAAGGAAGAAATGGTAATGCTGATAGTTGGTATGGAAAGACAGTATATCATGATATAAATGATATGTATGATTATGCTTTAAAAGCAGGCTATCAAACAGTGTTTATACAATTGTATGATGCTGCGGGGAAAGGTTCGGCTAGTCAGTGGGATAATGGAAAATTGTTAGCACAAAAACTTGAAGAGATATATAATCATTTCGGTAAAAAAGTTAATATTGTAGCGCATAGTAAAGGTGGTATTGATACACAAGCCGCATTAGTTGAATATGATGCGAATCGATTTGTTGGAAATGTTATTACACTTGCTACACCGCATCACGGCTCAAATTTAGCAGATTTGTCATATAGTTGGTGGGCAGGGTGGCTTGCTTCTATATTAGGTCAAAAAGATGATGGTACGTATTCGTTACAAATAGGTGAAATGGCAAAGTTTCGTTCAATAATAGATAACAACCCAGCAGCTAGATTAAACCGTTACTATACGGCTACTGGAACTAGCTGGGGACCAACATTTTCTGCATTATCTATGGGCGGGTTATATTTATCATCGTACGGTTCAAATGACGGACTAGTAAATGAATGGAGTGCGAAGCTATCGTACGGTACACATTTATTTACAGATTCCAGATTTGATCATGACAATATAAGAAAAGGATCAGCTGTTTTTGCACGAATTGAACCATATTTACGTACGACAAATGTGGGATTACCAGCTTTAGTAGCACCCAGCAATAGTTCAAATGAAAATCTAGAACAATTAAATACAACTTCAAATCAAAATATTTTAGGAGGCGAATTACCACAAAATCAGTGGATAGAGCAAAGTATTTCTGTTGATAAAAAGGCTGAAGGAATAGTTTCTGTACTAACTGCTTCTTCTGATGTAGAAGTACAAATGGTATCTCCAAAAGGAAAAATCTATGCAAATAAAGATAGCGCTATAACTACTGGTGAAGGCGAATCTTTCTTTAATGGGGCGACAATTAGAACATTTAAGTTTGATAAATTGGAAGTAGGCGAATGGAAAATCAAAATGATGGCGAAGCAGTCGAAAGATGCATATTTAGTTGTAAGCGATTACAAGGATGACGCACCATTTGTTCTTCGAATGCCTACAAAAGTTAAAGTAAATAAACTTGAGTATAAACTCAAAAAATCACCTGTAGCACCTGAAATGAAAGGGGATCTTTCCATAACAGTAAGAGTCGTTAATAAAGAAGGTAAGTTAGTCTCTGAATTTAATGAATTACAAAATGTTCATACGAATACATTTTCAGGTGCTTTGAAAGATATAAAACAACCGGGAGTATATAACGTTACGATGGATATAAAAGGGATGAATAAAGAAGGAAAACCATATAATCGTACGATTGTTAAGTCGGTTTATGTAGAGAAATAAGGAAGAATAAATAAGCATAATAAAAAAGTGCAGAAATCTTGTGTTAGAAAGAATTCTGCACTTTTTTTGCGTGATGAAAGATAATAAAAGTCGAAGAAAACTGTTATTCAATAAAAAAAGATGCTGAAATAGCATCTGAATGTAAAGAAATAATATTAACTTAGTTTTGTAACTGTTAATTCAACTGAATTTATACCATTGTCACAAGTTACAATACTTTGACGATTAAAACCACTATTATTTCTAAGTTGAAGAGTTGAATTAGCAGGCACTGTAACAATCGTTTCGCCAACGAGTTGAAGACATTCGTTATTTGATGAAGTATTCATTTGAATAGCGAAGTCACCTTGACTATTAGCAAGTGGATTGTTATTTAAAAATATGGTTATGACTGGGATATGTGGAAATACAGGATTTAAAGTAGTATTAATACTGGAAATGAACGAAACTCTATAATCACCAGCTTGTCTAAAGTGTATAGTAGTGGGATTTAGTAAGGAAACGCCTCCTGCTAAAGGTCCAACGTGATTAAATGGAAAAGGATCGCCAAAAGGAACAGTTATAAATTCAGTTTGCCAAAAAGTTCCGTATGCAGGACAGCTTCGTTTATGTGAATGGTCACATGAACATTTTTTATTTGAATTGGAAGAAGATTTGCATGAGCATTTTTTATACGAGTTTGAAGAATGATAGTATGAACCCAATATATTACCTCCTATTCTTAATAAATTTAAACAACATAGTAGTTTATGAAGATGAATCACAATTGGCGTGTATGCTTGTACTATAAAAGGAGATAGATGTGGAATATAAAGTGGTCAAATGATGAAATGTAGTATTTGGGTATTACCTGTAACACCTTTTGAAGATGATAAGGTTCATAATTTGATAGAAAAATAAATGGAATTTCTAAATAGATTGAAGTAACGAGGAAACGTTTATCCCGCTATTTTCCGAGCAGTAAGACTCCCATCTCAAAATTCAGCGAAAGCAAAGAAGTTAGGTGGGGGATGAACAAAACCCCCACTCATTAAAATTTCAATTTACTATATTTATTTAGTCTGACAAAACAGCAATATTATCTTTAGCTGTATGGATGTTATCATTTGGTGAAGTTATGACATTTAACTGTATGTATATTAGGTTATTCAGTTTATTTTTTTATTTGCGTAGCTGAGCAGGAAGAAGTCAGAAAATATAGAATAATGTACATATGAAGCATCGTTTGTTTGTGGTGTGAATAGTAATTAAAGATACGCTAAAATATTTAAAATTGTAACGAAAGAGAGATTAAATAATAGAGGGAGCAACTTACATGGAAAATATATTAAAGGTATCTTCAAAATCAAGCCCAAATTCAGTCGCGGGTGCAATAGCGGGTGTACTAAGAACAAGTGGTAATGTGGAAATTCAAGCGATTGGGGCTGGAGCTATAAATCAAGCGATTAAAGCAATTGCGATTGCAAGAGGGTTCGTCGCTCCAAGTGGTATTGACTTAGCCTTCGTACCAGCATTTCAAGAGATTTCTATCAATAATGAAGAAAGAACAGCGATTAAATTAATTGTAGGCCCTAGAAAGAAAAGGTCTTAGTAGAAGAGAGTGTTACTATAAGGGGAAAAGACCAATAGACTTCCCATGTTAGATACGTTATTTTATGTAACCGATCCTTGGGTGTGGACACGGCATTATACCGGACTCATGTCTGTTAATTTCTCCTTAAATTTAGCGTGTGTTCTAGATACTTAAAAATGCCAAATCCTTTGTGATATAAGGGATTTGGCATTTTTGATGTTTTTAAAAATAAACAACCCTAAAACTGCTCATTTAGAAGATTTAGTTTTAGTAGCGGCCATTGAACGTTTTTATGATAGTTTACCTGATAAATAGAAGAGTTTACCAATGAAAAGTAACTGGGGGATTCAAAAAATGAATCAAACTATTTTAGAGAAAGTCCTAAAATTTCGGGATGATAGGAACTGGAAGCAGTTCCACAATCCTAAAGATTTAGCTATTTCTCTTTCTTTAGAGGCGAGTGAGTTGTTGGAGAATTTTCAGTGGAAAAGCAGTGAGGAAGCTGTAGAAACAAAAAAAGAAGACATGAAAGATGAGTTGGCAGATCAATTGGATATTGACTTAGAAGAGATTATTATAAACAAAATAGAAAAAATAATAAAAAATATCCAGTAGAGAAATCTCGAGACTCTAAAAAGAAATATAATGAAATTTAAAAAAGGTGGAATTAAATATGTTATATCTTTTTACTGCAAGTAAAGATAGTGCTATAAAAAATTTGGAAGCTACTATTGAAAAAACATATCCTATTTCTACATGTTTAGCAGATTTAGATGCCGATACAGTAACTAAACTTAAAGATAATGAATTACATGAGAATGTATGTATGTGGGGAGCAACTCCTGGTTCTTCAAATGTTGATAGATGGGAAAAGTTAAAAGAGGGTGACGGGATTTTAGCATATTCTAAAGGGGAATTTAAGTTTTTCGGGACAATTTTTGCTAAGACTCATAACCCAGATGTGGCTAGAAAAATTTAGAAAACAAACGATAATGATGAAACTTGGGAATACATCTATTTTATTAAGGACCTAAAACCTGTAAACATTAAAGCAATCAAATTCGCAGCTTTCTTTGGCTACAAATTGAACCATACACCACAAGGATTTACTAATATTGATTCGGATTTTAGTAAAGTAAAGATTGCAGAAGAAGAGAAATCGGAAAATCGAAAAAAACTAAAATGGAATCTGGTAGGGAAGTATGGCCTCGTGATCCGAAAAAAGCTAAACAAGCTATTAAACAGGCAGAATTTAAATGTGAAATAGATGACACACATGAAACATTTGTATCGGAAGCCAGCCGAAAAAATTATATGGAGGCCCATCATCTAATACCGTTAAGAATGCAACATGATTTTGAAAATAGTTTAGATGTTGTTGGAAATATAGCTAGTATATGTCCGAACTGTCATAGGTTGATTCATTATGGAAGAGACAAAGATAAGAAAAAAGTTTTAGAACTTCTCTTTGAATAAAGAAAAGATTCTTTGAAGAAGTTCGGTATTGAGGTATTTCTCAAGGAGCTATTTGGATACTATGGAATTCTAAAATAAGAATATTCATAGCTATAGGGAAGGTAGAATGTTTCATACTTAAACATAGGTATTATTGTGATGGAAATTTAAATTTCGTCTTTTGAAAGTATCAATAATTTGTATTATTTTTATAGGGTTATATATTTTTCTTTTGCTCTGCTGTATAGCAGAGCTCTTTTTTTGTCGTACAAAAGCCACCTATATATGTGAAGTGCACCCCAATTGTTAGGCTGTGTCTAACAATTGGGGTGCACTTCAGTCCTGTCGGGCGGCTTCTTTTAATTTATATTCACCAATTCATCAAACTTAAACTTAGTATTCAAACCAAAAGCATCTGTACAATATATAGTTTTCGTCATCGGTTCAATATGTAATACATTTATGTACATGTCTTGCACCATTCCATCACGATAGTATGAGATATGTATTTCTTCTTCCTCGTGAAAAGATTGCATTAACGCTCTTTCTATTCGTTCCATAGTATCTTGTGTTAAAAAAGGTTTAGGTACTTTATATTGTTCCTCAAACATTCTATGTATTTCCTCGTATTGCTCCGGTATTGAAGCAAACGGATTCCATTTCACCATACCTCTTCCACGTACTACAGGAAAGCCGTTATATTCCATGATGTAATACCTCACTTTTGTTTTTTTAACTCCACTACAAACAAACGTGTGTTCTTTTTTGGTTTGAAATGGGACCATTTTGTTAACATGAATATTCAAAAATAATTTTTTCAAGTTAGAATATTCAAAAACTTATTTATGCAAACAAGCATGTCATGATAACATTTAACAAAAGGGGGTAGAAGTAGATGAGTGTTGACATTATTTCTAAAGAAGAAATCACAAAATTATTAAACGACTGGTATCAAGCTATGATTTCACAACGTGTATTACAGTCTCAGAAAATAAAAGAAGATATTGCAAATAAAATCAATAATATTAAGGAAGACCAAACAATATTAGTCTACTACGCTTTATTGAATGCACGGTATAAACTGCTAATTCGGGATATGGATAGTACAAAAGATATTCTGGACAAAATCGAGCCTTTACCAGAGTCTACAGAAACATTTTTAGAGTACTATCATCATTTATTTAAAGCAATTTACGCTATTAATAAAGCAAACCATAGTGAAGCAAGAATGCAATTTGAAAAAGCTGAAACGTTTTTAGAGTACATGCATGATGAAATTGAAAAAGCTGAATTTAATTATTGGCTTGCAGTCCATTACTATCACGTATTAAAACCGATCCTAGCAGTTCAATTTGCTACAAAGGCGAATGAAGTATTTTCAATTAGTCCAGGGTATGAATTAAAAACTGCAGCATGCTTAAATACTTTAGGAATGGCACACATTCGACTAAATGAATTCGAAAGTGCAGAGGAATATTTACTTTCAGCACTAGGTACCTTCCAAAAATCTAATGATGAACTTCTTATTAAACGAGTTAAGCATAATTTAGGACTTTTATACGCAAGTCAAAACATGCCAGAGTTAGCAATTAAACACTTAGAGGATTCATTAGAAAATAACGCTAAAACTATGTTTCTTTTAGCAAGAGAACATTTTAAGTTAGGTTATAGTCATATCGCTAATGAATATATTGAGAATGGCTATAAGATTAGCGACTTATGTTATCGTCATCATTTCCGAATTTTAAAAGCAGTACATAACTATGTACCGCAAGAAGAATTAGAAAATGTGGTTATAGAAGGTATTTCGTATTTTGAAAAAGAAGAATTATATGATTGGGTAAAAGAATATGCTTCTCTTTTAGGTGAAATATTCTATGGTTCAGAAAATCATAGAAAAGCAAGCAAGTATTTGCACATCGCTTTAGATGCAGACAAAAAGAGCATAGAAAGAAGGGCGCTAAAATGAAAAAAGCAATCTTATTAATGATGATGTTATCCGCTGTTTTTACTTTTGGTCTTACTAATGCAAAAGACATACCACAAAACGAAGCAATTGAAGTGTTTATGGATCATGGAGAACATATTTAAAACCTAAGGAAGAGGGCGCTTATAGTGTCCTCTTTTTAATATCTATTATTTATATGATGAGGTTGCAGGTACGTCTTTTGGTTATTGTTTGATAAACGTAAGATGTTTCTAAAAATGTGTATACAAAGGTGTATTTTTGTACTGTATATGTTCACGTACTATATAAAAAAGTATGAAAATCTATAAAAATAATTATTTCAATAAAATTTGTTTTAGATATTAAAAAGTACCAAAACCCTTGTGGTATAAGGGGTTTGGCACTTTTGTGTTTTTTATATTTTATCAAATAAACAACCCTAAAACTGCTCATTCTTCTCCCAAGATTCAACGATATAATGTGCAATCGTCGGATTGAAGCCTTTACCAACTAAAAACATAATCGCAGCAACTTCTGTTAATGCGTGTTCGTGTGATGTATGTTTTGCTTCATTTAAACCGTAATCTACCCATGGTTTTACGAAATCTAGTACAGGTTTCTTGAAAGGTAAAAATTGTGTACCGACAACTTGTTGAATTTGTTGTTGTGTTGGTTCAGTAATTGGTCCAGGTGGTAAGATTTGTGGTTGTGTAATGTCTAGTGTTGGTCCGGGCGGTAAAATTTGTGGTTGAGTTGGATCTATTGTTGGTGGTTTAGGTGGTGAGACACGTGCGTCGTAGTTTGGTTGATACATTTGTTGTTGATATTGCGGTTGTTGTGGCTGAGTTGTGTATGGGTTTTGTGGTGCTACATATGGATTTTGTGGATATTGTTGTTCTTGGTTTTGTGGTGCTACATATGGATTTTGTGGATATTGTTGTTCTTGGTTTTGTGGTATTACATATGGATTTTGAGGATATCGCTGTTCTTGATTTTGTGGTGCTGCATATGGATTTTGAGGATATTCATAATTTGGACGTGTGTCATATGGATTTTGTTGAAATTCAGTTTCTTGGTTTTGCGTTGTTGCATATGGGTTTTCGTCATATTGTGGTTCTTGCTGTTGTAACTCTTGTTCTTCGTATTGTTCTTCGTATTGTTCTGTGTATCTCTGTTCTTGTTGTTGAGGATACAATGGTTGCCTTGGATAAGGCGGCTGATTATTATAGAACATGTTTATTCCTCCTTCATGATGATGCCTACCACCTAGTGTATGGGCGGACAAGAAAATATGTGATGAAAAAATGCGGGCGTGTTACAATAAGTAACTGGGTGAAGATAAAATGACAAAACAAGAAAAAATTCAAAAAACAATTACTTTTGTAAAACATATTTTAGAAAAAGATGCGAGTGGGCATGATTGGTATCATATTGAACGTGTACATAAAATGGCGATTTCTTTATCTGAGCAAGAAGGTGGAAATCGTTTTATAATTGAAATGGCAGCATTACTTCACGATGTGGCAGATGAAAAGCTAAATGAAAGTGAAGAAGCAGGAATGAAAAAAGTTTCTGATTGGTTAGAAGAGCTACGTGTTGAAGAAGAGGAAAGTAAACATATTCTTCATATCATCGCCAATATGTCTTATAAAGGTGGCCATGGCGGCACAGTAGAGTCACTTGAAGGGAAAATTGTTCAAGATGCGGATCGTTTAGATGCTCTTGGTGCAATAGGAATTGCTCGTACATTTGCATATGGCGGGGTGAAAGGGAGATTAATGTATGACCCAACTATTCCACCGCGTGAAGAAATGACGAAAGAAGAGTATAGAAAAAATAATGATCCATCTTTAAATCATTTTTATGAAAAACTTTTGAAATTAAAAGATTTAATGAATACGAATGCAGCAAAACAAGAGGCTGAAATTCGTCATCTTTATATGGAACAGTTTATTGAACAATTTATGAAAGAGTGGAATGCACAAATATGAAAATGTTAACTGTGGAGAACTTATCAAAATCATATGGAGAAAAGCCGTTATTTGATGGATTATCATGTAGTATTACAGAAGGACAACGTGTCGGAATTATTGGTGTAAACGGAACAGGTAAATCGACATTATTAAAAATTATTGCGGGATTAGAAACTCCTGATACAGGTGATATGAAGCATTCACGAGGGTATACAATTAGTTATTTATCACAGCAACCAGAGTTTGATGAAAAACTGACAGTATTAGAGCAAGTGTTCCATGGTGATACACCTTTAATTCGTCTTCTTCGTGATTATGAAAAAGCACTATTAAATATTGAAAAAGATCCAAGTAATGAAAAAGTGCAGGAACAATTATTTGCAGTGCAGCAACGTATGGATGCAATGAGTGCATGGGAAGCAAATGCAAATGCGAAATCTCTTTTAACGAAATTAGGAATTACGGACTTCACTGCAATTGTTGGGAATTTATCTGGTGGACAGAAAAAACGTATCGCAATGGCACAATGTTTTATTGAAACACCGGATTTATTAATTTTAGACGAGCCTACGAACCATCTTGACCACGAGACAGTTGAATGGTTAGAAGAATATTTAGCGAGATATACAGGTTCTGTATTACTTGTAACCCATGATCGTTATTTCTTAGATCGTGTGACGAATCGTATTTTTGAATTAGATAATGGTAAACTATATAGCTACGAAGGAAACTATAGTACATTTTTAGAAGCGAAAGCACTTCGTGAAGAGCAAGAATTGGCACAAGAATCGAAACGCCAAAATTTATATCGTCGTGAACTTGCTTGGATTCGTCGTGGTGCAAAAGCTCGTTCTACGAAACAAAAGGCGCGTATTCAGCGTTTTGATGAGCTAAAGGCACAAGAAGGACCAGCTGCAAAACAGTCAGTTGATATTGCACTAAGCGGAAGTCGTCTAGGAAAGAAAGTACTTGAGTTAAAAGATGTAACGAAAAAATTTGGCGATAAGACGGTATTACATAATTTTAATCATATTGTGAAACCGGGTGATCGTATCGGAATTATTGGGGCGAATGGAAGTGGGAAATCTTCCCTATTAAATATGCTTGCAGGTAAGTTATCTCCTGATAGTGGTGAAGTGGAAGTAGGACAAACTGTAAAAGTTGCTTATTATACGCAAGAAAATGAAGAGATGAATTTAAATCAGCGTATGATTGAATACATTAAAGAGATTGCAGAAGTTATTCATACGACAGATGGAAAAGTAATTGGTGCATCTCAAATGTTAGAACGTTTCTTATTCCCGACGCATTCACATGGTACACCACTTGGTAAACTATCTGGTGGTGAAAGAAGACGTTTATATTTATTACGTATTTTAATGGGAGAACCAAACGTACTTTTACTTGATGAACCTACGAACGATCTAGATACACAAACATTAACAGTACTAGAAGATTATTTAGAAGATTTCCCAGGTGTCGTTTTAACTGTATCGCATGACCGTTACTTCTTAGATAAAGTAGTAGATGAACTGTTCATCTTTACTGGCGGAGGCGAAGTGCGTGAGTTTCTAGGTAGTTATACAGATTATTTAGAAATGGAAAAAACGAGAGAACTTATGGAGAAAGCGGAAGTTCAAAAAGAGAAAAAAGTTGTAGAAGAAGCTCCAAAACAACAACGTAAACGTAAACTTTCATACAATGAACAGCGTGAATGGGAAACGATTGAAGATACAATTGCCGAACTTGAAGAGAAAATTGAGTCAATTGGAGAAGAACTTGCGAAAGTTGGATCTGACTTCACAAAGGCACAAGAATTATCTGAAGCACAGCAGAAAACAGAAGAAGAGCTAGAAAAAAAGATGGAAAGATGGAGTGAACTATCAGACATCGTTGAAGGATTAAAATAAAAACAAGCTGCATATATTGAAAAGTAAAGAGAAAAACTTTACACTATTGGTAGAACCTATTTTAGGAGGGAAAAAATGAGAACATCTAATCCAATGTTGAAAAAAGAGGCATTCCGTAAAGAGGGAGCAAGTGCTTCTGCGATGACGATTGGCGGAACAGTAGGCAAAACGTTCATTATGCTTATCTTGCTACTTGCAACGTCTGTCTATTCATACATACAGATGATGCAGGGGACGATGAAGATGCCAGTATTAATTGGTGCTTTAATCGTTGCGGCAATCATCGCATTTGCGTCTATGTTCTTCCCGCGTATTTCACCTTTTGGTGCACCAATCTATGCAGCGGTAGAAGGGGTTGTGTTAGGAAGTATTTCAGCAGTTTATACAATGAAATTTGGCGATTCTATCGTTTTAAATGCTGTATTACTAACAATCTCAATTCTATTTGCAATGTTAGTGTTATATGCAACACGCGTAGTAAAAGTAACGGATAAATTCCGTACAGGCGTGATGGCAGCAACACTTGGAATTATGGTTATGTATTTAGTCGTATTTCTACTAAATATGTTTGGTGTAACTGTTCCATACATTCACCAAGGTGGTACAATCGGTATTATTATTAGTGCAGTTGTTATTGTAGTTGCTGCATTAAACTTATTACTAGATTTCGATTTAATCGAAAATGGTGTACGTAGTCAAGCTCCGAAATATATGGAGTGGTATACTGCGATGGGATTAATGCTTACATTAGTATGGTTATACTTAGAAATTCTTCGTTTCGTTTCGTACTTTACGAAAAATGACTAATAAAAAAATCCTGCATGAAAAATGCAGGATTTTTTTATTTTCAAAGATATATTGAATGTATGGTATAATATGGATGATAGCAACTTGAAGTGAAGGAGATGGAATATGATGAAAGAGAAGAAGGGGATTATGAAAAAACTATTTTCTAAAAGTTTTTTCATAGAACTAGATGAAGCTTTAACGTATCCATCATCAAAAGTTATTACTTCAGCGATTGAAGGATATGCAACTGAATGCAATGAAAGACTAAAATTTGAGAGTAAAGTTAAACCGATTACTTTCTACTTAGAAAATGCAATGTACCGTGCTGAAATAAAGATGGCTCGCGGAGGATATTACATATCTTGTACTGAAGTGTAATAAATTTTGAAACCATACATGTTTGAACTATGTATGGTTTCTTTTTTTGTTTTGTAAGGTCTAAAATAATACTTTTTACTTACGGATATATCATTTTGTGCTTTTTACCATTCAAACATTTCTCCTTACAATGAAGAAAAACATGTGAGGTGGTATAACTTATGATGAATCGAGTTGTATTAATCGGTAGATTGACAAAGGAGCCAGAATTATACTACACAAAACAAGGTGTCGCTTATGCACGAATATGTGTTGCGGTGAATAGAGGATTTCGAAATAGTTTAGGTGAACAACAAGTCGATTTTATTAATTGTGTCGTTTGGCGCAAATCGGCTGAGAATGTAACTGAATATTGTAAGAAGGGATCACTAGTTGGGATTACAGGGCGTATTCAGACTAGTAATTACGATGATGGACAAGGCAAGAGAATATATAGAACTGAAGTTGTGATTGAGAGTATTACCTTTTTGGAGAGAAGGCGGGAGGGGGCATCGTAATAAAAGGTGATTTGAAGTAATAGCTACGGAAAAAATTGTGGAAAGTATTTTAATAAACTTAAAGAAGGAGTACCGCCAGCTTTTTTGAAAAAACAAGTGAAGAGTATACAAAATTTTATAACGTTTTTTGGCTAATCCAGTAACAATCGAGAATCGTAAAACCCATGCCAGGATAGGAATGTATAAAAAGAAGAATCGAGTGATAGAAAATAAAAAAGGGATTCCTTTTGAGAGTAAGGAATCCTCCTTTTTGTTGCTACCAATAACGAAAATTATGTAAATAAGCTATCCATATGGATAGCTTATTATATTTTTTTGCTTAGCGTGTTTTTTTCAAAAATACTGGCGGTACCTTAAGAAATGGATAAAAAATAAAAATCATCGGAAACGAAAGCTTTTAAAATCCCGTTCCTAATTTAAAATGTAAAAACAATGAAATAGTATGGTAGCGGGAAGAAAGTAGTAAAATTAAGCATCCGAGTAGGAGTATAGAGTGATAACATGTTACAATACAGCTAAGAACATGCAATAAAGGAGAGTTTTTTACGTGAAGATTAAAGCAATTGAACCGACGCCAAGTCCAAATACAATGAAAGTTATTTTGAATGAAGTATTACCATCAGGAGCACGTAATAATTATACAAATGAAAATAAAGAACAAGCACCAATGCAAGTGCAAGAAATTTTGAAAATTGAAGGCATTAAAGGTGTATATCATGTAGCCGACTTTTTAGCAGTCGAGCGAAATGCAAAGTATGACTGGAAAGTATTATTACAACAAGTTCGTGCTGTTTTCGGCGAAGAAGTATTGGAAGAAAGTGAAGAACAACAACTTGCTCATTTTGGAGAAGTGAAAGTGTTTGTTCAAATGTTCTTTACAATTCCAATGCAAGTAAAGTTAACAGATGGAACGACGGAAGAACGTGTTGGCTTACCAGATCGTTTCAAAGAATCAATTATGAAAGTACAAATGTCTGCACCAAACGTTGTAAAAGAGCGTAAATGGGTAGAACAAAGTACACGTTACGGTAATTTTGAAGAAATTGGGAAAGAAGTAGTGGAAGAGATTGTTGCTGCTTATTCAGAAGAACGTGTAAATGAAACGGTTAAAGAATTATTAAATCAAGCGGGTGCTGTTGAAGTAACGATTCAAAAGCGTGAGCCATATAAAGTAACAGAAGAGATGATGAAAGATTCTGAATGGAAAAACCGTTTTGCAGCATTAGAACAAATGGATCCTACTGAAGAAGATATTCCAGTGTTGAAGATGGCGTTAGATGATGAAAAAGTTTCAATACGCCGCTTAGCAACAGCGTATTTAGGTATGGTAAAAGGTGATGAAGTATTACCGTTATTATATAAAGCGTTGTTAGATCGTTCTGTAAGTGTTCGCCGTACTGCAGGAGATTGTTTATCAGATGTAGGTGATCCGGCAGCGATGTTCGTTATGATTAAATCTCTGAAAGATCCAAGTAAATTAGTACGCTGGCGTGCAGCGATGTTCTTATTTGAACTTGGAGATGAAAGTGCGATTCCAGCATTAAAAGCAGCGCAAGATGATCCAGAGTTTGAAGTAGCGATGCAAGCACGTCTAGCATTAGAGCGTATTGAAGGCGGAGAAGAAGCAAAAGGTTCTGTATGGAAACAAATGACGGAGTCACGTAAAGGGGAATAATGTATGATTGTTTTCTATGATAGTTGGTGTCCGATGTGTACGGCCGTTGCAGAACGTACGAAAAAATTAGATAAAAAGGGTAAGATGAAATTTGTTTCATTTCGAAATGAAGATGTAGTTGAGAAGTATGAGCTTTCTCAAGAACTACAAAGTAAGATGGAACAAAGACTGTATATTTTTAAAAATAATAAGTGGTATGACGGTATTCAGAGCATAGATGTATTAGCAAAGGCCGTTCCATCTTATTGGTTTGCAGTTCCTTTTATAAAGCTATCTATCGTACTTGGTTTTGGAAGTAAAGTATACGATTATATCGCTAATAATAGAAAACTTGTTCCAGTGGGACATTGCCGCGGTGGGGTTTGTGAAATCCCTACAAAAAAATGAAATCATCGTTATCTTTCTTTTGCACCTATTAATAGAGCGTGATATGATGAATTTGGAATGAAAGTTGAAGGAGAGATTACAAGATGTCAAATGCTTATGAAGAATACATGCGCCAAATGGTAATCCCAATGCGCCAAGAGTTAGTGCGTTCTGGGTTTGAAGAGTTAACTACAGAAGAAGCTGTAACAGAATTTATGGAAAATACATCAGGTACAACTTTAGTAGTTGTAAACTCTGTTTGTGGTTGTGCAGCTGGTTTAGCACGTCCATCAGCAGGTCAAGCGGTTGTTCGTGCTGAAAAACAGCCTGATCATCTTGTAACTGTATTCGCAGGTCAAGATAAAGATGCTACTGCAAAAATGCGTGAATACTTCGGAGAAATTCCTCCATCTTCACCATCTATGGCATTATTAAAAGGAAAAGAAGTTGTTCACTTCATTCACCGTCATGAAATTGAAGGTGCAACTATGGACGAAATTATTACGAACTTAGAACAAGCTTTCGAAAAGAATTGCTAAAGAAGGGGGAGAGTAAATCTCCCTCTTTTCTTTATATAGAGGTGAAACAATGATCGTAACAACAGCAGGAAGAACGAACAAAGAAATGACAGATTATGCAAACGAGGTAGCAGCAGAATTAAATGCTTCTTTCGTTCAACGTAATGACATACCAGTACATAAGCTACATGAGCAGTATGAACAAGATGTGCTTGTCGTAGGGAAGAACCGATTAGCTATTTATCCAAAAGGTACGGAAGAATCGTTTTTCTTTCATCCGAACTCAGCGATGTTTCGTGTGAAAAGGTTAATGCGTGGAGAACACGATCCGTTTGTACAAGCCACGCAATTAGAGAGAGGAATGACAGTGTTAGATTGTACGCTCGGGATGGCATCAGATAGTATTGTAGCTAGTTATGTTGTTGGGGAAAGCGGAAAAGTAACAGGACTTGAAGGCAATGAGTATATGGCTTATATTATGGAAAATGGTTTGAAAACATGGTCTTCATCCGTTTCTGAAATTGATGAAGCAATGCAAAGAATCCAAGTAAAGCAAACGGAGCATTTTTCATTTTTAGCGCAATGTGAAGACAATAGTTACGATGTCGTTTACCTTGATCCGATGTTTGAAGAAACTGTCATAGAATCCGATGGAATTAAAGGATTAAAACACTTCGCTTTGTATCATGATATTACTGACGAAACAATTGCGGAGGCAAAACGAGTGGCGAGAAAACGTGTCGTTTTAAAAGATCATTTTCGTAGTTCTAGATTTGAAAAACACAATTTTTATGTATACAAAAGAAAAAGTGCTAAGTTTCACTTTGGTGTAATTGACCCTTGCTAATTGTTTGAAAAGATGTATAATAAGCAATAATTAATTAAATATACTGTCTGTGATGAAGAGAGTAGTCTTTTTTAGAAGGAAAGCGAGCTAGGGATGGTGTGAGCCTAGTACGGAAGAAAAAGATGAAGCGCACTTCGGAGATGCTTCTTGAATGAATAGTAGAGAAAGCCGAGGCCCCCTGTCCTCGTTATAAACGGGAAAGTGGTTCGTAACGAACAACAAGGGTGGTACCACGGGTTAAAACTCGTCTCTTTTTTAGAGACGAGTTTTTTGTGTTTTAAAAAATAAGGAGGTTGTATCATGGATTATAAAATGCAGTTTGCGGAAAGTTTATCTAATATTTTCACGAATGAATTAACGCAAAAACAAATTTTAGATTTAATTGAAACACCGAAACAAGATGAATTTGGAGATGCAGCGTTCCCATGCTTTTCATTAGCGAAGCAATATAAAAAAGCACCAGCTCTTATCGCAAAGGAAGTTGCTGAGAAATTCAATGATCCGTTTTTTACGAAAATAGAAGCCGTTGGTCCTTATGTAAATGTATTTTTTAATCGTGAAACTGTAAGTGATGATGTATTAAAAACGATTTTAGCAGAGAAAGAAGAGTACGGTCATAATAGCTTTGGATGTGAAAAAACGGTAGTTATCGATTATTCCTCTCCTAATATCGCGAAACCTTTTTCAATGGGGCATTTACGTTCTACAATGATTGGAAATTCATTGAAGCATATCGCCGAAAAATGTGGCTATGAAGTTGTCGGAATCAATTATATTGGAGATTGGGGAACACAGTTTGGAAAGTTAATTACCGCATATAGAAAATGGGGAAATGAAGAAGTAGTGAAAGAGGACCCAATACGTGAGTTATTTAAGTTATATGTTCAGTTTCATGCAGAAGTAAAAGAGAATGAAGAATTAGAAGAAGAAGGACGTGCTTGGTTTAAAAAGCTAGAAGAAGGCGATGAAGAAGCTGTTGAACTTTGGAATTGGTTCCGTCACGAATCATTAAAAGAATTTTCTCGTATTTATGAACTTCTCGGTGTGGAATTTACTAATTTTCAAGGCGAAGCTTTCTATAATGATAAAATGGAAGACTTTATTGGGATTTTAGAAGAGCACGACTTACTGGAAGAATCAGAAGGCGCATTAGTCGTTAATTTAGAAGAAGAAGGTATGCCGCCATGTTTAATTAGAAAGTCAGATGGTGCGACGATTTATGCAACGCGTGACTTAACGGCAGCTTTATATCGTCAAAACACTTATGGGTTTGATAAAGCGCTATATGTTGTTGGTCCAGAACAAAGCTTACATTTCAATCAATTTTTCACCGTATTAAAAAAACTTGGCCATACTTGGGTTGATGGTATGGAACACGTACCGTTTGGCTTCATTTTAAAAGATGGTAAGAAAATGTCGACACGTAAAGGAAGAGTTATTTTACTTGAAGAAGTACTCGAAGAAGCAATCGAACTTGCAAAACAAAATATTGAAGAGAAAAATCCAAACTTAAAACAAAAAGAAGTAGTAGCAAAGCAAGTCGGTGTTGGTGCAGTCATCTTCCACGATTTAAAAAATGAGCGTATGCATAATATCGAATTCTCATTAGAAAATATGCTGAAATTTGAAGGAGAAACAGGACCTTACGTACAGTACACACATGCACGTGCTTGTTCTATTTTAAGAAAAGAAAGTGTAGAATTTGAAACATGTACATTTGCTTTAAAAGACGATCATAGCTGGAGTGTCGTAAAATTACTAAATAAATTCCCGCAAATAATTGGAGCAGCTTTCAATAAAAATGAGCCATCGATTATTTCGAAATATATATTAGATGTAGCACAATCATTCAATAAATATTACGGTAATGTTCGTATATTAGAAGAGAGCAAAGAAAAAGACAGCAGACTCGCATTGGTTTATGCTGTGACGGTTGTATTAAAAGAAGGATTACGTTTACTTGGGGTGGAGGCACCTGAGGAGATGTAACATAGTAGTAAACTGACAAACTGGGTCTAGTATAAACCTGGTTTGTTTTTTTATTGGATATATATTTTTTTTGCAAAATCAATTAAAATCTTTTTAGAGAGGGTGATTCATATTGATTCGAACTTTTATTTTACAAGTTCCTTGTCATAGAAGATTAGATAGGAGTTTTTTTAAACTACAAAAGTACATACCTTTATGTGCGCGTTGTACAGGCATGCTTATTGGTATTTTAATGTTTCCAATTTATTTTTATATGACACCTTCATTTCTTTCGGCAATCATACTATCATTTTTCGCTCAAATTCCGTTACTTATCGATGGGTTCACCCAAAAGTGGAAATGGAGAAGTAGCTCAAATTTGCTAAGAATAACTACTGGTGTATTAAGCGGTAATGGTATGGGATTATTCATTTCCTCTAGTGTTATATGGATATTATCTTAAGATATATAGTAATGGAGGTATTTACATAGATGTTCTGGATTTACTTAATTCTAATTTTTATTTCAGGCGGAAGTGGAATTGGTTTTATGACTCAAAATAACTATACAGAAGCAATAATAGCTTTTGTTATTTGTATACTATTGTTTGGGCTACTGTATTATTATCTTAAAAGAAACAAAAGAAAGAGAAAAGCAGATTGTGACGATTTAGACTGTACGGATTGTTTTGATTGTGATTGTACTTGTTAAATTTTTCTTCCAAATAAAAAGCTAGTGTATTATTAAAAATACACTAGCTTTTTTGCTTTGAAATTTTAAGAAAAGTGTAGGAATACGACTATTCTATAGAGAACTTTAGTTTTGTATATAAAAGGAGGCGTTAGATGTTGGAAACATATGATTGGAACAATAAACTAACATATTTAAAAAACACGAGAGATTTATATTACAACGACGATTATGTAAGCTTTTTAGTAAATACAGTTTGGAAGATTACTAAGCCTGTACATATCGTTGATTACGGTTGTGGATATGGTTATTTAGGGTTAGTATTAATGCCATTACTCCCAGAAGGTTCAAAGTATACAGGTATTGATAGTGGAGAAACATTATTAGCTGAAGCCAGAGAGTTGTTTCGTTTACTTCCGTATGATTCAGAATTTCTTGAAGGAGATGCTACAGAAATTGAACTGAACGATAAATACGATATAGCAATCTGTCATGCTTTCTTATTACATATGACTACTCCAGAAACAATGCTACAAAAAATGATACATTCAGTTAAAAAGGGTGGGAAAATAATCTGTTTTGAACCACATTGGATTTCTAATATGGCTTCTTATTTACTAGATGGGGAGAAACAATCGGAATTTATTCAGCTAGGTGTTTTGCAGAAATTATTTGAAAGTGATACGCAAAGAAATGGTAAAGATGGCAATATAGGCATGAAAATACCGATATATTTAAGTGAATTAGGTGTGAAAAATATTGAATGTAGAGTAAGCGATAAAGTGAACTTTTTAGATTCAAATATGCATCACAATGATAAAAACGATTTGTATCAATCATTAAAAGAAGAGGGGATTGCAGGTGATCCGGGTGATAAGCAACAATTTGTAGAACGTTTAATAGCCAGAGGATTAACATATGATAATGCGCTAGCTCAATATGAAGCTGAACTACGATTTTTAAAAATATTTCATGTGTATTCTTCTTTTGTATACGCTCCCAATATGAAAATTACATTTGGTGACATAGTTTGTTAAAAGGTATGATGTATAAGGATTGTCGTTTAATGTCGATAAGTCGATATTCGACATATAATCGCTGATAAATGTTAAGAATCGGTCGATATAATTTGAAAATCGCCGATAAAATGAAAGAATCGCTGATATATTTGAATTATCGCCGATATAATTTTATGTACTAATTTCAGCTTCTACAAGATTAAAACCGCATGTTACGTTATTCCATATAATTAAACAAAATACAGAGAAAAACAATCATTTTTACTATATTTTGTTATAAATTTGAATAATATTAATTAATACCATCCATTATAAGAGATTTTAGTTGAATACATACTATATGGTGTGTAAAATCTAAGCAAGTAGCAGTTTAAATATAAATTCGAGGTGAATGCATGCTAGATTTTAAGCAATTAGAAACTTGTTTAAAAGACAAGAGGTTTGTAGATGGATTACAAGAAATAAATAATGAAATTGCATATATAAAAGAAACGAATACTTTATCCTATGTGAAGAATTGGCTTGTCAATATTCCTTCGCATAAGGAGTTCGATATATTAATTCGCCTTACTGATGAAGGGCTTATGCACCAATATAGTTCATTCCTCATTCGTTACGCTTATAAAAAATTCCCAAATATGAGAACGCTCTCTTTATATTGTGATGAGTTAATTGATGAGCAGAAAATTCTTGAAGCAGAGCAGTTGTTAAAATCTTCTTTAGAAGAGTTAAGTAAAGAAGAAATAGATGCAGATTTTTTAGCGAAAACATATTTTACGTTAGTACGATGTCTTTTAGAAATGAAACGAAACGAAGAAGCGTTAATGTATATGCAAAAAGCAGAGGAGTACAGTGCGCGCGCAGTGTTTGATAAATGGGGCTACGTTTATATGCATACAGGTGAATGGGAGAAAGCGGAAGAACAATTTATTGCTGGCATGCAGCATGAAGATTGTGAAGAGTTATCTACCTATTTATTATCACAATTGTATGCGAATAAAGGAGAACAAAAACGCGCGATACAGTTAATCGATGATGCAATTGTAAAATTCCCACAAGTACCATATTTTCATTTTGAGAAGATAAAGTATTTATTAGATTTAGAGCAATATGAAGAGATGTTAGCGGTAATAGATAACATAAATACTCAGCTGCCGTATCATGCCTATAATACTTACTTTGTACATTTACGTGCAGAAGCACTGTACAAAATGAATAAATTTGCAGATTTACAAAAACTATTAAAAGAAGAAAAGAGTTTAAAAGAATCTTTATATCATAATTTAGAAAAAAATCCGGATGGAAAAAAGGTTCACTTGCCGATAGTTCCTATTGTACAAAAGGATAATTATTGTGTTCCGACAAGTTTAGAGATGATGTTGCGTATATGGGGAGAGAAACGTACACAAGATGAAATAGCAGAGTTTATTTTTGATATGACAGGTTCGAAGTTTTCAGATACTGTTTCTTATTTAGAAGAATTAGGTTATGAATATCGTTATTTTAAAGGGAATGAAGAGAATTATAAGAGACTGATTGACGAAGGAATTCCTGTTTTATTAAGTATAGATATTGAGCATGCTTCACACGTACAAGTTCTATCTGGATATGATGATACATTGCAAGCTTTCTATGTTCAAGATCCAAACTTTATAGAACCAGTTCTTGTGGAATATAGTAAATTACAAGAAAAATATCGTTATACAGGCTGTTTAGCAATCACGTTTGTTCCGAAAGAAAAGAAGGAGCAACTAGCGTTTCTAAGTGAGGAAGAAAATCGTTACTTTAAATCTATTTTTTCTCTTACGGATCATTTAGATGAACATGACAAAGAGGGGATTAGTAACTTAGTACAATTTTTAAAAGAAACGAGTGATAATCCAAATACGTGGTTATATACGATAAAGCACTTAGATGTTGAAGTAGATAAAGAATTTATTTTATATTGTATCGATAAGTTAATGGAAAAGTTTCCGAACTCGGACTTTGTTAAATTGCATGGTGCACAGTGTTTTATTCGTCTTCAAGAAGTAGAGAAAGCGGAGCAAATGCTGACAAGCGTTGAGAAGAAAAATAATCGTGCTTTATATCATTTAATAAATGGAAGATATGCTTTTGAGCAGGAAAGTTATATAGAAGCGATTTCAAGCTTTCGTTCATCGTTACAATTAGACGCAGATCAGCCTATTGCTTGGAGTTTTCTCGCTTTATCCTATATGTATATTGATCAATCTGAAAAAGCATTGCAATACTCTCAAGTTGCGTTAGAGCGTAGTCCTGAAAGGTTCACTTTAACAAATCACGGTTTAATATTAATAGATTTAGAAAGATATGAAGAAGCATATGAAATCTTTAATGACTTGTTAAAAGAGTATAAATATGAAGCGCATGTATGGTATGAACGAGCGAGATGTGCACATCAACTAGGGAAATTATATTTAGCAATAAAAGGGCTTAAAGTAGCGATTCGTTTGGATAGTAATGCACCTTACATTTATACGAAACTTTCGGAAATATACGAATCTGATTTGAAGGATGAGGAAAGTGCGAAAGAAATTTTATTAAACGGTATTGAGAATTGTGATGATAAAGCACCTCTTTACGTAAAATTAGGTGATTATCATTTTCAAAATGATAGCTTGGAAGAAGCAGAAGTATTGTATAAGCGTGCTTTAGAAGAAAATGATGAGGATGTTTATTCTCACTTCGGACTTACACAAGTTTATATGGCAAGAGAACAATATAAGGAAGCAAAAGAATATATACTTGGTCTTGAGAAGCAAATTGAAAAGAGCCAAGATTTCCTCATGAATGCAGGAATGGTTTTATGGGATGCTGAAATTGAACTTGGTGGAAATGAAGAAGGGTTTAAAGTAGCACTATCTAAGTTAGAAAATGGTATAAAGAAAAGTGATTATAATGTAGCAAGTGCGTTAGATGAATATGTGAATCGAATTAAAGGAACGGAATTTGTACAACGAGGTATAGCATTTTTAAGAACGTTACACAAAGAAAGAAATGAAGTAAGTGAGTACGGTTGTTATGCAGGTATTTTATATGAATCTATTGGACAGTACGGCCAAGCGATGAAAAGATATAATAAGGCGATAGAACAAATGGAAACGGCATTACCGTATTACCGAATTGGTGAAACACTTATGGCATTAGGGCAATTGACGGAAGCAAAACAAGCGTATGAAACATGTTTAGAGCTTGATGGGAATTTCGTAGGTGTACATTTACAGCTTGCGGAAATATACGAAAAAGAAGAAAACCGTTCTAAAGAACAAAGTCATATGGTTCAGGCGATGAAAGAAGAGCCGTTGCATATTAATATGGAATATTTAGCACAGCTTTCAGTAGATATGAATCTTCAGGAAGAATTGCTGACTGAACTAGAACAATTAGTGGACGAAGTACCTGAAATATGGCGTTTAGATGCGATTGCATATGTGTACGGAGCGATGAATGAAATAGATAAAGAACAAGCACAGGTTGAATACGCACTACAATTAGATGGTGAGCATATAGAAGTTCTATATCATTATGCAAAAGTATTAGTGAAAAAAAGAAATGTAAAAGCAATTGAAGTTGCAATGAAAGTAATACAAAAAGATTTTGATAATGAACGTATATTTGATGTTTATGTAAAAGCAGTAGAGCAACATAAAAAATTGTCTAACATACGAGATTTTCTTCATACGTTAAAGGTGAAAAAAGCAGAAAGGAGTACAGCATTCATGTATGCTGCAGCTGCGGTTACGGAAATATGGATTGAACGCCAGCTGCATGAACAGCCAAAACGATCTATCATTACGAGAGCTTTTTATCGTATGAAAAATCGTGCGAAAGAAATTTCAATGGTTACTATGATAATTGATTTATATGAAATCTCTTTAAAGTTAAATCCGAAAAATAGTATGGCAGCACAGCGATTTGCGCTATTTTATGAGAATGTAGAGATGAATAAAGAAGCAATAGAGATTCTGCACACGTCACTAGAAAATAAATGGGATTATGACGTAGCGAAGCAACTTGTAAATCTTTTCGTTGAGTGCGAGGAAGAAGATATGTTAAGAGATGCTTTGGAATTAACGAAACAAATGGTTCGAGAACTACCAGATGATTATGATACTCTTCTTCTGCAAGCACAAGTATTCTTTAAAGCAGGGGAAGAAAGAAAAGCAGAAAAGATTATCTTGCAATTAACAGAGCAAACACCGTTTGTAAGTAGAGCATTTCTTGCTTTAGGAGAAATATATCAAAGTCAAGAAAGGTTTGAAGAGGCAATTCATGTATTAGAAAATGCTTCTATACATCATCCAAATGAAACAGCAATTCTTCTTTCTTTAGCATCTTCATATCATGGTGCCGGCCAAACGATAAAGGCAGAAAAAATAACAAATGAAGTATTAATAATTGACGCGAGTGATTTGTTAGCAAGATATGATCGAGCTTGTTATTTAGCACAGTTAAATAGAAATGAAGAGGCGAAGGAAGAGCTTGAATTTGTCCTTCGTGAGGATGAATCGGGATTCTTTGCTGAACTTATTGAGGATGATGAAAATTTAGCAGCATTGCGAGAATTTGAAAAGTAATTGTATAAGAATAGGGAAAAAAGATAAGGATATATTTTGAATTAGTTGACAATTAGTTGCTAAATGGCATAAAATAACTTTTAACAAAGTATACAAATCTGAAGACGAGAAAGAGTAAAATAGTGAGCTGTTCTCCAGAGAGCCGGTATATTGCTGAAAGCCGGTGTGCAGACGTTATTTGAAAATCATCTCCGAGGAGCCGAGGCTGAAAGTAAGTAAGCCCGGACGGATGTCTACCGTTACAAAGAACACGTATGATAGTACGTTGCTAAGTGCTATTAGTGAAAAAGCTAATAGAATTAGGGTGGTATCGCGGGTAAACCCGTCCCTACTTTATAGGGACGGGTTTTTTGTGTGCTTTAAAATATTCAAAGGAGTGATTGTATATGGAAAAAGTAGATGTAAAAGAATCAGCTGTAGGAAGAGAAATGCGAATTCGCAAACAGTGGAACGAACAAAATATTTTCGAACAATCAATTCAGAATCGAGAAGGCGCACAGTCTTTCGTATTTTATGAAGGACCACCAACGGCGAACGGACTACCGCATGTAGGTCATGCACTTGGACGAACAATTAAAGACTTAGTAGCAAGATATAAAACGATGGCTGGTTATAAAGTGTTAAGAAAAGCAGGATGGGATACACATGGTTTACCTGTAGAATTAGGCGTTGAGAAGCAACTTGGTATTTCTGGTAAACATGAGATCGAAGAATATGGCATTGAACCATTTATTCAAAAGTGTAAAGAGAGTGTTTTCACATATGAGAAGCAGTGGCGCGAATTCACTGAAAGTATTGGTTATTGGGTAGATATGGATGATCCATATGTAACTTTAAAGAATCCATATATCGAAAGTGTATGGCATATTTTGGGGACAATCCATGAAAAAGGATTGTTATATAAAGGACATAGAGTTTCACCATACTGCCCAAGCTGCCAAACCTCATTGAGCTCACATGAGGTTGCACAAGGGTATAAAACAGTAAAAGATTTAAGTGCAACTGTGAAGTTTAAAGTGAAAGATAGTGAAAATGAGTATTTCTTAGGTTGGACAACGACACCTTGGACACTTCCAGCAAACGTTGCGCTTGCTGTCCATCCAAATATGGAATACGTTAAAGCAAAACAAGAAAGTCATGTATACATTGTTGCAAAAGAACGTGTACAAGAAGTATTAAAAGAGAACTATGAAGTATTATCTGTTCATAAAGGCGAAGAATTATTAAACACATCTTATACAGCGCCATTTCCGATGAAAGAAGTTACAAATGGTTACCGCGTTATTGCAGCAGATTTTGTAACGGGAGATAGTGGTACAGGACTTGTTCATATTGCTCCAGCATATGGAGAGGACGATTATAGAGTTGTTCAAAGTGAAGGATTGTCATTCTTGCACGTTGTAGATGAAAAAGGTGAGTATACAGAGGCAGTACCATTTTTGAAAGGGAAATTTGTAAAAGATTGTGACGTGGATATCGTTCGTTATTTAGCGAAGGAAGGTTTACTGTATCATAAAGAAAAATATGAACATAGCTATCCGCATTGCTGGCGTTGTGATTCACCACTACTTTATTATGCAGGAGAAAGTTGGTTAATCCGAACAACTGCAATTAAAGATACATTTTTACAAAATAATGATTCTGTTACTTGGTATCCGGATCATATGAAACATGGACGTTTTGGTAAGTTTTTAGAAAATATGGTAGATTGGAATATTAGCCGAAATAGATATTGGGGAACGCCATTGAATGTATGGGAATGTGAAAGTTGTGATCATCAGTTCGCACCGAAAAGCATTGCCGAATTAAGAAAGCATAGTACGAAAGAAACACCAGAAGATTTGGAATTGCATAAGCCTTATGTAGATGAAGTGCAAGTCTGCTGCGGGAAATGCGGAGGCACAATGAATCGTACACCAGAAGTGATTGATGTTTGGTTTGATAGTGGTTCTATGCCATTTGCACAATATCATTACCCATTTGAAAATAAAGAGTTATTTGAAGAGCAGTTTCCAGCGGATGTTATTGCAGAAGGAATTGATCAAACACGCGGCTGGTTTTATAGTTTATTAGCAGTATCAGCACTATATACAGGAAAAGTACCGTATAAACGAGTGTTATCATTAGGGCATGTTTTAGATGAAGAAGGGCAGAAAATGTCTAAAAGCAAAGGAAATGCACTAGATCCAGTTGATTTAGTAGATAAATTTGGTGCAGATGCGCTAAGATGGGCTTTACTTGTTGATAGTGCCCCGTGGAATGCGAAGCGTTTTTCTGAAAGAACAGTACTGGAAGCGAAATCTAAATTTGTAGATACATTAGTCAATGTGTATAGCTTCTACGTTTTATATGCAAATTTAGATGAGTATAATCCGAAAGAAACGTATGATGTAAAGCTTACGAAATTAGACGAATGGGTATTAACAAGATTGCATAGTACAACGAAAAAAGTGAGAACTGCACTTGATGATTATCAATTTACGAATGCAGCTCGTGAAATTGCAGCACTTGTAGATGAAGTGAGTAACTGGTATGTAAGACGCTCACGTAATCGTTTCTGGGAATCTGGTATGAACGCTGAGAAAGCAGCTGCGTATGAGACACTTCATGAAGTGCTTGTAACAATTAGTAAATTAATTGCACCATTTACACCGTTTGTCGCGGAAGACATTCATCTAAATTTAGAAGGAAGCAGCGTTCATTTAGCCGATTATCCAGTTGTAAATGAATCACTACTTCAACCAAAATTAGAAGCGGAAATGGATGCTGTTTTACAAGTTGTTGAACTTGGAAGAAGTAACCGTAATCAGCATTCTTTAAAAGTAAAACAGCCGCTAGCAGAACTTGTATTACTTGAGCATAACGAGAATGATATGGATTGGGAATCTTATCGTGATATCGTTATGGATGAGTTAAATGTAAAAGCGTTCCATGTTGAACTCGATGAAACAAAATACACATCATATCAATTGAAGCTTAATTTTAAAACAGCGGGGCCAAAATTCGGTAAAAATGTGAATGCAGTGAATGGTTGGCTAAAACAATTATCACAAGAAGAAGTACAAAACTTTGTATCAACAGGAAGAGCAGTTTACGAAGCAACACCAGAAGGAGAAGTAGTTGTAACTGCTGAAGATGTGTTAGTTGAGAAAGTTGCAAAATCAGGATTCTCTAATACGACTAACGGACAATATACAGTTATGTTAGATACGAATGTAACGGAAGAATTGTTACAAGAAGGAGTAGCGCGTGAATTCATTCGTGCGGTTCAAGAATACCGTAAACAGTTGAATTTACCAGTTAATTTACGAGTCGATATTATTCTTGATACAGAAGAAGAACTACAGCGAACGTTAACGAACCATAAAGATTTATTGGAAGAAAACTTACTCGTTAAACAATTTACATTTGGTCACTTAACGAACGAAGATGATGAACTTTCTTTAGGTGAAACAAAACTTAGAATTAAATTAAGTGCAGCTAATTAAAGAAAAAAGGAAGTTGGAATGATTCCAACTTCCTTTTTTGTATGGAGGTAAATTAACTAGCTAATTTCCTCATAATCCATTCGATAGGTCCTCTAGAAAATTTCTTTCTCCATAATACGCTAAACAAAATACTGAAAATGAAAAATACAGTAGCAAATAATAAAACGAAAAGTAGTGTTTGATGTTCCATTCTATTGAATAGAATTAATGTCCCAATCCCGATAAATACATGACTTACATAATGAGTTAATGTTAATTGACCTGTTTGTATAATGGAAGTAACAAACCAATTATTTTCATATTTTTCAGTAATATAGAGGCAAAGTATTAATATAGCAATAGCAGATCCTGTTGCAGATAAAATGTACAATACATTTGGTAAAACGGGTCCTGTATTAAACAAAAATGTAGCAGCTGCTTTGCCAATGTGTGGAATGAAGTAGTACGTGAGCCCTTTTGATAAAAGTTCTATCAGTATGGTGAATGTAATACCGAGCAAGAGCAACCTATCTCTAATCTTTTTATTATGAAGATCTAATCTGCCAATTATCATACCGATTAAGAAGAATGAAAACCATGGGAAAAAAGGGTGATAACCATTAAAGAATAAATTGCGAAGAAAACCGTTAACTGTCCAGAAGTCTACATAGTTTATAAATGGAGTAGGGCCTCCCCAACCTTCGAAAGCATTGAAAGTAAGCTGAAGAGATTGTGCCAAGAGTAGGATAATAATAGATAAGAAGAGTAATGCTTTTTTTCGGACTGTAATGAGTAAGGCAGCAACGAAAAGGTAAACACCATAGTAGTGTAATATATCCCCAGTCCACTCCATTACGTATAAAAGTAATCCTAAAATAAATAAGAATAGTGCCCGTTTCCATATGATCTTTCGGCTATTAGAAATTTTTATTTTTTCATTTCTAGCAACAGAGGATCTAGTCATTAAAGATATTCCAATTCCAGCAAGTATAACAAACAAGGCAGAAGCTCTACCTTCAAAAAGTGACATTAAAGTTATTAAAAATGGGGGACCATTTCCTTCTGCACCTGTTATCACCATAAAATTAACAAGCAGCATACCAAACATCGCCAAGGCCCTAGCAAAGTCTAAGCCGATAATTCGTTTTTTAGTATTCAATTCAATCCCTTCTTTCAAAAATACTGTTTACAGCTTCCATCCATATTTGTCTATAATCTATATCCACATGTAACATCATAAAATTCCCGACATTATCAAGCACTAATGCTAACATATGAGCTTTTGAAACTAGATTTTTATTTTCAATTAATTGCAGCTCATTTGCTTTTGTAAGGAGTGATTCAAACCCTTGTAAATATTCTGTTTGCACAGTTAGTAATCGATCTTTGTACATATCATTTCTTGAAGATAGTAATACATATTCTTGCAACACACGATTAAAATAAGGATCGTTCTGCTGTTCATCAATTATTTTGAATCCAATTTCAATGCATTTCTCAATAAAATTTTCTTTCGTAAACTCTTCTGTATGGAAGAAGGAAGAAAACTGCATCGCAGCACATAATTCTGTGAAAATACATTCGATTAATGCATCTTTAGATTTAAAGTAATAATAAATGGACGGTTTAGCAATTCCGACTTCTTCAGCAATCATAGAATAGGTCGTTTTAGTAATGCCATGTCCGGCAAACAGTCGATAGCTTGCTTCCATAATTGAAGAGAGTGTTTCTTCACTTTTGCTCATAATAAAGCCTCCTACAAAAAGGTTATATAAATCGTATCATTCATAAATATTTTTTTCAACCTACCGTTAGGTAAAAAATATCCTGTTTTTTACAAAGTAATTTAAAAAGGTTAAGAGTTATGGAAATACTTTAGAAATATATTTCTAAAGTATTGTGTTCACTTTACACATAAATATTGAGAAAATTTCACTTACCCTAAATGGAAAGGTAATAGAAGTGTTCATAGAGAATTACTCGTAGATTCAATTTTTATCCATCCGTTTTGCGGGGAATGATTGCCTAGTGGTAATGGGATAAGGTTGAGCTACTTTATTAGGGGGAGTGGTTCTATGTTTAATAAAAAAATGGTGGCAATGGCAATGACCGTGCCGTTAGTAATGGGGACGATTTCTACGGTTTCGGCATTGGAAAAACAACAGCAAGTAAAGTTAGAAGCTTATTCGCCACAGAAAAAAGCAACTGAATATTTAAAAGAAAATGCTGCGCAGTATGGATTGAAAACAGATCTTTCAGACTTGCAATATATTTCTACAACAGAAACATCAGTAGCTTCATATGTTAGGTTCCAACAAGTTGTTAATGGTGCACCTGTATTTTCAAAACAAATAACAGTTACGCTTAACGGAGAGGGAAAGGGAGTACTCGCTGTTTCTGATTATCAGCCTGTTACAGGTGTGAAGGAAGTAACGACAAAAATTAGTGAAAAAGATGCAATACAAAAATCAATGGCGTATGTTGGAGAAGCAAGTGAGCAAAATTTATGGGCTCCTACAGATAAAGAGTTCGGATATATTGTTGAAGAAGGAATTGCTCGTCCAGTATATAAAGTTGTAGTCCATTCTAATAATCCATTTGGTGCATGGGAAACATTTATTGATGCAGAAAATGGAAAGTTAATTAAAAAGGTTGATATAAACCGAAAAGCTGAAGGGTCAGGAAAAGTATTTTTACCTAACCCAGTCGTATCTAGCGGTAGTAAAGTAGGCTTAAAAGATAATAACGATGCAGATTCAACAGCTCTAACGAACCAACTGAAAACTGTTACGTTAAAAGGTTTAGATGGAACAGGATTTTTAATTGGAGAATATGTAACGATTTCTTCAAAAGCGAAAACAAAATCTACGAATTTACAATTTAACTATACACGCGCAAATGATAGCTTTGAAGATGTTATGTCGTACTATCATATCGACACATTGCAACGTTACATTCAAAGTCTAGGTTTTAAAAATATTAATAACCGTTCGATAAAAGTGAATGTTAATGGTACAACTGATGATAACTCATTCTATTCTCCATCAACAAAAGCTTTGACTTTCGGTACTGGCGGTGTTGATGATGCAGAAGATGCTGGTATTATCGCACATGAATATGGGCATTCGATTCAAGATAACCAAGTTCCTGGCTTTGGTAGTTCAGCAGAAGGTGGAGCGATGGGAGAAGGATTTGGGGACTTCTTAGGTGCTACATATGAAGATGCAGTATCGACTACTGGATATGGTAAAGCATGTGTTGGAGAATGGGATGCGACAGCTTATTCTAGTTCAGATCCAACATGCTTACGCCGATTAGATAATAATAAAGTATATCCGAAAGATATAACGAATGAAGTGCATGATGATGGTGAAATTTGGGCTCAAGGCCAATACGAAATGGCACAAGCTTTTGGCCGTGATGTAGCAACAAAAATCATTTTACAATCACACTGGTCATTAACACCAAACTCTAAATTCAGTGATGGAGCGAAAGCGATTAAGCAAGCGGATGCTCTTTTATATGGCGGACAACATGCTGCTGATATTGATCGCATTTGGGCAGCGAGAGGCATTAGTACGAATTAATATAAAAAGTCGTGGCGTTTATAAGCCACGACTTTTTAATTTGCTTACGAACTGGTACTAGTAAATAAAGCTATATCAATGATAGTGTGAATATATCCGTATCCCATTTATTTTTTAGCTTCTTTAAAAACAAAATGCTCTTTAAATTTTCTAGACTCCACTTTTTGACCATTTCTCATGGAGCGGAAAGGGTGTTCTTGCCATGTAATAATTACATCAACCTCATCCGCTTTTGTAGCAACAGGTAAATTAGCGTGTTCAAATCCAGTTTTTCCACTTGCCAAACGACTTTCCTTTAGGGAAAAGAGTTCATATTTCGTTTTCTTATTTGGTTCGTTGCGGAATACTTCGACGTTTACATTATATACTTCATTATTCCCGACATTCTTTACTGAAAAATGATATGTTTGAAATTCATCTTTTTTAGCTTGAAGCATATTCTTGTTTGTTTTTTTCGGTTTATCAATATTCACTTGCCATTGATCAGAGTTTTGAGAGATTGGTAAAGATTTTGGTGAATAGGCATACGTTTCGTTTACTACAATTAAGCAAAACAAAAGGAGAAAGAAACTAATTGCTTTTTGCATAAACACACCTCGCTTTAAAATTTTTATTAATATGCGTAAATGAATTAGTTTTTATGTAAAAATTGGAAAATGTTAAAGGTGTAATTTTGGATTTAATACATAAGAATATGTATTACAAAATTAACTTTTCACACTTTAGAAGAATCTAGGAGTTAGAAAATCAGAATGTTTTAAAAAAGGCTTGCATTTTATAAAGTAAGGAGTTAGAATACTCTGTAAATATAAAAAGTGATGATCAGGAAAAGTACATGGTGCAAAGATCTACAGAGAGCAGCCGGTTGCTGGGAAGGTTGCGATACCGCATGATGGAAAGACACCTGTGAGTGTTGCTTTGAACGTGATTATTAGTAAAAGCAAACGGTACCTACCGTTATCAGGGCTAAGATGGTCAGTATGACAATTTGGGTGGTACCGCGGAAAAAAATCCGTCCCTATTTATAGGGGCGGATTTTTGTATTCTTTGAAAGGGGGTGAGTGACCGTGGATGATGACGATGACAACAATAACGTAAATAAATATAAAATTACTGGAGGGAAAAATAATGGATTCAATAATGAAGCGTTCACTCACAAAAGAATGTACAAAGCAAAGTGGAAAGGTTGTATTACTTCAAGGATGGGTAAAAAAAATTCGGCACCTTGGAAATGTTAGTTTTTTATTATTACGGGACAGAACAGGAGTAATTCAATGTGTATTAGAAAATGAATTGGCCGGATATAAAGTTGATGTAGAAAGTGTTGTCCATGTAATCGGTGAAACAGTCGAGACGTCGAAAACAGAATTGGGTGTTGAAGTACTTGCTCATGAAGTGAAAGTAATAAACGGTGCAGAGCCACTTCCATTTGAAATAAATAAAAAGAAGTTACAAGTTGGCTTAGATCAACTACTTAATGAGCGAGTAATATCATTAAGGCATGAGCGAACCGCAGCGATTTTTAAAGTGAAATCTACACTTGTTCAGAGCTTTAGTGAATTTCTTATAGAGAACGATTTCACACGGATCTTTACGCCGAAAATTGTTTCGCAAGGGGCAGAAGGAGGAGCAAATGTTTTTAAGCTTCCATACTTCCAAAAAGAAGCTTATTTAGCACAATCACCACAGTTTTATAAGCAAATGATGGTGGCAGGTGGGTTAGAACGAGTTTTTGAAATTGCACCTGTATATAGAGCGGAACATCATAATTCTTCCCGTCATTTGAATGAATATATATCGTTAGACGTAGAACTTGGTTTTATTCATGATTTTTATGAAGTGATGCAACTAGAGACGGATGTTTTACGATATATGTTTCAACAAGTAGCGAAAAAATGTGAAATAGAACTACAACTATTACAAATAGAAGTACCTGTTATTACTGAAATACCTAAAATTACATTGTTAGAAGCACAAGAAATTTTGAAAAGTAAGTATCGTAAAGAATCTCCTGTAGGGGATTTAGATACAGAAGGTGAAAAGTTACTAGGGAAATATGTAAAGGAAACATATAATAGTGAATTTGTTTTCATTACACATTATCCGAAAGAAGCGAGACCGATGTATACGATGCAAAATAAAGAGAATCCAGCTATTACTGATTCATTTGACTTATTATATAAAGGGCTAGAAATAACGTCAGGGGCACAGCGAATTCATAATTATGAATTGTTACTCGCTTCGTTTAAAGAAAAAGGATTACATCCAGAGAAATTTCAATCTTATTTAAATACATTCCGATATGGTTGTCCACCACATGGAGGTTTCGGAATTGGGTTAGAAAGGATTGTATATAAACTATTAGAATTAACAAATGTACGAGAGGCTAGTGCTTTTCCAAGAGACTGTACAAGACTTATCCCTTAATAATGAGGAGGAATGTATCCGTTGTGCTATTTTATAGTACAACGGTTTTTTAGTTCCTAAAATTCAGCACTTTCTCACCAGATTTTAATGTAAGCTTAATTGTGCTCTCTTTTTTCACCTTTAATATAAGCCGTAGATACGAAAGATATATAAGGTGAAGGGAGAAATAATACATGCGTATTTTAGTTGTACCATCAGGATTTAAAGAAAGTTTAGGGGCGAAGGAAGCTGCTGATGTAATGAAAGAAGGGATTTTAAAAGTTATGCCACTTGCTACTGTAGAGACTTTACCAATGGTTGATGGTGGGGAAGGTTTTACAGAGACAATTATAAATATTACTGGTGGAAAAATGTATAAAGTACAAGTAATGGGACCTGTTGGAGATGAGATACAATCTTATTTTGGTGTTTTTGAAACGAGAAATGGTGAGCGTACAGCTGTTATTGAAATGGCTGCGGCGGCTGGGCTACGCCTTGTACCGAGAGATTTACGTGATCCAAGAAAAACGACTACTCATGGTGTTGGACAGTTAATAGAATTAGCTTTAAATAAAGGGGTAGATCGTATATTAATAGGGTGTGGTGATTCAGGTACATCTGATGGAGGAGCTGGTATGGCTCAAGCATTAGGTGTAAAGTTTTTAAATAGAGATGGAAAGGAATTGCAAATTCAAGGAGGAACATCTTTATTACAAGTTTCGAAAATAGATACATTACAAGTAGATCCTAGATTAAGGCATGTTCAAATCGATGTTGCTTGTAATTGGTTTAATCAATTATGCGGTGAGCATGGAGTAGCTAGAGTGTTTGGTCCGCAAAAGGGTGCTAACGAAGAACAAGTAATAGAACTAGAAAAAGCATTGGAGCGCTATGCTTCTATTATAAAAAAAGATATAGGTATAGATGTACATCATACACCAGGAAGTGGTGCATCTGGCGGTCTTGGTGCTGGACTACAAGCTTTAATTGGGGCAACACTTCATCCGAGATACGATATTATTATGAAGTATATGGATTTAAATAAACTATTGTTAAAGTGTGATCTTGTATTTACCGCGGAAGGAAGTATAGATTTTCAAACACCACGTGGAAAAATTCCAGCTGAGGTGGCTAAATGTGCAAAAAAATATGGGTTACCAGTAATAGCGTTAGTAGGGACAGTCGGTAAAGGAGCACGTATTAATTATGATTATGGAATTGATGCATATACAAGTATACTACCAATGCCATCTTCTTTGGAAAATGCATTTTCAAATGCAGAGAAATGGCTTCGTGATTGTACAGAGAGTACGATGCGTACAGTGTTAGTCGGTTATCAAATCGCTTCTCGGCTGAATAAAAGTGGGTACGTATCATGATTGAAAAAAATGTAGTGGAATTACATGTGAATAGTACTGATAATCCGAAAACTAAGCCATCTTGGGTTATTCCCGTAGCGCTTATATTAATGGCAGAAATAGTTCTTTTGCTTCCATCATCATTAACGATGGAAGCGAAATGGAGTTTGTTTGGATTTTGCTGTGCAATTATATTATGGACAACAACAACGATAAATTCGGCCTATATTGCACTCGGTTCTGTATTATTTCTAATTATTTCAGGAACAGCAAAGCAAGATCTTTTATTTGATTCGCTAGCTTCGGATGTGATTTGGCTTATGATCGGTTCGTTTATTTTAGGAAGAGCACTTCAAATTACCGGTCTAGCTGAAAAAATGACGTACTTTGTTGTAAATCGCGCTCGTAATATATCAGGCTTATGCTGGATTTTAACGATGATTATTCAAATACTTGCCTTTTTTATTCCATCTACATCGGGACGCGCAGCGGTTGTATTACCTGTTTTTCAAGCTATATCTAAAGAAATTGGAAGTAGAAGAATTACGAAAGCATTAGCAATTTTAATGCCTACTGTTATTTTAGTTTCAACAAGTTCTACAATTATTGGTGCAGGCTCACATTTAATCGCGCTAGATATGTTAAAGGAATTTAATAATAAAAACATTACGTTCGTAAAGTGGTTAATATGGGGATTACCATTTGGAGTCATAATGAGCTTTATGTGTTGTCGCGTAATATTATTTTTATTTTTAGATAAAGAAGAAGTAAAGACGAAACTACAGCCGAAAAAAGTGCAGGTTAAATTATCAAGAAATGAAAAATATACAATAACTATTTTAATAGCGATGGTAACTTTTTGGTTAACAGAGTCGTTACACGGTTTGGAAATTGCTACTGTAACTATAATCGGAGTTTTTTTATTAACTTTACCAAAAGTCGGTGTGATGAAGTGGAAAGAAAGTTTGAAAGGTGTCTCCTGGAACTTAATTTTATTTGTTGGAGCAGCAATTGCATTAGGAAAATCATTAATGGAAAGTGGTGCAGCGCAATGGATTATGCAGAAGTTATTTTCTGTAACAAAATTTATTGATGATCAATCAATTTTCATTGTGCTACTAGTAATTGTTATTCTTTCCGTAACATCACATTTATATATTACATCTCACACTACGAGAGCAGTAATTTTTATTCCGCCACTACTATACTTTGCAACTAGTCTACAATTAAATGAAGTAGCTGTCTTATTTATAGGTATTGTTGGAATGAATTATTGTTTAACCTTTCCGGTCAGTTCTAAGGCACTACTATTATTTCAAGAAAGTGATAGAGAAACTTTTCAACCACAAGATTTATTAAAATTAAGTAGTTATTTAAGCGTTATTTATATATTTGTAATGGTTATATTTTACTATGCATATTGGCAATGGGTTGGATTGTCTCTTTAAAAATCAGGAATATATTTCATTCCTGATTTTTTTCATTAAGGATAAAATATATTGGGTATTTTTTCTTTTGAAGGAAAGTATTACTTGTTATACTAAAATGGTGCAAATATATATTATAGGAGGCTTTTATGGGAGAAAGGATTTTAATCGTTGAGGATGAAGAAAAAATTGCTCGTGTCGTGCAGTTAGAATTAGAATTTGAAGGATATGAAAGTGAAATTGCAAAAACAGGTACAGAGGCAATGGAAAAGTTCAGCAATGGTAACTGGGATTTAATATTACTTGATGTAATGCTTCCAAATATAAGTGGGTTAGAAGTTCTTCGAAGAATACGTTTGAAAAATGCTGTAATACCTATTATTTTATTAACTGCTCGTGACTCAGTTGTTGACAAGGTTAGTGGTTTAGATCAAGGAGCAAGTGACTATATCACAAAGCCTTTTCAAATAGAAGAATTATTAGCGAGAATTCGTGCTTGTTTAAGAATTTCAAATGTAGTAAAAGAAGAGGAAAATAGTAGTTATCAAATTGCAGATTTATATTTAGATGAGAAAACGAGAGAAGTGAAAAGAGGGGATAATCTAGTCGACTTGACACCACGTGAATTTGATTTATTACTCTTTTTAATGAAGCATGAAAATCAAGTGTTAAACCGTGAGCAAATTGTAACGAATGTTTGGGGATTTGATTATTATGGCGATACAAATGTTGTTGATGTATATATTAGATATTTGCGTAAAAAAGTAGATTGTAATGTGGACGTACCACTTATTCACACTGTTAGAGGTGTTGGGTATGTCTTAAAGGGGTAATGTATGAAAATTAAAAATAAAATATATTTATTCTCTACAGTATGGTTACTACTTATTTTATTAATTATTAATAGTTCAATATATTTTTTGTTTTATAAAGTGACTACGAACGGAGAGTTAGAACGATTGAAACGTGAGGCAATACATATCATTGATGGAATGAACGCAGATTCAGCAAAAGAAGTAGATGCAATAAGTCTATTGCAACCATACTTACCTTCAAACGGTATGATTAGAATTATTAATGAAAATTCAAAGGTAATGATTAGGCAAGAAGTAGATAGTACAAAATCAATTCCGGCATTAAATACGAAATTTGAAAGAAAAGAATCCGCTGGAATTTATGAGAAGAACGAGGGTGAATTTGCTTATATAAAAATACCAATCATTTGGAATGATGGGAAAATCGTTTCGTTAGAAATAACAGAACGTTTAGATAGTTTGCAAGAGAATTTAAATATGTTAAAAAATGTATTAGTTATTGCATCACTTTTCGTTTTAATTCCATCTTTTTTTGCGGGAAGAATGTTAAGTAAACTCATTTTAAAACCTGTAAATTCTTTAATACAAACAATGGAGCATATACAAGATAGAGGGATATTCAAAAAAATACCGCTTGAGAATAAATCAAAAGATGAATTGCACATAATGGGAACGACATTTAATAAAATGATTGATTTATTACATCAGAACTTTGAAAAGCAACAACAGTTCGTTTCAGATGCTTCGCATGAATTAAGAACACCGTTAACAGTTATTGAAAGTTATGCGAAATTATTAAAAAGATGGGGAATGAAAAAACAAGATGTTTTAGAAGAATCTGTAGAGGCGATATACTCTGAGGCAGTAAGAATGAAAGGCATGACAAATCAAATGTTACTGCTTGCCAACAGTAGTGCAGAGTGGAAGTTGGAAACGAAAGAATCAGATTTAGTTCGATTATGTAAGATGACTGCGGAACAACTAGAAAAAACATATAATCGAGATTTTCGTGTTATTACAGAGGAAGAAAAGATTATTGTAAATATTGACGAACAAAAAATAAAACAAGTATTAGTAGTTTTATTAGATAACGCAATGAAATACAGTAAAGATTCAATCGATATGATAGTAGGAATACAAAAAGAAAAAGTCTTTTTTTCTATTCAAGATTACGGTATGGGAATTCCTAAGGAAGATATACAGAAAGTGTTTGATCGTTTCTTTCGAGTTGATAAAGCGAGGAGCAGGGAAACAGGGGGTACTGGTTTAGGTTTATCGATTGCCAAACAAATTATTGATGCTCATGAAGGAGATATACAACTTGAAAGTGAAGAAGGAAAATGGACGAAAGTTACAGTAAATTTACCTCATTTTTTATAAAGGGATAGGAGCTTTATAAATGAAAAAGAAATGGAAAATTGCATTGTTCGTTTGCTTTGCGGTTGTAAGTGTAGCGTTTGTATCACAACGTATTGTTTCAAAGCAAGGAGAAAGAATATTATCTGAGAAGCAAATTCAAAGTATTGTATCTGAACAGTATCCTGGGAAAATTAAAAGTATGAAATTAGTAAATAAAGGGGAACAAGATTTTTATAGGGTAAATCTTTCAAATGAACAAGGTTTATATGAAATAATAGTAGATGCCAAAAATGGAGAGGTAAAACGTGCAAAAGAAATAGCATTAAAAAGTAATACAATAACGAAAGAGAAAGCAGAAGAAATGGCGCTACAGGAAGTACAAGGTGTAATTAAACATACTATATTAGAAAAGAGAAATGAGATAGAAGTGTTCGTAATTACGGTAGAAACAAATGATAAGAAAAGTAAGGTAGTTGAGATTGAAAAAACAACTGGTAAAATTCAATTGTCAGAAAAACCGATGACAAAAATTACAGAAGAGCAGGCAAAAGAAATTGCAGTGCAGCAAGTGCCAGGGAATGTAAAGGGAATTAGGCTTGAGCAAAAAAATGAAAAAAATATATATGTAATAGAAATAGAGAAAAGTGCAAGTGAAAATGTAATCGTAGAAATTGAAGAAACTACAGGCGCTTTAATTGGTAGTTCACAAATACCAAAAGTTATAACAGAAGAACAGGCGAAAGAAGTTGCGTTACAAAAAATACAAGGTGGATTTATTGAGAAGGTAAGTATAATTGATATAAATGGTACGGCTACTTACCAAATTATTATAAAAAAACAAACTGAAACTGTTGATGTAAGAGTACATACAATAACAGGAGAAATTTTATCAACTACAGCAGTAAATAACGCTATTCAGCAAAAGGAGCCATCTCAACAACAAGATGACGATGATCAAGAAGAAGGCAATGATAATCAAGATGATGATGACGAAGGATAATCACAAAAATAAACGGATTCTCATCAAATTTTAATGTTTCTCACAGTTTTTTTTCATTTTAACATTTTAGTATGTAAGTAAGAAATGAAGAGGGGGAACATGGAATGAAATTATGGATTGGAATCGTGATGGTGCTTTTCATTGCTGGAGGGACAGCATATGGTGTAAATGCAATGGAACATGAAGAAATACGATATAAAGAGAGAGAAGAAAAAAGTTACGAAAGTAAAGAGTTTAGTCCAGAAATAGCTAAGCAAATTGCAGTTGAAAAGGTAAATGGAGTTGTAGAGGAAATTGATGTAGAACGTATGGATGATAAGGGTGTATATGAAATAGAGGTAGAAACAAACGAAGATGAGGAAGAAATATATATTAAGAAGAAAAACGGGAATATTATAGCGGAAAAGGAATTTGAATTTATTAAAAATGAAGATGAAGATGATGACCAAGGTGAAGACGATATGGAGTATGATGATCTAGATGATTAATAACATCGCCCTATTGTACAAAATTACAACAGAACATTCTTTTCGAAAAAAATCAATATACCCCTTGACAGTTACAAATATAACCGATATACTTCATATTAATTTCAAAAGAAAATATATTCTAAATATTACAATGTGTTGAATAGGAGTAGTAAGGTCATGTATTTGTACAGAGAGCTATGGGTTGGTGTGACATAGTCAAATGACATCCTGAACTCGCCTAGGAGCAGTAAGGTGGAACGGAATTACATTCTTAGTAAATCTTAACGGTTAACCTTCGATATTAGGTTTGTAATCAAACGATTACTACTAAGGTGGATTCATAATGGAATCAATAAGGGTGGTACCGCGTTAAGTAAATGGCTTAGCGTCTCTTTATATAGAGATGCTAGGCCATTTTTTTATTATATGGAAGAAGAAATGGAGGGTTTATTTGAATAGGTTTATAAAATTTATTTATTTATATAAAAAGATTTAATTAGGAGGAAAATGAGATGAAACAGACGGAGCAATGGACTTCGAAATTAGGTTTTATAATGGCGGCAGCCGGATCAGCAATTGGACTTGGTGCGATATGGAAGTTCCCTTATATCGCTGGGAAGAGTGGGGGAGGAGCGTTCTTTTTAATATTTATATTATTTACTGTTTTAATTGGACTACCGCTACTTATAGCTGAATTTATGATTGGACGCAGTACGCAGAAACAAGCAGTTGGAGCATTTAAAAGCATCGCACCAAATACAGGATGGCATTGGATTGGACGCCTTGGTGTTGGAACGTGTTTTATACTACTTTCATTTTATAGTGTTGTAGGTGGATGGGTATTAATTTATTTATTCAGAGGAATAACTGGTCAACTGATTACGCCAGGACAAAATTACGGCACATTATTTACTGAAACAATTGGGAATCCTGCTTGGGCTATTATGGGACATTTCGCTTTTATGTTCATTACGATATGGGTTGTATCAAAGGGTGTACAAAACGGAATTGAAAAAGCAAGTAAATATATGTTGCCAGCATTGTTCGTTTTATTTGTCGCTCTTATTATTCGTTCGTTAACACTTGATGATGCAATGAAAGGTGTGAAGTTTTTCTTACAACCAGATTTCTCAAAGATTACTTCGGAAAGTATTTTGTTCGCAATGGGGCAATCATTCTTTGCAATTAGTATCGGGATTTCAATTATGGTTACGTATAGTTCCTATTTAAATAAAAAAGAAAGTTTACCAAAATCAGCAATAACAATTGTTGGATTAAATTTATTTGTTTCATTATTTGCAGGTCTTGCTATTTTTCCAGCCGTATTTTCATTAGGAATGGAGCCAACAGAAGGACCTGGATTACTATTTATCGTATTACCATCTGTATTTAGTCAAATCCCATTCGGTGGATTTTTCTTAACAGTATTTCTTGCACTATTTACATTTGCGACATTAACATCAGCATTTTCTCTACTAGAAACTGTTGTTTCAGCATTAGCAAATGGTGAACAAGAAAAGAGAACGAAATTATCATGGCTGATCGGTTTCGGCATTTTCTTAGTAGGTATACCATCAGCGTTATCATTTGGAGTATGGAGTGATATTACGATTTTCGGAAAGAATATTTTTGATGCAGTAGACTTCTTATCTAGTAATATATTAATGCCACTTGGAGCACTATTTATTAGTATTTTCGTTTCATTCAAAATGGAGAAGAAGGTACTAGAAGCAGAGTTTTTTGTAGGTGGAAATTATGGAAAGAAAGTATTTACTTGTTGGGCATTTTTACTTCGATTTGTAGCACCACTTGCAATAATTATCGTCTTCTTAAATGTGATAGGAATTATTTAATATTAAATGTTATAATATTCAGTAAAAAAAGGGGTGGTGATCATAAAGGAAAATTTGATAGAAGCAGGGAAATACATGAATATTAGAGGGAAAAAGCTATACGTTGAAACACATGGAAATCCTAAAAATAAGCCAGTCTTATACTTGCATGGTGGACCAGGAGAAAGTTGTTATGATTTTTCATTTCATCAAGCGGAACGTTTAAAAGATTCTCTATATGTAATTATGATAGATCAAAGAGGTGTTTGTCGCTCAGAAGAAATTACTGAAGACGAAGCTTTTGGATTAAATGATTTGATTGAAGACTGTGAGAAATTAAAAAAAGTATTACAAATTGAGAAGTGGTCTATAATTGGACATTCTTTCGGTGGATATGTAGCATTGCTTTATGCGTCGATATATCCAAGTTCAATAGAGAAAATAATATTTGAAGGACCAACTTTTAATTTTGCATTAACAAGTAGGGCTTTGTTACAAAAAACAGGGCATTTATTAAAAAAGTATGGAAAAGAAGAAATAGCAAAAGAATGCTTTGCTTATTCATCTAGCGATGCTAGTTCAGAAGAGTTGTTAGAAGCTTATATAAGATTAAGCGCTGAATTAGAAGAAAAAAGAATGGAGATTTACAATAATAAGGAAGATAGGACAGATGAGAGTTTATACAGTGATGAAGAGTGGGAAATATTTTCAAATCGCTCCAAAATTCACTTTGATAGATTAAAATTAGAGGGAGCATGTCATACATCATTATTATCAAAAATAAAAGATGTACAAAATCTAATGTTATTAATAGTAGGAAAACATGATGTAGTAACGTGTGAAGAACAAATTAAAACATTTAATAAAGATGCCCGAAACGGCAAGTATATCGTATTTGAAGAGAGCGGTCATTCACCTCATTATGAGGAAGCAGATAGATTTGCAGAAACAGTCATACATTTTTTGAAATGAAGAAAAGGGTGCTTCTATAAATGAGAGGCACCCTTTCTAAATTTCTGGATATGTGATTGTGATGCTAGGCCACTTACTTTCCCAATTCTTTTTTATAACTCTGTTTTTGTATATATGTAATCGTTCTTTCGATTTAAGAAAATGAGCTGTTGGTTTCACTTGTAAGGAAAGGACATCTTCAATACCACATGGGGCTGTTAAGATAACGTTGTTTAGTTCATCAAGTGTAACTCCTAAAGCCGTTGCTGTTTCAGGGAATTTAGATATAGCATTAACAGAAGAAGAATATGGTGACATATTATTCACTACATGCATACGAGCTTGATTTTTTACAGACCAAGGGATAGTAGCATCAATATTCATTAATTTCGTTTCTAATGATTGTTCGTATATCTCATCTTGATGTAGACTATTATAATAAATTACATCAACATCAGGCATAGCCGTTTTAGCTTCATAGTCATGTAAAGTATCCCAAATTTTAGAACGAACAAATCCGGCACAAATCCACCAATCAGGTAGCTCTAGTGATTTTGCCATTTGTAATACATTCATCATCCATTCGTCGTTTTCTATTAAGCGAATGATATCTTGTTCTGTTTGTATAGTCATTTGTTATCTCACCTGCTTTTTTTTAGAGAGTAAATTTAATTCATAAGCTTTATAATCCATGTAATCCAGTAAGCACCTGGTATGAATAACAGTTGAGCAAGTAATGTACCAAAAAGTCTAGAAATCATTAGCCAAGCATACATTTTACTCATTGCTTCAGCACCTTCTTCTGATTGAAGAGCTCGCTCTGTTAAAAGAGCAATACGTGGATCTAGTAGCACTGTTAATAAAATAGTAGCAAAACCATTAATAAGACCAGAAGCTGTAGTGGCTTTTGTTGCGAAAGCTGGAATTAAAAAAGAAGCATATAGTGCGGAAAGAACTCCCGCTGTATAAATTGCAGTAGCGAACATGTTAATAAGCATTATACGCTTTGGAATACCGCCGATACGCAGTCTATGAATCATTTCTAACTTTGGAAAGCGGACATATTTTTTTGTGTACTTTAATTTTTGAATGTTATTCGTTTTCATCATTCGAATGAAAGAACCGTCTGTTTCAAAGTTTTGAATGACATATCCAAATAGTTTTGTCAAAGTTGGATACAGTATAATCGCAAGCAATGTACCGATAGAAGCAGATAATAGTACAAGACGTATAATATGCTCTAAATCAATAGAAGGATCTAGTTTTGCTTCGTCCACAATCCCGCCAAGTAAAAAGGCTTGTAGTAAGTTTGACGTTCTTGAAATGAGTAATACGATTCCTACGACGGATAATGCGACAGCAATCTTCTTTAAACGAACCCCCGCTAATCGAATACTATAAGAGCTTGTTTCAACTGCGTGGATTACAATTGTGAAAGCCATTATAAAAATTAACGTAATTGACATTTGTTTCACCAGTTTCTATTAAAATAATTGTAACTTTTTTACTTTATCATATCTATCGTATTTTGTAACTGAAAGTATGTGACATATGGAAATTGATTTTTCGAAAAAATAGATAATGATAGTATAATAGGGAGAAGTGGAAGAGATGTTAGCAGTTATTTATACAGCAAATTAAGTGGAGGAATGAAACATGTATAAAACATTTCTATTTGATTTAGATGGAACTTTAACGGATCCGAAAGAAGGAATTGTAAATTCGGTTTTGTATGCGTTAAAAAAAGTAGGAATTGAAGAAGTACATATAAGTGAGTTAGATTCATTTATAGGTCCTCCTATTCAGCAATCATTCGTAGAGAGATATAATATGAGTGAAGGAGAGGTTGAACGTGCAGTTTTTTACTTCCGTGAGTATTTAAAGCAGCGTGGATTGTTTGAAAATAATGTATACGAGGGGATTCTGAAGCTCTTGCAACAATTAAAAAGTTCAGGGAATCGCATATTTGTAGCAACTTCAAAGCCCACTGTATTTGCGAAACAAGTTATAGAGCATTTTCAATTAACGAATTATTTCGAAGACATCATTGGAAGTAATTTAGATGGTACGAGAATAAAAAAAGAAGAAATAATTGCTCATATTTTACAAAAAAATGAAGAACTAAATAAAGAAGAAATGATAATGATTGGTGATAGAAAGCACGATATAATAGGTGCAAATCAGAATGGAATTGCTTCAATTGGTGTTTTATATGGCTATGGCTGTGAGAAAGAACTGACTGAAGTTAGTGCGACCTACATAGTGAAAGATGTTGAAGAACTGTATCATTTTTGTGTAGAGAAAAATTTAATACAGCAGTAAATATAGATTCTAGCAATCCCTTTATAACGTATGACGATGAATTCGTTTCTGTTTAAAGGGATTTTTCATATGTAATCGAATAATTATAATTAGACATTTTTAGCATAAAAATTTGTATGAATAAGAGGAGGGATGTCAGAATTAAAAGGTTAGTAGAAATTTATCAATAAAATTTAGAATATTCTGTTTAATGGAGGGGTAAAATTGGGGTTAGTTATTATATTATTAGCACTAAGTTTACTTATGTTCGTAGCATACAGAGGTTTTTCTGTTATTTTATTCGCACCGATATTTGCATTATTTGCAGTATTTTTGACAGAACCTAGTTATGTATTACCTTTCTTTTCTAATATCTTTATGGAGAAAATGGTTGGATTTATAAAATTATATTTTCCTGTGTTTTTATTAGGAGCAATATTTGGAAAAGTAGTGGAAATGTCAGGAATTGCAGATTCTATCGCAAAAACAATTATTGAGTTAGTTGGTGAAAAACGTACTATATTAGCGATTGTATTAATGGGGGCTATTTTAACGTATAGTGGTGTTAGTGTGTATGTAGTAGTGTTTGCTGTTTATCCGTTCGCAGCTAAGTTGTTTCGACAAGCTAATATTCCAAAGCGTTTAATCCCTGGAACGATTGTTCTTGGAGCAGTAACGTTTACAATGGATGCGTTACCTGGATCACCACAAATTCAAAATGTAATACCTACAACATTTTTTAAAACGGATATTTATGCTGCACCGATACTTGGGATTGTAGGAGCAATTTTTGTTCTTACAGTAGGTTTACTATATTTAGAGAGTAGACGTAAGAAGGCAAAAGCGGCAGGTGAAGGATACTTTGGTTTTAATGATGGAAATACTGAAATGGCAGCATCTTTGCAAGTAGAACAAAAAAATATGCCATTAACTAATAACATTGAAATCACAAGAGCACAACAACTTATTGCATTTATACCACTTATTTTAGTAGGTGTAATGAATAAAGTGTTTACTATTATGATACCGAAGTGGTATCCAAGCGGTTTTGATTTTTCTGCAATTGGTATGAAAGCATTTGGAAAAGTAGAATTAAGTGCAGTAGTAGGAATTTGGTCTGTAGAATTGGCACTTATTATAGGGATCTTAACAACGTTATTATTATATTGGAAGCGAGTAGTAACAGGTTTCCAAGCTGGATTGAATACAAGTATTGGTGGAGCGCTACTTGCAACGATGAATACAGGAGCTGAGTTTGGATTCGGTGGTGTCATTGCAGCACTTCCAGGTTTCGCAATTATGAGAGATGGCATCTCTGCTACTTTCACAAATCCGTTAGTGAATGGTGCAGTAACGACGAATATTTTAGCTGGAATTACAGGCTCGGCATCAGGAGGAATGGGAATAGTATTAAGTGCAATGGGAGATAAATTTATTGCAGCGGCCAATCAATTTGATATTCCATTAGAAGTTATGCACCGTATCGTATCAATGGCATCAGGAGGAATGGATACACTACCACATAACGGGGCTATTATTACTATTCTTACAGTAACAGGATTAACACATAAACAGTCATATAAAGATATATTTGCTATTACAATTTTGAAAACGGTTGCTGTATTTTTAGTTATCGCATTCTATACTTTAACAGGACTCTATTAAAAAATTTGAATCGTAAAGATTCATCAAATCGATAATTTATGTTATAAAATATTAATTAGGATAAGAAGGGGTGGGGGACTTGCAAGAGGTTTCTGAGTTTCGTATGCCAAAGTCGGTATTATATGGAAGGAATTCGCTTGAAAAACTGGGAGAACAATCAAAAAAGTTAGGGAAAAGAGCTTTTATAGTTACTGATACAATTATGGAGAAATTAGGATATGTTGAAAAGTGTATGCAACAACTAAATAAGAAAGGTATTACTGTTAGTACATATAATAAAGTGGATGCTGAGCCTACAAATATACACGTATTAGAAGCGTTATCTCTTTGTAAAGAGGAAAAGTGCGATTTTATTATCGGTATTGGTGGTGGAAGTTGTATTGATGCTGCGAAAGCGGTAGCGGTTTTATATACAAATGGTGGAGAAGTTGAGGATTATGTCCAAAAGGATATTAAAATAGAAAACAATCCACTACCACTTATTGCAATTCCAACAACTTCTGGTACTGGATCGGAAGTTACAAGTGTAGCAGTAATTACGAATAAAAAAACAGATGTAAAAATGATGATGAAGCATCCTAGTTTTATACCGAAAGTAGCAATTATAGATCCAGTTTTGACAAGTTCGTTACCCCCACAAATTACGGCAGCAACAGGAATAGATGCGTTATGTCATGCGATTGAAGCTTATATTTCTAAATTTTCACAACCACTTACAGATGTACTTGCTCTTTCAGCTATTGAAAGTATTATGAAATATTTACGTATAGCATATGAAGATGGACGTAATATGGAGGCAAGAGAAGCGATGATGATTGCTTCTTTACAAGCTGGAATTGCATTTTCTAATGCATCAGTTACATTAGTTCATGGAATGTCAAGGCCAGTGGGAGCATTATTTCATGTACCGCATGGAATATCAAATGCCATACTATTACCTACAGTGTTAGAGTTTACAAAAACAAGTGCAATGAAAAGGTTAGCAAAAATTGGACGTAGTTTAAATAAGGATTTGTATTCGAATTCTGATGAGGAAGTAGCAGACTACACACTTGGTGAAATAAAAAAACTTTGCTTTGATCTTCGTATTCCAAATTTAAAAGAATACGGAATCGATGAAATTGAATTTGAAAATGCTATTTCTAAAATGGCATCAGATGCAATTGAAAGTGGTAGCCCAGCTAATAACCCACGTGTTCCATCATATGATGAAATCAAAGAGCTGTATCGAGAGTGTTTTAATTATAAGTATAAAGAATTTATAAAAACATCAGATTATTAATTTCAGAATATTCTATAAAAATTTCCTTGGAAATGAAAGTAGAATTATTCTTTATTATTTCCATATTTCCGTTAAAACAAGACTTTATATTCCAAACTTAAAGTCTTGTTTTATTATGTATAATATACACAATAAAACGTTGTTATTAGTTTTATAAAAATAGTTTAGGTAGGTGTTTATATGAAAACGATAGGTCTTATAGGTGGCATGAGTTGGGAATCAACTTCTGAATATTATCGAATTATTAATGAAGAAATAAAAGAGAGATTAGGAGGGCTACATTCAGCAAAATGTTTGATTAATAGTGTGGATTTTGAAGAGATTGAACGATGTCAGTCTAGCGGAGATTGGGATGGTGCTGGAGAAATTCTAGGAAATGCGGCATATTCATTACAAAAGGGAGGAGCAGACTTTATAATCATTTGTACAAATACAATGCATAAGGTAGTTGAAAAAATAAAGGAAAAAATTGATATTCCAGTCTTACATATTGCTGATGCAACTGCAAAAGAAATTAAAAGAAAAGACATTCAAAAGGTTGGTCTGCTTGGAACTAAATATACAATGGAGCAAGATTTCTATAAGTCACGTATTGAAGAGCATGATATAAAAGTAATAGTACCATCAGGAACAAATAGAGAAAAAGTAAACGAAGTAATATATACAGAATTATGTTTAGGAAAAATAGTAGTTCAATCTAGAGAGTATTATAAAAGGGTTATAGAAGAATTAGTACAAGAAGGAGCACAAGGAATTATATTAGGTTGTACGGAAATAGGTTTATTAATAAAGCAAGAAAACGTATCAGTCCCGATATTTGATACGACCCATATACATGCAATTGAAGCAGTCAAGGTAGCTTTAGATAAATAGATTATAATTATATTATGTAAACTTAATTCGTATATCTGGAAAACATTCAGAAAATACTTTATAATGTAAGTGGTTACATTTGGGGGGGAATGCGTATGTTTTCAGTTCAACCAATCGCATTTGTACATAATGAAAGAAAGGAAATAAAAGATGATGAGTGGGGAGAAGTAAGATCCCGTATAACTTTAACTGAAATGTATGCAGAAAAAAGTATACAAGGGATTGAAGATTTTTCTCATATTGAAGTTGTTTTTTATTTTCATAAAGTAACTGACGAGCAAATTCAGTATTTTGCTAGACATCCTAGAAATAATAAGGATTATCCTGAAGTAGGTATTTTTGCACAGCGCGGGAAAAATCGTCCGAATCGCATAGGTGTAACAATTGTAAAGGTGATTAAAAGAGAAGGTAAATCAATTATTGTTGAGGGATTAGATGCTATTGATGGCACTCCTATATTGGATATAAAACCAATAATGAAAGAGTTTATGCCGACAGAAGAAATACACCAGCCTAAATGGGCAACGGATATAATGAGACAGTATTGGAAGGGGAATGTAGTAAAATGAGAATATATGAAGCAACAATTGCAGATTTAGATGGACTGGCATCAGTTTTTAATAACTATCGCATGTTTTATAGACAAGATTCTGATTTAGAAGGGGCAAAAGTATTTTTACGAAATCGAATTGAGAGAAAAGAGTCTGTTATTTTCGTAGCAGTTGAAGACGACGAATATATTGGATTCACGCAACTATATCCATCATTTTCTTCCATTTCAATGAAAGAATTATGGATTTTAAATGATTTATTTGTACAAGCGGCGAAGCGTGGAGCCGGAACAGGTAAAAAATTATTAGAAGCTGCTAAAGAATACGCATTAGAAAATGGAGCAAAAGGTGTAAAATTGCAAACAGAGATTGATAATTTATCAGCACAACGATTATACGCTGAAAATGGCTATTTGAGAGATAATCGTTATTTCCATTACGAATTAACGTTTTAAAAAATTAAGTTGAAAGAGGCATTTTCAAGAAAAAGAATTTCTTTGTAATGAGAAATTCTTTTTTATTTTTGCCTAAATTAAAAAACATGACAAAAATAAAACGATATTTATTTATTGTTAAACAATAAATGTTGTGATAAAATTATGTTGCCATTAAATAAGTGAGGTATTGTAAATGAATCTTAAACGAAGTTCAACAATGTTCTTAAAAGTAATTATTTTTCTTGCTGGAATTTCAGTGCTTGCTTTATGCATATTTTTAGTGCCGGAAATGGCGGATTTCACAGCGAATTTGTATCCTAACATTGCTCCGATAAAATATCTTGTTTTCATTGTAATGTATGGAGCAGCTGTGCCTTTTTACGTTGCTCTTTATCAGGCTTTCAATCTTTTACAGTACATTGATGAGAACACAGCGTTCTCGGAATTATCAGTAAAGGCGTTAAAGAATATAAAGTGCTGTGCAATTACAATCAGTGGTTTGTATGTATTAAGTTTGCCACTTTTTCATTTTATAGCGAAAAAAATGGATCCTCCTATTGGGTTAGTGGGACTCATTATCGTTTTTGCTTCGCTCGTTATCGCCGTTTTTGCTGCTATCCTCCAACGACTTCTACAAGAGGCAATTCACATAAAATCAGAAAATGATTTGACGGTTTGAGGTGGCGGATATGACAATCATTATTAATATTGACGTCATGTTAGCAAAACGAAAAATGAGTGTAACGGAGCTTTCAGAGAAGGTTGGAATTACGATGGCGAATCTTTCTATTTTGAAAAATGCGAAAGCAAAAGCGGTTCGTTTTTCAACATTAGAAGCGATATGTAAAGCTTTGGAGTGTCAGCCAGGGGATATTTTGGAGTATAAAAACGATGAGAATACTCAATAAAAACAGATAACAAATGTAAATAATAGAAGTCAATAAAGAAGGGATAGCCACTAAGCTATTCCTTCTTTACGTTAATTGCTGTTACTAATAAAAAATATAATTTGAATTGCAATGTTTGCGTATCAAAAGGGAACTTGCTACCTTTTGAGGTGATCCGTTTTGTGGAATACAATTATTTGCCAAAAGGCTATTTTAACTATGTTTTAAATTATTTCGGGTGAATCAAAATTTTCATTTGTATTATAGTTGATTTAAAACCCAGTTTGTTGCATCTTCAAAGTTATCTGCAATGTAGTTTGGTTCAATATGTGCCCATTTGTCTCGGTACGTATGCAAAGCATCATACCCAGCGCCTGTTCGGACTAGAATCGTAGTCGCATTTACTTTTGCTCCTGCAACAATATCAGTCCAACGATCACCAACTACAGCACATTGTGTTAAATTAAGTCCATGTTTTTTTGCTGCTTTAAGCAGCATGCCTGTACTTGGTTTACGGCATTCACAACCATCACCGTGTTTATGAGGACATACATAAATATCATCAAAACCGAAGCCTTCTAATTCTTGTACAAAATCGGCTACAGTTGCTATTCCATCTGCGATACCGGGTTGATTTGTGAAAGAGAAAATTTTTATATTTTTAGCTTTTAGTTTTTGCAAGGATGTTTTTGTGAATGGAAATAATGTAAAAGATCCTGGATAATGTATTGTAGTGTCACCACCAATTGTACCGTCACGATCAATGAAAATTGCTTTAATGTTTGTCATAGTTATAGTCCCTTCACTTTATAAAGTAGTTTAAAAATATTTTACAAATCGGTAGCCATTTACTTCATAACCTAATTTTTTGTAAAAAGGATGAGCTTCTACTCTTTTTGTTCCACTAACTAGCCATGTGCCAATGCAATTATGTTTCTTTGCTAATTGCTCGGCATAATCCATCAAAACTTGTCCAATGCCTTTCCGTCGTATGTTAGAATCAACGCTAATAATTGAAATCTCTCCATAACGTGTTACATCTTCTAAATTTTCACGTATACGAAATCCAAGTAATCCAAATATAGCTTCTTCTTCCTCGTAAACATATAAAAAATCAAACGGACTCATTTGTACGAATTGTAGGCGGTTGTTCATATCTTCATAGGAAATAGAGGAACCTTTTAATTCTTTCGTTAAAGAACAAAGTGCGTCTATATCATCTATCATTGCTTCACGAATTTGAAAAGACATATTATCAACTCCAATAAAATGTAATCAAACATTTAATATTCTGTTAAAAAATGTTTTTTCCTGCTATGAAAATAAATATTTTATAATGATATATAGATAGTTATATGTTATTCTTTTCCTTGATTGTATTGGAAATGGAAAGAAGGGGAATGCATGTTAAAAGTAAATATCCGCTCAGCTGGATATGAAATAGGCGAAAAAACAATTCATGATATAGTTTTTTCTATCGAAAAAGGTGAACTAGTTGCTCTTATTGGAGCAAATGGTGCTGGGAAAAGTACGACGATTAAAACGATACTCGGATTACTTGTAAATATGGACGGTGAAATATCATTCGGTGAAAAGAAAAATCCGTATGCATACGTACCAGAACATCCAACATACTATGATTACTTGACGCTCTGGGAACATATTGAATTATTAATGGCAGCTCGTGGAAGTGAAATGGGAAGTTGGGAAGAACGAGCGGAACAATTATTACATACTTTTCGAATGAATAAGCATAAACATGAGTATTTATCAAAGTTTTCAAAAGGCATGAAACAAAAGTCTATGCTAATATTGGCGTTTTTAACTGAGCCAGATTTTTATATCATTGACGAACCTTTTATCGGTTTAGATCCAGTAGCTACGAAAGAGTTTTTAAATTATTTATATAAAGAAAAAGAGCGCGGGGCAGGAATTTTACTTTGTACGCACGTATTAGATACTGCTGAAAAAATTTGTGAAAGATTTTTACTCATTTCACAAGGTACATTAGTCGCAGATGGACATTTAGAATCTATTCAAATATTAGCGGAAATGCCGGGTAGTTCATTATTAGACTGCTTTGATGTAATTGTAAGGCGTGAACAACATGATTGAACAACAATTTTATAAGAGATTACGCCATGAACTCCAGCGGAAATGGAAGTCTATACGTTCGGTAACAGATTGGACAGTCGCATTATATATTATTATTCCAGCACTTATATTTATGGGAATCTATTATCGATCGCTATGGATAAATGAATTATCAACGGAAGAGACGATTTATTTCGGATTAGGATTACTCGCATTTTATCTAGTAACATATCCAAGAGGAGTTCGTTCATTTTTTGAGCAAGCGGATAGTTTATTTTTAATTTCGTATGCAACACATATGCGAAAATTAGTCCAGTATGGCATGATGTACACATTTGTTCGAATAGCGATAACGAATATAATAGTAGTCGTTATTATGTTACCAGTGTTGATGAAAAGTATCGAAGTAACAGAGATACAAGTCCTATTATTTTGGGTATTCTTTACTATATTTCGATTTATGTTGTCGTTGTTAACGAGATTTGTTCATGTACATGTGGGGAAACGATGGGTTTTATGGATTGTAAAAAATGTAGTATTTTCTATGAGCGTGTCCTTTTTTGGAATTAGTTTATTTTTTATTTATAAAAATCCGTTGTATTCAATTCTATTTATCGGTCTAGTAATTTTCTTAAGTAGTGTATTAGTAAAAGAGAAAATGAATTATAAAAAGTTCTTTTTTAAAGAAATCGAGAAAGAAAAGGAGGAAAGCATGCGCTGGACGAGCGGAATTATGCAAGTTGGTGGTCATGCGGCTAAACCGAGTAGTTCGAATAAAAAACCGTGGATGTTTCCGCGCTCTAAAAGACTTTTAGGGAAAAAAGCTGATTCTCGTATTGTCGAATCTTTTTTGAAAGAATTTTTCCGTACAAGTACTGCACGAATATTTTATATTCAAATTGTATGTATCAGTACTGCAAGTATAATTATGACTCCAAGGTGGATTGCAGCTATTGTTCTCGTATTTGCTGTAGTTGCAATTTCTCGCTATGCACGTGATTATTGGAATGAATTTACGAATAAGATGTTTCTTCGTTTATATTGTGATGAAGGGAAATTACTATTGTTAAGATGGAAGGCAGATCGTTATTTACTACTACCAGCAATACTTTTATATGGAATAGTTATACTTTCACAGTTTTATTTATTGCCAGCTGTGGTAGGCAGCGTTGTTTTTATTTTATTAATTGTATGGATTGTATTTGTACCATTAAAAAAGAGCCAGTGACGGCTCTTTTTCTAGTCTGTAACACATTGATAAATAAAATATACTAAAACGAGTATACTTGCGGCGGAATACATGACATCTAAAGTCATCTGATCGCCTCCTTATTGTTGTTGTATTTTTATTGTATGAAATCTTACAATTTCATATTCAAGTGAAAAATATGTGAACGTTAACAAAATTGTAAAGTGCAAAAATTACAATCATTTTGTATAATAGAAGAAACCACCGTTATATAAAAAATAATGAGTGAAAGGGGAGGGAACATAAATGCCAAATTGGTTTAGAAAAACCTTAGTCGCATTAATTACCGTGTTTACATTTGGTTTAGTGACGCCTCCTTCCATATTACTTGATAATGCCAAAGCTGCGGACAAGCCTACGAGCACAGCTGGGCAACAAAGTTTGGAGAGCACGTCCTATACATATGAAGAAACGAATGACAGGTTAACCACCGATACTTTTATTACTTATGCAATGCAAGAAGCAGAGAAGCAGTCGATGCAAAAGTTTGGTACTAAAATTGGTCCAGTAATTGAAGATGAGTTTAAAGATGTAATATTACCGAAAATTGAAGAGGCAATTGCTGAGCTTGCTAGTGATGTACCAGAAGATTCACTACAATCATTAGCGATTTCTCAAAAACCAGCTGGTGGAAATAATGAGAAGATTTTTCACGTCTACGATACGAAATCTGGAAATGATTTATTGCGTTTCCATGTAAGAAGAGATCATCCACCGCAAGATGGTTATTATTTTAATTTCCATTACCACCGTTTTGATGATGGATACTCTGGACATCATGAGTTAGGAAATATTTATTGGAATACGAATGTACCACCGAAATGGTTGTCTTAAAAAGAACAAGAGAAAATCTTGTTCTTTTTTATTTTTATAGAAGGGGCAGACAACTATGTTGTTGAATAACATAGGTTTAGAAAAAAGAAGCAAAGGGAGTATGGGAATGCAAAAATATATTGTTTTTGACTTTGATGGCACATTAGTAGATTCACAAAATATATTTGTACCGATTTATAATCAACTTGCTGAAAAACATGGGTATAAAGCAGTAAAGGAAGACGAAATTGAACATTTACGTAAATTAACGATGCCAGAGAGATGTAAACAACTTAATGTACCACTGTATAAACTACCGATATTAGCGTTGGAATTTTATAAATTATATCAGCCTGCTATAAAAAATCTCGTTTTGTTCCATGGGATGAAAGAAGTATTAGATGAACTACATAAAAAAGGCTACGGAATTGCAGTCATATCATCGAACTCAGAAGAGCATATTCGGGCGTTTTTACACAAGAATGGTATCGAAAATATTCAAGAAGTGTATTGTTCTAAAAATTTGTTTGGTAAAGATAAAATGATAAAAAGATTTTTGAAATCAAAAAAAATAACAGAGAAAGATATGTTATATGTCGGTGATGAACAGCGAGACGTAGCAGCGTGTAAAAAGGCTGGAGTGAACGTAATTTGGGTATCTTGGGGATATGATGTTATTGAAACAGTGAAAAAAGATGCACCAGATTACATGGTTCATAAGCCGATGGAAATTGTGCAAGTAGTACAAGGAGCGTATTCTTAATATGAATACACAGCGAGCAGGCATTCATCATATTGAATTTTGGGTAGCAAATTTAGAGGAATCCATTTCTTTTTATAATAAGTTGTTTTCCATAATTGGGTGGAGAAAGTTAAATGAAATAGCATATAGCACAGGAGAAAGTGAAATATACTTTAAAGAAGTAGATGAGGAAATTGTAAGGACGTTAGGGCCTAGACATATTTGTTATCAAGCTATTCATAGAGAAGTAGTTGAGGAAGTAGCAGATTTTCTTTCTAGTACGAAAGTGAAGGTAATACGTGGTCCAATTGAAATGAATCATTATTCGGAAGGTTACTATACGATTGATTTTTACGATCCGAATGGATTTATTGTAGAAGTTGCCTATACACCAAATGCAGAAATGTAAGGGGAATAGATATGAAGATAATTACAGCATGGCAAAACAATATACAAATAGTAAAAAATGCAGTGGATATTAAAGAAATTTCTAAAGGTTTTTCACCTGATAAGAAATATATAATTACGAGTGCGAATAATGATAAATATTTATTGCGGACAGGCGATATAAAAGAGTATGAAAGAAAGAAAATAGAGTTTCAAATTTTAAATGAAATGCAAAATCGTAGTGTGCAAGCACAAAAACCAATTGAAATAGGTTTGTTGGCAGAAGAAGGTTTATGCTATGGCATCTTTTCGTATTTAGAAGGGGAAGATGCGAAGAAGTTATTGCCTACGTATTCACCAAAAGAACAATATGATATTGGTATAGAGGCAGGGAAAGATTTAGCAAAAATGCATACATATGAAGCTCCTAATAATATACTTCCATGGTATGAAAGAGCAATGAAAAAACATAGTAAATATTTAGAGGCATATAAAACATGTGGAATAAACATAAAAAATGATGATAAAATCATAAAGTTTATTGAAGAAAATGAAATATATTTAAAGAACCGCCCAAATCGATTTCAACACGATGATTTTCACTTAGAAAATATAATTGTACGGGATGGAAAATATGTAGGTGTTGTTGATTTTAATGGCTACGATTGGGGCGATCCACTTCATGATTTTGTGAAAATTGCACTGTTTGCAAGGGACATTAGTATTCCGTATTCAATCGGACAAATAGAAGGATACTTTAATAGAAAAATACCAGAGGAATTCTGGAAATTATACACGGTGTACGTTGGTATGACAGTTTTCTCCTCAGTTGTCTGGACATTACGAGCAGCGCCGCATATGTTAGATGATATGTTAGAGCGCCTTACTATAGTTTTAGAGGATCATAATAACTTTGAGTTATCGAAGCCAATTTGGTTTCAATCAGATAAGATTGATATGAAATAGAAAAGGTAGGTGTGATTCGCACCTACCTTTATTTTTTACCATCAAAATACTTATTTAATTTTCTTAAATGTAAGCGGCTGAGTACTTAATGTAGCTGGTACATGTAACTGAAGGGATGGGAATTCACCACTTACATTCATTTCATAAGCGAATAATAAGCTCATTTTCATTTGGAATAAGTCAACTTTTGCAGAGAAGATGTCGTAATGATGATGCCCTAATTGAATATCCATTTCCATAAATTGTACATATAACGAATCATCTCGTTTGTATACTTGTAATGTTCCGTATGCAGGATGTTCAAAAGTACCAGTATAATCCTCTAACTTGTGCGAAGGTGTAGTCCCTTTAATTTGTTCAGGGAGGGATTCAGTTGCTTCTTTCATCATTTCCTTCATTTTTTTAGTATCTTCTACAGCACGTTTATGCCAATCAATGGATTCTAATTCAAGTAGTTCGTCATAAATTTGATTAGCGAGATAAGTAGGAAGTAATGTTCCTCCAGCATTCGTTAAAATGACAAGGCCTATGTTTTCTGTTGGTATGAATGAAACAAGTGCTGAAAATCCATCGATATTACCGCCATGATGAATCACTTTTTTACCACGATAAGCGCTAATAAACCAACCAAGACCGTAACTATTTAATGGAGATTCAGGGAGTGATAAAACCGGTTGGTCTGGAATTGAATTGTGTGGTGTATACATTTGTTGTAATAATTCAGAGGAGATTAATTCATGATCTCCAAATTTTCCTTCATTTAAGTGGAGAAGTACCCAATTTGCCATATCTTCAATTGTGGAATTAATACACCCAGCAGCGCCAACTGTATCGATGTTACGGAATGGAACTGCTTTTATTTCACCGTCATTTTCAATGTAAGGTAAAGCGTAATCATCTGTAGTTTGTGAATCGTTAACAGAGAAGTTTGTATGTCTCATATTTAAAGGTTCTAAAATATGTTCTGTAGTGTATTGCTCCCACGTTTGATTTGTAATGTTTTCGACAATGTAGCTAATTGTTGCATACATTAAATTGTTATATAGAAATGCAGTTCGGAACGGTGCATCAAGTGGTAAATGTTTTATTTTTTCAACGAGATCTTTTCGAGATAAGGAAGAACTGTACCAAAGAGCCTCATGACGACTCACTCCAGTTCGATGAGAAGCTAAATCCCGTCCTGTAACTTGTGAGCTAGCAAGTAGTTCAGATAAAGTAAAGTTAGGTATATAAGACTGGATAGGGGTATCCCAATTAAACTTTTTTTGCTGTGCTAACAAGCTTAATGAAAGTGTGCCAAATGCTTTCGTTGAGGAACCGATTGCGAATCGAGTATTCGGTGTAACAGCCTCTTTTGTTTCTATATTACGATAGCCGAAACCTTCTGAAATAATAACTTCACCGTCTTTTATAACAGCGACAGCAGCACCAGGAACATTTAAATCCTTCATCATTTTTTCAGCCGTTGTTTGTAAAGAAGTCATAACAGGCGTTTCAATTTTAGACATACTTCTAACCTCCAAATATAAATTTTGTTCTACCGCACTATACTTTCGGTAATAGAAAATGAAAACCTTTTTATATTTGGAAAGTTAATAATTTTGTAAGAATTAGCGCAAGAAATTTTATTAATTAGGATTATTAAATTTATCATTTTTCATGTTATGATAAATTGCATATACGATTGAAAGAAGGTTTTCCTACATATGAAACATGCTGAAAATGAATACTTAAATTTATGCCGCCATGTAATGGAACATGGTACGAAGAAAGAAGACCGTACAGGGACAGGCACTGTATCTGTATTTGGATATCAAATGCGTTTTGATCTAAGTAAAGGTTTTCCTTTATTAACAACAAAGAGAGTACCGTTTCGCCTTGTAGCAAGTGAACTGCTTTGGTTTATGAAAGGTGATACAAATATTCGCTATTTATTGCAGCATAATAATAACATTTGGAATGAATGGGCTTTTAAGAGCTGGGTAGAAAGTGATGAGTATACTGGTCCTGACATGACTGATTTTGGTCTTCGCTCACAACAAGATGAAGAATTTAAAGTACAGTACGACGAGCAAATGGAATTGTTTAAAAAGAACGTTTTAGAAGATGATGAGTTCTCAAATAAATATGGTTATTTAGGAGACGTTTACGGTAAACAGTGGCGTGCTTGGAAAACGACAGCTGGTGAGACACTTGATCAATTAAAAGATGTAATTGAAATGATTAAAAAAACACCAGACTCACGTCGTTTAATCGTTTCTGCCTGGAATCCAGAAGATGTACCAAGTATGGCCTTACCGCCTTGTCATACGCTATTCCAGTTTTATGTAGCAGATGGAAAGCTTTCTTGTCAGTTATATCAAAGAAGTGGTGACATATTCCTTGGAATTCCATTTAACATTGCAAGTTACTCACTACTAACACATTTAATTGCACATGAATGCGGACTTGAAGTGGGAGAATTTGTTCATACAATTGGTGATGCACACATTTATACAAATCATTTTGAACAAGTAGAAAAGCAATTGGCACGTGAACCACGTCCATTCCCGAAACTTACATTAAATCCAGATGTGAAATCTGTTTTCGATTTTGAAATGGAAGATTTAACGATTGAAGGATACGATCCGCATCCAGCAATTAAAGCACCGGTTGCAGTATAATTGTAGAGGAGATGAAAAAATGATTGTTTCATTTATGGTCGCTATGGACGAAAATAGAGTAATTGGTAAAGATAATAATTTACCTTGGCGTTTACCGAGTGAATTACAATACGTGAAGAAAACAACGATGGGTCACCCGCTTATTATGGGAAGAAAGAACTATGAAGCGATTGGTAGACCACTGCCTGGAAGACGTAATATTATTGTAACTCGTAATGAAGGGTATCATGTTGAAGGCTGTGAAGTTGTTCATTCTGTAGAAGAAGTGTTTGAACTATGTAAAAATGAAGAAGAGATTTTTATTTTTGGTGGAGCGCAAATTTACGATCTCTTTTTACCTTATGTAGACAAGTTATATATAACAAAAATCCATCATGCATTTGAAGGAGATACATTCTTCCCAGAAATAGATATGACAAATTGGAAAGAGATTTTTGTAGAAAAAGGTTTAACGGATGAAAAAAACCCGTATACGTATTATTACCATGTATATGAGAAACAACAATAATAAAAAAGATTGATGTGAGAATTCGCATCAATCTTTTTATTTATATTCACCAATATAAGTTTATAGATGAGATTCGATAGTGCTATAATGATAGGTAGCATGTAAAAATGCTAAAATTTTCAAAAGTACTAATATAGAAAGAGGAGGAGAATCGATTGAGAAAGATATGGGGGATTCTTTTTCTTTGCTTAACATTCATGTTAGTTGGATGTGGTAAAGAAGAAAAACCACAAGAAGCGTTTGATACATATGTAAAAGCGTGGAATAAACAAAAATTTGCAGATATGTATGATCAACTATCAAAAAATGCAAAAAAAGATATTTCAAAGAAAGAGTTTACTGAGAAATATGAAAAAATTTATTCTGGTATCGAAGTGAAAGACTTAAAGGTAGAAACAGGGGAAGTAAAAGAAGATAAAAAAGATGAAGGTCCTGTTCCTTTTAAAGTAAGCATGGATACAGTTGGTGGTAAAATTACATTTGGTCATGAAGCAAAAATGGTGAAAGAAAAAGATGGAGATAAAGAATCTTGGAAAATAGATTGGACTCCTGATTTTATTTTCCCAGGCATGACGAAAGATAGTAAAGTGCGTATGCAGACAACACAGCCAAAACGTGGTGAAATATACGATCGTAATGGAAAAGGTCTTGCAACAAATGGGAAAGCTTCTGAAATCGGATTGATTCCTGAAAAGTTAGGCGATACTGCTCCGCAAACGAAAGAAACAGTAGCGAAGTTGTTAAATATGTCTGTAGAAGAAATTGATCAAAAATTAGCTGCTAAATGGGTAAAACCAGGGTATCTCGTACCAATTGGAATTTTGCCTGAAGGGGCAACACAAAATACGTACATTGATTTACCAGGTGTTTCGACAAAACCTGTAAATGTTCGTACATATCCGTTAGGGGAAGCGGCAGCTCATCTGACTGGTTATATTGGAAAGGTAAATGCTGAAGATTTAAAAACGCTACAAAAGAAAGGCTATCAAGCTGATGACCCAGTTGGTAAAGCTGGTTTAGAGCAAGTATTAGAGGAAAAGCTACGCGGTAAAAAAGGTGGCCGTGTCTTTGTAGAAGATGCGCAAGGAAAAGAAATTAAAAACTTGGCAAAAACAGATGCTGTTGATGGAGAAAATGTAACTTTAACTATTGATAGTGTTGTTCAAGAAAAAACGTATAATGAAATGAAGGGCGAAGCTGGTTCAAGTGCAGCAATTAATCCGAAAAGTGGAGAAACAATTGCACTAGTAAGTAGTCCAGCATATGATCCTAATATAATTGCACGAGGGACATCGAAGGCACAACGCGAAGCTTGGAATAATGATCCGAAAAAACCAATGACAAATCGCTTTACACAATTGTCGGTACCAGGTTCTGTATTTAAACCTATTACAGCTGCAATTGGTCTTGAAACGAAAACAATTGATCCAAAAGAAGAGTTGAAAATTGAAGGATTAAAATGGACAAAAGATTCTTCTTGGGGTAATTACTATGTAACGCGTGTGAAAGATGCAAATCCGATTGATCTTGATAAGGCGATGAAATACTCGGATAATATTTACTTCGCACAAGAAGCTTTGAAAATCGGAAAAGACAAGTTTATGAGTGAAGCAAAAAAATTCGGATTCGATGAGAAACTACCAATTGAATATGGATTCCCTGCTTCTAAAATTGCAAATGACGGCATTAAAAATGATATTCAAATGGCAGATACGGGATATGGACAAGGACAAGTATTAATGACTCCTCTTCATTTAGCTTTAACGTATGCGCCAATTGTAAATGATGGAACGATTCCGTCACCGTATATTATTAAAACAGATAAACAACCAAAAGCTTGGAAAGAAAATGTAATTTCTAAAGGAAATCAGGATATATTAAAAACTGCAATGACGAAAGTAATTAATGATCCAGATGGTACAGGGAAAATTGCTAAAATTGATGGTATGACTCTTGCTGGAAAAACAGGTACAGCGGAATTAAAAGTATCAAAAGAGGCCGAAGGAAAAGAACTAGGTTGGTTCGCTGCATTTGATTTAAATTCGCCAGATATGGTCATTACAATGATGATTGAAGATGTAAAAGGTAGAGGCGGAAGTAATATTCCAGCTGAAAAAGTAAAACATGTATTTCAAAAATAATATGTAATAGAAGGCTATCTCTATAGGTTGTAGAGGTAGCCTTTTTATATGAAGGAGTTTGTAATATCTGTATACTAAATTTTAAGGAAACAAAGTAAATCATTAACTTACGAAAAAAAAGTAGCTATTTTTTATTGACATTGATTAAAACTTTTTATATTATACTTACATAAGGTAAGTTATTAACTTTTAAAAAACAAATCTTGAATTAAAGATAAAGAAAAAAAAGGGAGAGAATACAATGACAAAAGTACTATTTATTACAGCAAATCCAAATTCAGCAGAAGGTTCTTTCGGAATGGCAGTAGGGGAAGCTTTCATCGAAGCTTATAAAAACGAACATCCACAAGACGAAGTTGTAACAATTGATTTATTCAACACTACAGTACCAGCAATTGATGCAGATGTATTTGCTGCTTGGGGTAAATTTGCAGCAGGTGAAGGCTTTGAAGCTTTAACTGAAGTTCAACAACAAAAAGTAGCAGCAATGAACACAAACTTAGAAACATTTATGAATGCAGATCGTTATGTATTCGTAACTCCAATGTGGAACTTTAGCTATCCACCAGTAGTAAAAGCATACTTAGATAACGTAGCAATCGCAGGTAAAACATTCAAATATACTGAAAATGGTCCAGTCGGCTTATTAGAAGGTAAAAAAGCACTTCACATTCAAGCAACAGGTGGCGTATATTCTGAAGGAGCATACGCAGCTGTAGACTTCGGTCGTAATCACTTAAAGACTGTATTAGGATTTGTCGGTGTGAATGATACTGAATATATTGCAGTTGAAGGCATGAATGCAAACCCTGAAAAAGCACAAGAAATTAAAGAAGCAGCAATTGCTAATGCTCGTGAATTAGCAAAACGTTTCTAATATAGAATGCTTAAAAAGTCCGAACACTTGCTGTTTGGACTTTTTTTCTTCTTTTTCCTTCGTTTGTCTAGTATAATGAAGGTCGGAATGATAATAGGTGGGGGTTCTGTATGATTCAAACGTTTTTTAAAATCTTTTATTTAATTTTAATCGTAATTGCGATTACACCGAGAATGTGGCGTCTTAAAAGACAAGTAAATACGATGGCGCCAAAAGAAAAAGACAATGCTGTGTATAAAACGACAAATTGGTTTGGTAAGAAAATGGTACGTGTAGCTGGAGGGGCAGTAGAAGTGAAAGGACTTGAAAATGTTCCGAAAGACAAGCCAGTGCTAGTTGTAAGTAATCACCAAAGTAATATGGATATCCCTGTTTTACTAGGTTACTTAAATAAACCAATTGGATTCGTTTCAAAAGCAGAGATTAAAAAGTTCCCAGTTGTACCAACTTGGATGGAACTGATGAATTGTGTATTTATGGATCGTAGCGATCGTCGTCAATCTCTTCAAGCGATTAAAGATGGAATTGAACTATTAAAGAATGGACATTCTATCGTAATTTTCCCTGAAGGAACGAGAAGTAAGGGTGGCGAAGTTGGAGAGTTTAAGGCTGGTAGTTTTCATCTTGCAGTAAAGTCAGGGGTAGCAATTTTACCTGTAACGTTAGATGGTACATATAAGATGTTTGAAGCGAATGGAAATCGTATGAAGCCAGCTCATGCAACAGTAACAATTTCTAAGCCGATTACACCTGAAGATTATGCGAATATGGATATTAAAGAATTAACGAAGCATACACAGGAAGTTATTGCATCACAATTACATAAGTAATAAAAAAGGATTCAGCTTATCGTAAGCTGAATCCTTTTTATTATGCTGTAGGTAAGACATAAAAGAGTACACAGAAGAACATCATCGCACTACCACCTAAAACGAACAGGTGCCATATGGCATGGTTGAAAGGTAGCTTTTCCCAAAGGAAGAATATAGCTCCGACAGAATATAAAATGCCACCTGCTAAAAGTAGTGAAAAACCATGTCCAGTTAGATTTTCATAAAGTGGTTTAATAGCAACGATTATGAGCCATCCCATTATGATATAACATAGCGTTGATGCCTTAATAAAGCGACGTACAAAGAAAATTTTGAAGACGATACCTCCGATTGCTAGTGTCCATATTATAGCAAGCAACGTCCATCCTAATGGGCCACGAAGTGTAATAAGTAGAAAAGGAGTATACGTGCCAGCAATCAATAAGTAAATGGCTGAATGATCTAAAATAGTAAATATTTTTTCTACTTTAGGATGATGAATGCTATGTAGCAATGTTGAAAACAAGTACAGTAAGAACATACTTACACCATAAACAGTAAATGCAACTACGGCTGATGCGGTACCGTGCTTAGAAGCATGAATAATCAATATGATTAAGGCAGGGATGCTTAAAATGGCACCGATACCATGTGTAATTGCATTTGCAATTTCTTCTTTTACAAATTGGGTCATTCGTGTCATTTTTTCAGTCATAATGCAAATCCTTTCTACTATCATAAAATAATATGTCATTTCCCTTACCATATCATACACAAGAGCAATAGAAAATGAAATTTGTATAATTGATTATATTTTTGAATTTTTTTGACAAAAGACAATGGATTTGTTGACGTTTTCAAACTTTTTTGACAAAATAAAATTATGTAATAGTAGGACAAGGAAACTACTAATAAAGGGGATGGGGAAATGTTTTCAAATATTGGCTTTCCAGGGTTAATTTTAATTTTAGTAGCAGTACTCATTTTATTTGGACCTAAAAAATTGCCGGAAATCGGGAAGGCTTTAGGGGAAACGTTAAAAGAGTTTAAAAAATCAACGAAAGAATTGACAGATGACGCATTTCAAGAAAAGGAAAAGAAAGAAAAAATGTAGTGTATTTTCCTTGTAATGGATAAATAAAGTGTGGTGAACGAGATGGAAAATCGGGAAATGAGCGTAGTAGAACATATTGTTGAGCTTCGAAAAAGAGTAATATATACGGTGTTATCCTTTGTATTATTTTTAATTATTGGATTTACTTTTACAAAGGATATTTATTTTTGGCTTGTAAAAGATTTACCAATGAAATTAACTGTTCTCGGTCCAAGTGATGTATTGTGGATTTTTTTCTCGATTGCTACAGTATTTGCTATCGTTTGTACAATTCCTTTTGCTGCTATACAAATTTGGTTATTTGTAAAACCGGGTTTACATCCAAATGAACAAAAGATGACAATAATGTATATACCGGTATTGTCTATATTATTTATTGCAGGTTTATGTTTTGGATACTTTATTGTAATGCCGTTTCTATTTCACTTTTTAACTACGATAGGTAATGAAATGTTTAATACGATGTTTACGACAGAAAAGTATTTTCATTTTGTACTTAATTTAACAGTTCCATTTGCTGTGATTTTTGAATTGCCAGTCGTTGTAATGTTTTTAACTAGTATTGGAATACTTACGGCGGAATTTTTAATAAAAATAAGAAGGTATGCTTACGTAGCATTAATTATCATTGCATCTTGTATATCACCGCCAGACTTTTTATCTCATAGTTTAGTTGCAGTGCCGCTTATTTGTATTTATGAAGTAAGTATTGCGTTATCAAAGGTTGTTAGTAAGAGGAAAAAGAAAAGAGAAGAAATGCAGTCGAAAAGTGCCTCGTTATAAAGGCACTTTTTTATTTATTTGTTATACTATAGCTATAAACGTATACAATATATAGAAGAAAAAAATTATAGAATCTCCAAAATTTAGACAAACTTTGCGCTTTTATAAGCTTATACTAAATGTATTAAACAATTGATGGATAATGAGATTCCCGTCTCAGAGATATTTAGGACGGGAAGGTGAATTAGGTGGAGATGAATAGAGTATAAATCTTCTAGCCATAAGGACTACAGAAATCATATAAGTCTGATTTTACTCCACTTTAAACAACGTGTTACAGCGCAAAGTAGAGGAAGTTCAAAAATCCAATGAAAAAGAGGATTGATATTGTGATTACGAAAAGTTTTTATTTCACTCATTCAACAGGGGATTGCATTAAAATATTCGAAATCCCTGTCCTACAGGCACAGCATCCATTATCGTTTCTAATTCAGTCTCGTCTTCAATTATTTATTGCAAAAATTCAAAAACAAAAACACCCAAGATTTTCGTATTCTTTCCGTGAATATTTACAAAATTGTTTGAAGTGGAATGATTATTTAAATGTATATAAAACAAATACCCTTGAAAAAAATGCATGATACGAAGTACGGACAGGGTTAGTAAACTCTGTCTTTTTCATTTTAGATATGAAAATATAATTAATTTGATGAAATTTCGTTCCAAATTGTTGAAAGCAATGGGAATACTAGTATAATAACAAGGAGAGCGTATTGGAAAGGGAAGAAGTATAGTATGCAAAAAATTAAAATTGTAACAGATTCAACGGCAGATTTATCACAAGACGTAATCGAAAAGTATGACATTCATGTTTTACCATTATCAATCTCTGTAAATGGACAAACATATTTAGATCGCGTTGATTTACAACCTGACGAATTTATTGAAGAAATGATTAAATCAGAGGAATTACCAAAAACATCACAACCAGCTATGGGTACATTTGTAGAAATGTATGACAAGCTAGGGGAAGATGGAAGCGAAGTCCTTTCTATCCATATGACAAGTGGAATGAGCGGTACTGTAGCAACTGCAAATAGCGCTGCATCAATGACTGATACAAAAGTAACAGTTGTTGATTCTCAATTTATTACACATGCTTTAGCATATCAAGTAATTGAAGCTGCAAAAATGGCAAATGACGGACGCTCACTAGAAGAAATTTTAAAACGTGTAGATGAAGTAAGAAAGAATACTCGTTTATATGTAGTAGTGGATACATTAGAAAACTTAGTGAAGGGTGGACGTATCGGTAAAGGAAAAGCGTTTATCGGTTCTCTACTTAATATAAAGCCAATTGCTAGTCTTGAAGACGGTGTTTATAATCCTGTAACGAAAGTTCGTAGCCAAGGCCAAATTGTAAAAACATTAGCTAAGTTATTTGAGCAAGATACGGCTGGAAAAGTCGTAAAAGCTGTTGCAATTCCGCATGCGAAAGCAATTCCTTTAGCTGAAAGTATGAAAGCGGCGGTTGAAAAAGTGAGTGGATTTGCTCAATCAGAAATTTTCTATACAACGCCTATTATTAGTACTCACACAGGTCCGGGCGCAATCGGATTTATGTATTTAGCAGAGTAATAAAAAAGCTACTTGAAAATATATTTCAAGTAGCTTTTTTATGTAAATAGAAAGTAAGAAATAAGAAGAGCCACACAGGCACTACCGCTAATGATATAGCGAGTCTGTAAATATTCATTCATAGAAAACACCCTTTATCCCGCTATTTGCGGACAGTAAAACTCTCTACCTCAAATTTAGCTGGAGCAAAGAGGTTAGGTAGCGGGCTGCCCGTAAAAGCTTGATTGGTGAAGGCAAATAATCAGTGGGGATGAAGAAAAACCACTAATTAAAGTTTCACTATAGGATTTTCTATATTATATGTTGGATATAGAAAATCAGTCATTACGTTACACATGTAAAGTTTCAATTTTTTCGTTTATTTGCTTATTATTTGTTGCGTTACTATAAATAAAAGTTTGACCTAAAAAGAGTACATGCAGTTGTTCCCACGGTAACATGCGCAAATTCCAATTATTTCGAAGTCTAGTTATTGCTTCACGAGGTGTTTCATCGGCGAGTGCAAAAGCTCCGTAATGCATTGGTATAAAATGCGTAGCGTTTAAATCTAAATAAGCTTGCACGGCCTCTTCAGGTGAAACATGAGATACTTTCATAAACCATTCTGGTTCATAAGCGCCAATGGGCATAAGAGCAATATCAATTAAAAAGCGTTCACCAATTTCTTTGAAACCTTGGAAATAGCCACTGTCACCACAAAAATATATGGTTTCCATAGTCGTTTCATTATCAATAATCCATCCACCCCAGTGAGACGTATTCATATCAAATAAGAATCTTCTCGTCCAGTGCTGAGCAGGTACGAAGTGAAAAGAAACTTCGTTAATTATCGTACTTTCCCACCATTTATACTCTTCTACATGTTTAAATTTCTTACGAGTAAATAATTTTTTTAATCCAATAGGTACAAGATATAGAACATCATCATTCAACTGACGAAGAGTTGAAAAATCTAAATGATCATAATGACCATGTGAAATAAGGACAATATCAATTTTAGGTAGTGCTTCTATAGAGAGTCCAGGTTCTGTAAGTCTTGGAACTAGCTTTAATTTATTAGCCCATACTGGATCTGTTAATATATTAAGTCCATTCGTTTGGATAAGAAAAGTGGAATGCCCAATCCATGTGATAGTCGTTTTTTCAACATTACTTTGCAAAAATGCACTTTGTTTAACGGGTGATTGTTCTACTAAGAAAGAAAAATCTTTTTTGTTTTGCTTTCGTTCTTTACGCCAGCGTAAAAAAGAGCGAATTGATTTTTTTGTACTAACATTATCCATATTTTCATAGCGCTTTGCCATGAACATCACCTCATTTAAAATCGTTGTATTTGTATTGTACCGAAATGTTGTTAAGGAATACAGTGTAAAACATGGATTAATGTTTAAGGAATTGTTAAAAAATAGGGAGAGGTATTTACAAAAGTAACAATAAAATTAGTTTTATCACTTTTATTTATAGAAATAATAGTAAAAAAATATATTTTGTCTAGTAATTCGCTTGAAATAAAGAAGTAACATACGTAAATTCGTACGATTTCGTGAACAAATGTAGTAAACAATTTTCTCGTAGTGTTAACTTTTGTTATTATAAACATAACCTATTTAAATTTAGGATAGAGAAAAGAGGTTTATAAATGAAGCGTTATCAAAAAATAATTGGTCTTATGGTTGTATTTTGTCTCTTTGTACTTGCTGGATGTAGTGAATCAGGTTCAAAGCTTCGTAAACCATTAAATTGGGATTTAGAAACCTTCCAATTTACAAATCAAGATGGAAAGAAATTTGGTACAAAAGATTTAAAAGGGAAAGTTTGGGTTGCAGATTTTATGTTCACAAATTGTCAGACAGTTTGTCCACCAATGACTGCAAATATGGCCAAGCTTCAAAAGATGGCAAAAGAAGAGAAATTAGACGTTCAGTTTGTTTCATTTAGTGTAGATCCAGACCTTGATAAGCCAGAAAATCTGAAAGCTTTTATTCAAAAGTTTACAGAGGATACTAGTAACTGGAATTTATTAACGGGGTATTCGTTAGAAGATATTACAAAGTTTTCAAAAGATAATTTCCAATCACTTGTAGATAAGCCGGAGAACGGTCAGGTCATGCATGGTACATCATTTTATTTAATTGATCAAAACGGAAAAGTAATGAAAAAGTATAGTGGCATTAGTAATACGCCATACGAAGACATTATACGTGATATGAAGCGATTAGTGGGTTGAAAATAAGGGTGCATAGCACCCTTATTTTTTTGCATTAGTCTATCGATAAAATGTCATGTTGCTGGGGAAGTTTCGGCGCCCGAATTTCTAATACGCCGTTTTGATAAGAAGCTTTTGCCGCTTTTTTATTAATTGAATACGGCAATTTAATCAATCTTGATGCTTCTGAAATGGAACGTTCTCGGCGATAATAGTTATGGGATGTTTGTTCTTCTTCCTCTTCAAGTATCTCTTCTTTTACAGAGACTTTTAAGTATTCACTTTGTATTTCAATTTGGATTTGTTCTTTTTGTATACCTGGTAGTTCAGCTGTAACAACGAGTTCTTCACCAACTTCATATAAATCTACAGGGAATGTTAATAAACGGTTTCCTTTTTGGAAAAAATGATTTAAATCAGCGATTACATTGCGAAGAGGTGTTTGCTCGAAGAAATCATCAATTTGCTTTAAGTAATTACGAACCGGTGGGCGAGAAGAATCTTTTTTTTCTTCACTCATGGTATTCCCTCCTAGAAATCAATTTGCAATATCATATGACAAAAGCGGAGAAAGGTGAGTGCCTAGTTTTCATGTTTTCATAAAAAATTGTTAAAAATGTGAAATGGAGTGATTTTTTTATAGTTTTTGGTCGCCATATTCAGTTGATTATGCTAGTATAAATAGGGTTGATATAGTAGTATAGAGACAGAATGAAAACTGAAAGAGGGTAAGAAGTATGTGTGGTTTTGTAGGATGTTTATGTGAAAACCCTAGAGAGTTTTCAGAAACAGAAAAACATCAATTTGAAAATATGAACACGATGATTTTCCACCGTGGTCCAGATGACGAAGGATATTTTCGTGATGAACATGTACAATTTGGCTTCCGCCGTTTAAGCATCATTGACTTAGAGGCAGGACATCAGCCGCTAACTTATGAAAATGATCGATATGTAATTATTTTTAATGGTGAAATTTACAACTATGTAGAATTACGTGAAATGTTACTTGAAAAAGGTGCAACGTTTGCAACGCAATCTGATACAGAAGTTATCATTGCATTGTATGCACATATGAAAGAAAAATGTGTAGATTACCTTCGTGGTATGTTTGCATTTATGATTTGGGATCGTGAAGAAAAGAAACTTTTCGGTGCACGTGATCACTTCGGTATTAAACCTTTATACATCGCACAACAAGGTGATACTACATTCTTCGCATCTGAGAAGAAAAGTATTATGCATGTGATGGAAGATAAAGGCGTTAATCCAACGTCACTACAACATTACTTTACGTACCAATATGGTCCAGAGCCAGAAACTTTAACAATTGATGTTAATAAAATCGAGCCTGGTCATTATTTCGTAAAAGAAATCGGTAAAGAGATGGAAATCCATCGCTACTGGAAACCTTATTTCAACGCTTCAAGTGCAACGAAAGAGGAGCATATCCAAGCAATTCGTGATGTGTTATATGATTCAGTAAAAGTGCATATGCGTAGTGATGTACCAGTAGGTTCATTCTTATCTGGTGGTATCGATTCATCTATCATCGCTTCTATCGCAAGAGAAATGAATCCAAATCTTTTAACATTCTCTGTTGGTTTTGAGCAACGTGGTTTCAGTGAAGTTGATGTTGCGAAAGAAACTGCTGAGAAATTAGGCGTTAAAAACCATAATGTATTCATTTCAGCGAAAGAATTTATGGATGAGTTCCCAAAAATCATTTGGCATATGGATGATCCTTTAGCTGATCCAGCAGCTGTACCATTGTACTTCGTTGCGAAAGAAGCACGTAAACATGTAACAGTTGTTCTTTCTGGTGAAGGCGCAGACGAGCTATTTGGTGGTTATAACATTTACCGTGAGCCAAACTCACTAAAAATGTTCTCTTACATCCCTAGTCCAGGTAAGAGCGTTCTAAAAGCATTAAGTGGTGCTCTTAAAGAAGGATTTAAAGGTAAGAGCTTCCTAGAGCGTGGATGTACACCAATTGAAGAGCGTTACTATGGAAATGCTAAAATCTTCCGTGAAGAAGAAAAAGCTGAATTAATGAAGTATTACAATGAAAGTGTTAACTATATGGATATCACGAAACCATTGTATAACGAGATTAAAGATTATGATGATGTAAGTAAAATGCAGTACATTGACATGTTCACATGGTTACGCGGTGACATTTTATTAAAAGCTGATAAAATGACAATGGCAAACTCATTAGAACTTCGTGTACCGTTCTTAGATAAAGAAGTATTCGATGTTGCATCTAAAATTCCAACTGAATTTAAGATTGCTAACGGAACTACGAAAGCTATTTTACGTGAAGCAGCACGCGGAATCGTTCCAGATCACGTATTAGATCGTAAAAAACTTGGATTCCCTGTACCAATTCGTCACTGGTTAAAAGACGAAATGCATGATTGGGCTATAAATATTATAAACGAAAGTAAGACAGAGCATTTAATCGACAAACAGTATGTATTAAACTTACTGGAAGCACATTGTGCAGATAAAGGCGATTATAGCCGTAAAATTTGGACTGTACTTGCGTTTATGGTATGGCACCAAATTTATGTTGAGCATAAATACGATACGAATAAGTTCCATGAAGAAACAAAACGTGCGTATAGCTTAGTTTAATTAGAAAAACCTTAAGATCGCATACGGTCTTAAGGTTTTTTTCATAAATAGGAAGTATTATTGATACAATAATAGTAAAAGGATGGACAACATATGATTACGTTTGAGAAAGTTACTGTAGAAAATGAAAGCGTTGTTAAAGAAATGTTTAAATCGCATAGTTTAGGTGAGAAAAAGGTACAGTACTGTGTGAAAGTTGATGATACATATATTGGTGTAATAGATTATAGTGTACAAGAGGAACGGGCTGTTTTATCACAGCTAATTATTCATTTTGATTACCAAGGTTACGGTTATGGTACAAATACGTATTTTATATTTGAAGAAATGATGAAACAAAGAAATGTGAAAGAAATAAAAGTGCTACAAGAGAAATTAACAGAAAAGGCGAAGTCTTTCATAGAGAGTTTTGGTTTTACTTCAGAAGATGAAGAGTATGTAAAGAAAATATAACGATGATTATTTATGCGATACAATAAATATAAGGCAGGTGGATGTATGACGATGACTTCTGGTCTTGTATTAATTGGAGGGTGCTTTATAGTAGCAGAATTATGTCATATAATCATTCGGAAAAGAATGATTAAGAAAAAAAAGCCGTATGAATTACAATACGTCCCTGTCTTTTTCATTATGTTTTGCATGCTTAGTACATTACAAAATCTAATAAACTTTCCACCACTTGTAAATGTTTTTTTAAAGTTCGGTTTACTTTATAGTGGTGTTGGAATAGCACTTTTATTTATTTTATTTTGCATACGTTATGTTCACTATCAATCGTATATATTTATTTTAAATTGGTTAAAGCAAGATGATAGAAACCGCCTTACATAAGGCGGTTTTTTTATTTGCAATTGTAACAGAATTTGTACATTTCACATAAAATAGGACGAGTAGAAATGCAAACATATTACAAGAAAGGGGCGAGGCAATAAAATGAAACTTGTTATAGACGCGGGGCACGGTGGATATGATTCTGGTGCTGTTGGTAATGGTTTAGTAGAAAAAAACTTAACACTTCAAATTGCTAGACGCGTTCGAGACATTTTAACGGTAAATTATCCAATTACAATTAAAATGACACGTGATAGTGATGTGTTTATTTCTTTATCTGAACGTGCTAATATTGCTAATGCTTTCAGTGCGGATTATTTTATTTCATTTCATATTAATAGCGGCGGGGGTACAGGTTTTGAAAGTTATATTTATAATGCGTTATCCAATAGCAGCACTGCATATGCAAAGCAACAAAAAATGCATACAGCTGTCAATCCTGTATTAACAAAATATGGTCTTCGTGATCGAGGAGCAAAAAAAGAAAATTATGCGGTATTAAGAGAAACCGCAATGGATGCAATTTTAACTGAGACTGCTTTTATTGATACAGCTTTTGATGCAAATTTATTAAAAAATCCACAATTTATTGAAGATCTAAGTCAAGCGTATGCAAATGGAATAGCAGCTATTTTTGGAGTAACTCCAAATCCACAACCTCCTAACCCACAACCGACACCTCAAACGAAGGGAATCGCTTATGTTCTTGGGAAAAATGTAAATTTAAGAAATGGTCCATCAACTTCTTCCTCAGTTATTCGTCAATTAAATTCTCCAGAATCTTACGTTGTATATCAAGAAAGTAATGGATGGCTAGATTTGGGGAATGGACAATGGGTGTATAATGATCCTTCTTACATTAATTTTGTAAAGACAAGCAATAGTGATGGAAGCCCGATTGGGGTTGCATATATACAAGGGATGAATGTAAATTTAAGAAGTGGTCCATCAACTACATCTGCAGTTATCCGCCAATTAAATTCTCCAGAATCTTATTTAGTATATATAAATGAAAATGGTTGGTTAAACCTTTGGGGAAATCAGTGGGTATATAATGACTCAGCGTATATTAAGTATACTCAATATTAGGAATTAAAATGATAGTGCAATATGGATGCGTATCCTTGTTATGTATAACAAGGGTACGCATTTTAATAACAACATTTTTTTTCATACTTATGCACTATGTTTTAAAAAGAAACATTAGAAAAGCGGATAGAATCTAAATAGTATATATTAAAAAAGTTTTCTGATATACATTGACAATGTATGTAAGATACATTAATCTTTAAATGTTAATGATAATCGATTTCATCTAGGGAGGACATATGATACATACTAAAAAACTAATTATGTTCTGCATTATGATACTCATGGTTGTAATTGCAGGATGTAGTAAAGAAGAGAAAAAAGAAAATAATATATCAGCGAAAGAAAAAGATTCATATACGGTAAAGCATGCAATGGGTGAAACGACAGTAAATGGTACACCTAAAAAAGTTGTTGTTTTAACAAATGAAGGCGCAGAGGCTCTCCTAGCTGTGGGCGTAACGCCAGTGGGGACTACGAAACCACGTGCTGGTGATGAATGGTATCCTCATTTAGCGAAAGAGTTAAAAAACACGGAAGTTGTAGGAACTGAACGTGATATTAATTTAGAAGCTGTAATGAAGCTTAAGCCAGATTTAATTATTGGAAATAAAATGCGTCATGAAAAAATATATGATCAGCTAAAAGAAATCGCACCAACTGTTTATGCAGAAACATTACGCGGTGATTGGAAAGAAAACTTTACACTTTATACAAAAGCTGTAAATAAAGAAAAAGAAGGGCAAAAAGCTCTTGATGATTATAAAAACCGCATTGAAGGAATGAAAGAGAAGTTAGGCGATAAATTGAATTCTAAAGTTTCTATTATTCGTTTCGTGCCAGGTGATGTTCGTATTTATCAAAAAAACTCATTCTCGGGCGTTGTTTTAAATGATATTGGATTTAAACGACCACCATTACAAGATAAAGATGATTTTGCGATAAAAGGAATTACAAAAGAGCAGATTCCAAATATGGACGGAGACTACTTATTCTATTTCACGTCTGATAAAGATGCAGATAAGAATAATGAAGGAATTTCGTTAGCGAAGGAATGGACAGAAGATCCACTCTTTAAGCAACTACAGGCTTCTAAAAATAATAAAGTATTCCAAGTAGATGAGGTAATTTGGAATACAGCAGGCGGTATTAAAGCTGCGAACCTTATGTTAGATGATATTGAAAAATATTTCCTTAAATAAATGATAAAATACATCACTTTTACGAAGTGATGTATTTTTAGTTTGTAAAAATACAGAAAATTCCTTCTTTCAGGGTGTCATAAGTTGTACAATAAAATCAATCATGTGATAAAGGAGTGGGGAAGAATGAAAGCTATTCATAAAGATTGGATCTTGTTTAATGGGAGAATGATTAATACGAAAGAAGAACAGCCGATGGTAGCATTAGAAGAGCGAGGCTTCCAATTTGGTGATGGGATTTATGAAGTATTTAGACTATACGATGGCAAGCCTCATTTATTAGATTTACATTTAGAACGATTCTTTAACTCTATGGCAGAAATAAAACTAATTCCACCATTTACGAAGGAAGAATTAGTAGAAGAGTTATATCAAATGATTGAAAAAAATCAATTTCAAGAAGATGGGAATGTATATTTACAAATATCAAGAGGTGCACAACCGCGCAATCATGTATATGAATCAGATTTACAACCGACATATTTTGCAAATCTTGTTTCGTTCCCAAGACCAGTTGCTTCAATGGAGGCAGGGATTAAGGTGACAGTAGAAGAGGACATCAGGTGGAAGTTTTGCCATATAAAATCTTTAAATTTGCTTCCTAATATCATGATCAAAAACAAAATAAATGAACAAGGGTATCAAGAAGCAATATTAGTACGAGATGGTATTGTGACTGAAGGGTGTCATTCCAATTTCTTTATCGTGAAGAATAATAAGTTGATTACACATCCAGCGGATCATTTCATTTTACATGGTATTACACGTCACTATGTAATTACATTAGCGAAAGAGTTACATATCGATGTAGAGGAACGAGAGTTTTCATTACAAGAAGTATATGACGCTGAGGAGTGCTTCTTTACAGCGACGCCACTTGAAATATTCCCAGTCGTTCAAATTGGTGATGAACAGTTCGGGGCTGGTGAAAGAGGACCAATTACGAAAAAACTACAAGCTGCATACGAAGAGAGTATTCGTTTGTTTAAATTGACAAATTAATCATGAAGAAAAAAGCTGGTATTCTTCCGGCTTTTTTTCATGATATAATTCAAGCATAGGACAATTTTTGAAAACGCTGTAAAAAGGGGATTTAATATATGAATTATGAAGATTTTAAAGAAGTAATTCACGGAAGACGAAGTGTTAGAAAGTTTACAGATCAAGAAGTATCTACTAATGATATAAAAGAAATAATTGATTGTGCTCGTTACGCACCAAGTGATACGAATTCACAAACGTGGGAATTCTTAGTTATCATGAATCGAGAGAAGATTAAAGAAATTGAACAAATGACATGGGATGCATTACATAAACTTGCGGCAAAAGCAGCAGAAAATGGAGAAGAGAAAGCAGGGAAATTACTTACACGTTCTTTCGGACCATATGCAACAGCTTTCTCGGAGGCACCAGTATTAATCGTATGTTTGGCAACACCATATGAATCAAAGTTCCGTGAAAAGATATTTGATCCAATTGCTTTTGTTCCAGATTCAGTTTGGGAAGAAGAAGGCATTAAGAGTAGCTGTTTAGCGGCACAAAACTTAATGCTAGCTGCACATGCAAAGGGACTTGGTACTTGTCCAATGACAGGGCCAGTATTGCTAGCTCAAGATGAACTGCGCCAATATTTACAAATTGAGCCTGAAAAACAAATAAATATGGTTATTTCACTCGGATTTCCGAAAGATAAACCGAAGAAACTTCCAAGAAAAGAAGTAGATGAGATTACAACGTTTGTTTTTTAATTGCTGTATAGAAAAGACATTGAATTAACAATGTCTTTTTATTTTTGAGGGTATGTAATTCATATGTTGGGCTAAAATGATAGATAAGAGGGAATTACTATTTATTTCATAAAAAAAATTAATGTTCTATTAAGGAAAGTATGATACATTAATCGTGAGCAGGATTCTATTTGTTCATGAAAGTGTTGAATGTAGTCTCAAAATTTAAAAGTTATTTTTGTATAATAAATTATAATGAAGTTACAGGGGGGATGAATTTTGAAAAAATTCATAATCACTGGATTGTCTGTATTGTTATTAGTTGGTTGCGGTGCTCCACAGGAAAAAGAGGACGCGCAATCAAAACAGGAAGAACAAGTTGTAAACGCAAGTGATGAGAATATGGTTGTATTTCCTGAAGGAGCAATGTCAATTGGAGAAGGGAAAGTAAAAGTTATTACTCCAGATGGTACTTCTGAAAACGGCAATATACCGACTGTATTCATCAAAAAGGATACGTTAATTCAGCAAGTTGAATTAGAACTTTCTAATTTTCAAAGTGATAAAGAAACATTCGTATTTGTAGATCAAATGTATACAGATAAACATCAAGTAACTAGTACAACGCAGACAACAGTGCAGTTAAAAGAAAAAACGCTGGAAACAGGTAGTCATACAATTACTGCAGTTCAGTATGAAAACAATGATCCGAAAGGAAAGGTTATTAGTTTTAATCAAGCAACATTTGAGACAAAACCTGCGTCTTAATAAGAATAAAAAGTACATTACTCAAAAAGTAGTGTGCTTTTTTGTTTGGACTAGAGTGTGCAAGAGTGAATAACTTATTTCATTTTCTAATACGATTAAATAGGAAGTAATCACTTGTTACTACTATGACAGAGAAAGAGGTTGAATACGTGAATCGGTGTATTCGTATCATTTTGATTAGCCTAATGATGGCAGTAATTTGGTTTACGATACAAGAGTTTATGCAAATAACGCTCAATTATCAAATTCATGACTTGTTAATAGGAGCTATTTGTTTTACCATTGTTTATCTATTATATGATAAACTCGGACTAAGGTAAGTTTCAGAAGAAAAATGTAGGTATTTCATTTGAAATGTCGAATAGTACATACGATGTCGTAATAACAAATTTTCTATTGTTTACTGTGAAACAGAAGAAGGAGAGATAGTGGTTATGAAACGAGCTCTTATTAATATTGATTATACATATGATTTTGTAGCGGAAAAGGGTGCTTTAACTTGCGGGAAACCAGGACAGGAAATTGAGAAGGAAATTGTACATATAACGAAGCAATATATTGAAAATGGAGATTACGTTGTCTTTGCTATTGATAAACATGAAGAAAATGATGTATATCATCCAGAATCAAAGTTATTCCCACCTCATAATATAGCTGGTACAAGTGGAAGAGATTTGTTTGGTGAATTACAAGATGTGTACGAAACATATAAAAATGCAGAGAATGTATATTATATGGACAAAACGCGATACAGTGCGTTTGCTGGAACGGATTTAGAGATGAAGCTAAGAGAAAGAGGAATAGAAGAAGTTCATCTTGTAGGTGTTTGTACTGATATTTGTGTTCTTCATACAGCAGTAGATGCTTATAATAAAGGGTTTAAAATTGTTGTTTATGAAAAGGCGGTTGCATCTTTTAATGCACAAGGGCATGAATATGCACTTGGACATTTTAAGTCATGCCTACATGCAGAAGTGAAGTGAAAAAAGAGGCCTTTAAAAAAGGTCTCTTTTATTTGTCCATGTTCATTGAAAACAGCTACAGCAACTCCTGCTAGATTGAGTGGTCTTGATCCGACAACTTTTCTAAGTTCTTCAATATATCCTATTGTATGTAACCTCCGTAAGAAAAAATAAGAGCAAATAAACTATTCGTTATTATGTAAATATATTCCTCTTTATAAGGGGAGAGATGACATATAACTTATTTGTGTTATTTGGTAAAATATACATCAAAAAGGGTCAAACAAAAACTTTGACCTTTTTTGACCAAATGTTATAATAAAGGCAGAAAGAGATAATCTTTCATTCATAAATAATAAGGAGGAAAAAATATGCGTAATTTATTTCCAGAGATAACAAAACGTCAAAATGGCATTTTTGATTTTGGGCCTTCTTTATTAGAAGGGATGACAGATGCTTTCTTTAAGCCACTGAACATGGATACTTTTAAAGTAGATGTTCATGAGCAATCTGGTAAATATACTGTGAAAGCAGATTTACCAGGTTTTCAAAAAGAAAACATTCAAGTTGATTTTGAACAAGATATATTAACGATCCAAGCAACGAATCATAATGAAGTAGAAGAAAAAGACGAGAATGGCACATATATTCGTAAAGAACGTTCTATAGGTTCTGTAACTCGACGCTTTAATTTTAAACAAGTTGAGGAAGAAAATGTTAAAGCAAATTATAAAGATGGCGTATTGACAATTGAATTGCCAAAATTGAAAGAAGAAAAAAGTAGTAAGACAACAATTAATATTGAATAAAAGAGCTGATAAATTCAGCTCTTTTTTTACGTAGTTAATGAATAAATGAGTTGAAATCGTAATGAGATGAATAAAGTTTTAACGTATAAAAAAATTTCACGATTTGCTCCCCCTTAGGTTATTAAAAAGGGTATATTTAAAGGGAAAGGAAAAAGAACACCTAGACATACTGCTTAAGGTGAATTAGTAATAGAGTCAAAATACATAGTAAGGATAGTGGCATTTTAGATTAGGATAATAGATTTTTCTGGAACAAACTTAGGCGATTATGAATTTTTTAATTAGTAAGGAAGTGGTTAAATGAGCTTATTAACGTATACTGAAGAATTTTTTAATTATGTAAGAGAGTTTTTACTTTTAAGATTTTTACTATTTGCTTTAGTTTTAATCATTATTTCTTTTGTAATAAACCGTATTATTGATTGGTTTTTTAGGAAATCAAGCTTTTTTGATGAAGAGGTAGAGCAGACGATTCAAAGTGTAATTCGATCTATTTTTAGATATATCATTATCATCAGTCTTATCATATATTTAATTAGCCAATTTGTAGATATAAAAAGTATTATTGCAGGTGCAGGGATAGCTGGAGTTGTCATCGGTTTTGCTGCACAACAGATGCTAAAAGATGTTATATTAGGCTTTGCAAGATTAGCGGACAAAGAGTTTCGGGTTGGTGATTTTGTAACTTTTAACGGAACAAATTCAGGAACTATTGAAGAGATTAGTATTCGTTTTATGCAAATTCGTGAATGGTCAGGAAAATTACTTACCATCCCGCACGGAGAGATTAGAACGATACAAAATTTTAATAAAGGATGGATGCGTGTAATTGAACGCATCACGGTAAGTTATCAGGAAGATCCAACAAGAGTGAAGGAATTGTTAGAAGAAGTATGTGTTATATGCAATGAAGAATTGAATCAAACTCTTTATAGAGTAGAGGATGAGGCTGTTGAACCATTTAAATACGTCGGTGTTACAGACTTAAATCCTAACTTGAAATATGTTGGCTATGAATTTTGTATTACAGGTTTAATAAAGCCAGAAGATTATTTTGAAACTTCTAGACAAGTAAGATTTGAATTAATGTCTATGTTCCATAAGAATCAAGTGCAAATGCCAGCAGCGAATATGGTTGTTACTACTGAAGGTTTACAGCATATCCATGGTGGACAATCTTTATCGGACAGCTAAAGTAGAATCGTTTGTTAACAAAAATTCTGCTTCCAACATTGGATAGAATAACAATAATAAAATGATTGATATAAAGAAAGGGCTGAAGGAATTCGGTTCTTTTTTTATTTATAGAATTTAGAAATTTCTTAATGTTATAATTGTAGTTGGTGATGAGAATGAACTTTGAAGAAAAAGAGATGCGTCGTTTAGAAGCATTAAAAGAAATTGCTGAATTATTAAATGAAGCAACAAACTTACAGGATATGTTAGAAAAAGTGTTGCATACATTGTTACAAGTAATGAATTTACAAACAGGGTGGATATTCTTTATTGATGAAAGTGGAAAGCACAGCATGCTTGTAGACGAAAATTTACCAGAGGCTCTTACGTGGCAAAAGAAGAAGCCGATGTGTGAAGGAAACTGTTGGTGTGTAGAACGTTTTGTGAATGGGAGATTGGAAAAAGCGACTAATATTATTGAATGTAAGCGAATAGAAGATGCAATTGAATGTAATTGGGGAGAGACAGAAGATGTTACACATCATGCGACAATTCCGCTTAGGTCTGGATCAGAAAAATTTGGTCTACTAAATGTGGCTGCACCTCATAAGACTCATTTTTCTGAGGAAGAGTTAGCGTTATTAGAATCAATTGCATTTCAAATTGGAACGACAATACAACGTATTCAATTAGTTGAGAAAGAACGTAAATATGTAGTGGTAGCGGAAAGAAATCGACTTGCACGTGATTTACATGATTCAGTAAAACAATTGTTATTTTCTATTATGCTAACAGCGAAAGGTACTCTGAATATGACGCAAGATAGAGAATTGCAAGAGATGTTAAGTTATATTGGGGAATTATCACAAGAAGCATTACAAGAGATGACGCTATTAATTTGGCAATTAAGACCTGAAGGATTGGAGAAAGGATTAGCAGAAGCAATTCAAAATTACGGGAAGTTATTAGGAGTTCAAGTGGAAGTTCGAATTGATGGGATGGTTTCAATTGGGGATGAAATAGAAGAAGTTTTATGGCGTATTAGCCAAGAGGCGCTACATAATTGTAAAAAGCATGCTTCGTGTGAAAAGGTACATATTCTTTTGAAAATAGAAAATAACCAGTTACATTTTTACATAGAAGACAATGGAATAGGATTTATACAAGAACAAGTAAGGGAATCAGCACTTGGCCTGAAAAGTATGAAGGAACGTATTCAGTTAATGAAGGGATCGTTTCAAATTATAACAGAGCTGAAAAAGGGTACAAAAATAGAAATTCAATTGCCGATTTGAAGGGGAGAATAAGGTTGAAGATTAAACTGCTACTAGTTGAGGATCATCATATCGTTCGAAGAGGACTTGTATTCTTTTTGAAAACGAGAGAAGAATTTGAAATTATTGGGGAAGCGGAAAATGGCGAAGAGGCATTACATTTCGTGCAAAAAGAAAGACCAGATGTCGTACTAATGGATGTATCGATGCCGAAAATGGATGGAATTGAGGCAACAAAACGTCTAAAGCAATATGATGAGACAATAAAGGTACTTATATTAAGTAGTTTTTCAGAGCAAGATTATGTTATACCAGCACTTGAAGCTGGAGCAGATGGTTATCAATTAAAAGAAGTACAACCTGAGCAACTTGTCGCTTCTATTATTGCAGTACATCAAGGAAATGCGAATTTTCACCCGAAAGTAACACCTGCATTAATGGGGCGTTCTGCAGTAAAGAAGGAAGTAGAAAATCCTTTTTCAATGTTAACGAAAAGAGAGCAAGAGGTACTTCGCGAAATTGCGAAAGGAAGAAGCAACAAGGAGATTGCAGCAGAACTTCATATTACAGAACAAACTGTGAAAACACACGTTTCAAACGTTTTAGCTAAATTGGAAGTGGATGATCGTACGCAAGCCGCATTATACGCAGTGAAACATGGAGAGAATTATTCATAAGCATGAATAATTCTGTTATATCGTATGACAGAATACATAGGAGCAATTAAAATTTATAGTAATCCCTAATATAGGTTTTTCTTCTTTCGATAATTAGGTACAATAAAGTGAAACTCTAATCAGTGGGGGACCATCCCCACTGATGATTAGTTTAACTAATCGGTTTTTACAGGATAAAGCTACGATGGAAGGGGAGGATATGCTATGCCTGGTACAAGAAGTGGGATTGGAAAGATTCAGGCTTCGTTAAATGGTTTATCACCGAAATTGCGAAGTATTGCCGAACATATTTTGAAACATCCACAAGATGTTGTACATAAATCTATTACAGAATTAGCTGAAGTTACGAATAGTTCCGAAGCTACGATATTCCGCTTATGTAAAAACCTTGGTTTGCAAGGTTTTCAAGATTTAAAGATTACATTAGCTCGTGAAATTGTACATACACCGATGCAAAATATTCATGAAGAGGTATCAGCAGAAGATAGTATGGTAACTGTTGCTAAAAAAGTTTTTCATTCGCATATTACAGGACTGCAAGATACTTTACATTTGCTTAATGAAACGGCACTTGAGCAGGCTGTACGAGCCTTACAAGAAGCAAGTCGAATTGAGTTTTATGGAAATGGTGGCTCTGGTATTATTGCAATGGATGCGTATCATAAGTTTATGAGAACGGGTATTTCTTGTATCGCTCATACTGATTCGCATTTTCAAATTATGGGAGCAGGTTTACTCTCAGAAAATTCAGTTGTTATTGGTATTTCTCATTCTGGTAGCAATAAAGGATTACTTGAAGCGTTAGAAGTAGCGAAAGCAAGAGGAGCCAAAATTATTGCGATTACGAGCTATAAGAAATCAGCATTAAGTCAACTTGCTGATATAACGTTATATACATCAACACGTGAGACTGAATTCCGCACAGAAGCAAGTTCATCACGATTAGCACAGTTAAGCTTATTAGATACTTTGTATGTAGGGTTGTCGTTGCAGCGACAAGAGGAAACTCTAAAAAATTTACAAAGTATACGTGAAACGATTTCGATGAAGCGAATATAAAAAAAGCTCTTCAAATGAAGAGCTTTCAGACTGTAGACAAACTATTTTTGGAGAGTTCAAATGCTAAAAATAGTTTGTTTCTTATTTTAGGGATAATTTATCCAATGGAATTTATATGTAGTGCTTTCTATACTATAATTTACTATAAGTGAGGAAGATGTCTTATGAAAATATCTGTTTATGTTGCAAGTGCATTTAGCAAGGAGCATAAAGGCGGAAATAAAGCAGGAGTGGTATTTATTGAGAATACAAATACATTGACCACTACTCAAAAAATCGAAATAGCCAAACAACTGGGTTATGCGGAAACCGCATTTATATCAGAATCTGAAATTGCTGATTATAAATTTGAGTATTTTACTCCAAAAGAAGAAGTTGATTTATGTGGTCATGCCACAATTGGCTCTTTCGCGATACTGATGCATTTAAATAAACTTTTCAGGAATCGCTATACGATTGAAACGAACAGCGGTGTTCTTACTATCACTATAAAAGATGACATCATATTCATGGAACAAAATAAACCGAGATTCTATGATGTTGTATCTCCAAACGAGTTCATCGACTGTTTTGATAGTAAAGATATAGACAATAAATACCCAATTCAAATTGTCTCCACTGGCTTAAAAGATATTTTAATTCCTATAAAAAGCGAAATACAATTACATGCACTGCAACCTAATTTTGAAAAAATTAAAGAAATCAGCAAGTATTATAATGTTGTCGGGATGCATTTATATACTTTTAATGACAATCGAATTATATGCAGAAATTTTGCTCCGCTATACGACATCAATGAAGAAGCAGCGACTGGAACTTCGAACGGTGCATTAGCTTGCTATCTTTATGAACAGCACTATTTGCAAAAAGAAGTCTATGTATTTGAACAAGGTTATTCTTTACACTCGCCTTCCGAAATATTAGTTAAATTAGCAACCAATAGCAAGAATAAAATAGAAAAAGTTTATGTTGGTGGCAAAGGCTATTACTGTGAAACTAAGTGTTTAAATATAGAAAATATTGAGTGAAGAGCTTTTTTATCGATGAGAAGTTTGTTACTTTATTTTCTTTTAGAAATGTATGGCTTACTTATAGTCAGTGATAAACTCTCATTTTTAAAAATTTAAAATAAAGACCGATTTATGTAATAATTCAAATATTGTTCATAATTTCACAAATTGTTTATGAAGTGTCATGTTATGATGAAGATGTAATGATGATTGAACACTTAAATTTGGTACAATAACTAGCCAAAGTAGTGAAGAAAGTAGTTGTGAGATAAACTCATTAAAATGCTAAAACACTAAAGGGGAGATCACATATGAAAGCAGTAGTGGTTAGTAAAAACAGCAAAGCAAACATCGAAGTGATTGAAAAAGAATTACGTCCGTTACACTCAGGTGAAGCGTTAGTAGATGTAGAGTATTGTGGAGTTTGCCACACTGATTTACACGTTGCGAATCATGATTTTGGTAACACTGATGGCCGTATTCTTGGTCATGAGGGTGTAGGTATTGTTACGAAAATAGCTGATGATGTTACTTCACTAAAGATAGGTGACCGTGTAAGTATTGCATGGATGTTCCAATCTTGTGGACGTTGTGAATATTGCGTAACTGGTAGAGAAACATTTTGCCGTGAAGTTAAAAACGCTGGTTATTCAGTGGATGGTGGTATGGCTGAACAATGTATCGTTACAGCTGATTATGCGGTAAAAGTACCAGAAGGATTAGATCCTGCTCAAGCATCATCAATTACTTGTGCTGGTGTAACTACATATAAAGCTATTAAAGTATCAGATATTAAACCTAGTCAACCTATTGTAATCTATGGCTGCGGTGGATTAGGTAACTTAGCTATCCAATATGCTAAAAATGTATTTGGTGCAAAGGTAATCGCAGTAGACATTAATGACGATAAATTAGCCTTAGCGAAAGAAGTTGGTGCTGATACGACTATCAATCCAATTTCTCAAGGTCCTGCTGATAAAATTGTGCAAGAGAAGTTTGGTGGCGCTTATGCTGCGGTAGTAACAGCAGTCTCTAAAGTAGCCTTTAACTCAGCAGTTGATGCAGTACGTGCTTGCGGTAAAGTAGTTGCAGTAGGGCTACCAGTAGAAACAATGGACTTAAACATCCCACGACTTGTACTGGATGGAATTGAAGTAGTTGGTTCTCTAGTTGGTACTCGTAAAGATTTGGAAGAGGCGTTTATGTTTGGGGCAGAAGGAAAAGTAGTGCCGGTTGTTCAAACTTGTTCGCTAGATAAAGTACAAAATGTATTCGAAGAAATGGAACAAGGTAGAATTCAAGGGCGTATGGTAATTGATTTTAAAAAACATAATTGTGATTGCAAATAATTCACTTTAAATATAAAAAACATGAGTCTAGCAAAGGACATGTAAAAAAGTTAGACAGCATAAGAAGATGATCCCTGTATTTAATAGGGATCATCTTCTTTATTTTCTACTAATATCGATGCCAATTAATACTTCATTAATGAGAAATGATTAAAGGTTTACTTTATTTGCAAACGAAAAGGAATCTTTATGTTTAACAAATTTTTTATGATCTGGAACGTTTTGAATTGCTACAATTTGCGAATCTCTTGCTTTCAGTGCATCTTGAATCCCGATGGTCATAAGCTTAATAAATAGAATCGTAATAAAGAATGAAGCGAGAGTATAAAAAATAATCCACCATGAAAGATTCATTTCATTACGATTTAATCCAATAAGACCTGCCCAATCATTAGATAGAGAAACAGGTTTGGGCACTCCGTCATAGAGTTCACGCATTTGTATGCCGCCAATTACAATGTTAAGCAACGCTAAATGGATAACGAGTATGAGTGTTTGGACGATATGTTCCATAAATAATACAAATAAGCGGTCAAGTAATAAGACTCGTAAGTGTTTTTTTATAATATGAAAACGACTAGCCCCCAGTAATTGTGAACTTAAGATGTAATCTTGTTTCATAAATTCATCAACCTCTGAGGATATGTATAAAGAAAGTGTAGGTAGAGCGACGAAAATAAGTACGAGTACTTGATAAAACGTAAATGAAATATTTGGATCTACCCCATCAGCATTTGATGTGATTATAATATTAACGGGCGTGATGAGTATGAATGCGATAAATAGAGTTGGAATGTAATAAAAAACTTCTGAGCATGACTGGAAAAATCTCTTGAGTTTTGGAGCAAATAAACTTAAGAGGATTCCTATACATGTTCCGCATAAAATTCGAAAGAAGCTAATTGCCATGGCTAATAAAATAGTGAATTTTGCTCCTTCTACAATTTGTAAGAAAACAGACTCTCCAAAACGATCAGATCCAAAAGGTGGAATTAACGATGGCGGAAAGGGGGCCTTTCCAAGTAATTCGTTATTGTCATTGTAAAGTAACTGAGGAGGTTTTGGGATGTTATCTTTAAAGAACCAACTATAAATAAAACTAGCTGAAATAAGTATGAATAGATAAGTAAAGCCGATTAAAAAGCGTTTTGATTTCCAAATAGATTTCATAATGATACTCCTTTCAATTGCTTTTTCCATCTATTCATCATGAATGAGACTATTTGGAAAATAGCATAAAATGGTAAAATAATCATAACAAGTATGATAAATGCAGCTGGAGGTGAAACAAACGCCTTATTAAATAAAAATTGAATAATGCCTTCCATATTAAAAACAAATTCTAAAATGAATAAATTAGAAAGTAAGAAAACAAAAATCGTTTTTAAATGGTGGAAGAAGTGGATAGATATATTTTTGAATAAATGAATGCATAGTATATAACTTGATGAAAGGCCTTTTCCATATGCAACCTCTACGTAATGTTTTCCTTGCTCTTCTTTTATGTATAACACCATCATCCGAAACATTTGTAATGTAGGTAAGACAGCTAATGATAAAATAGGGAGTAAATAAGCTCGATTTTCATTAAAGGAAATAATAGTGACAGGAGATTCCCCAAATTTCTGAAGTACCCATATGAAAAATATTTGCAAACAGATCATCATCATCATATCAGGGACAGCTTCTAATATGAACACAATTCGGTTTATCCATTTTTTTATATAATCTTTTGCTAAAAAATAAAAAAATGCCATGCTAGATGATAAAAAGAGAGCAAGAAAAAAGGCTAAAAATAATATAGTAAATGAATATAGGTAAGGTTCTAAAACAGTTGGAAATAATGGTGTTTTTTTGAAATGGCCAAACTTCGGGTCTGATCCTATAATCACTAATGATTCAGGGGAAAAAACTTGTTTTAACATAGTAACGGTCTGATTAAAAAAATAAATTGGTTGAAAGGTAAATCCTTGTTGAGTGATAAATAAATAAGGTAAATTTAATAATAGTAAGAGTGATAAAAGAATTGATGAAAGCTTAATTGTGAATTGAGATATTTTATTTAACATTAAATCCCTCCGACATCTTTTTACAACATTATACAATAAATTTCGTGTTATTGTTTTTATTTTTCTGAAAAATAAAAATACTTTTCGGTTTTATAGTATGCAAGATATATTTACAAGATAAAAAAGTGATAGTAGGGGGCCACGCTCTATGTTTATCAAGATAAAAGACTAGTGAACCTAAAACAATAAATATGAGTAAAATGCACAGAATTCTCATTCTGCGGTTAGTTACTTTTCTTGGCTTGATGGTGATGTTACGTGACCGCTAAAAATGAATATTGCTTTTCAACTTTTTCTTCAAGCAAATAAGTAGAACGTATGGAGGATTATGTATGTGTTGTTAATGAGAGGAAAGAGTGTATTGCGTAACGAATATAACGTAATTTTACCGCATGGAAAAGCTAAATTTAGTATATAAGTGAAATGGAATGAGGGGATTTATTTTTGGTATGAAAAAAATTTTCTTTTTATAACTTGATAAATGAAAAAATATTTTATATACTAATTCATGTAAACGGTTTACTAAATCGTATTTTGCTAGTAATGAAGGGAAGATTCGCATGGAAACAAGGGGGAGAGTAATCGGGATTGATATCGGTACCACAAGTACAAAAACGGTTGTGTTCACAGAAAAAGGAAAAGTCATTGCATCACATGCAATCGATTACCCAATTATTCAACCGAATGTAGGATGGGCTGAGCAAGATCCTGATGTAATATGTGCCGCTGTATACAAAAGTGTAAGCGTTGCCATTGGGAAAGGTAATGTATTACCAGAAGATATTTCTTCAATCGGTATTAGTACAGCTATGCACGCATTAATTGCAGTAGATGAAAATGGTACGCCATTAACGCGTTCTATCATTTGGGCAGATAATCGAAGTACGAAGCAATCAGAAAAATTATTACAACAAATGAATGGGCATGAAATTTATAGACGTACAGGTACACCGATTCATCCGATGTCACCACTTTCTAAATTGTTATGGATGAAAGAAGAGGAACCAGAGTTATATACAAGTGCCTATAAATTCATTTCCATTAAAGAGTATGTGATTTACCAATTATTTTCACGCTACGTAGTTGATTATTCGATTGCTTCTGCTACAGGGTTATTTAATTTAGAAACATTAAACTGGGATGAAGATGTTTTAACTATGTTACATATGTCATCAGAAAAATTATCAACCCCTGTACCAACTACATATATTTTATCAGGTATGAAGCCAGAGTTAGCACAGAAGATGGGGATAAGTGCAGAAACACCAATTGTCATCGGAGCAAGTGATGGGGTTCTTGCAAATGTAGGAGTTGGTGCGATATCACCGGGTGCGGCTGCAATTACGATTGGAACGAGTGGTGCGGTTCGAACAATCTCATCAAATATAAATACAGATGAGAAAGGGAGAACGTTTTGTTACGCATTAACAGATGAGCACTGGGTAATCGGTGGTCCAACGAATAACGGCGGAATATTACTGAGATGGTTACGTGATGAATTTGGTAGTCCAGAGCAAGAAGTAGCAAGAAAGCTTGGCATTGATCCTTATGATTTATTAATTAAATATGCAGAAAGCGTACCAGCTGGAGCGGATGGGCTATTGTTCTTACCTTTCTTATCTGGAGAACGCGCACCTTACTGGAATGCAAATGCTCGTGGTACATTCTTTGGAATCAATCTTCAACATAAGCGAGAACATTTTATACGTGCAGTGATGGAAGGTGTTTGTATGAGTGTATATTCAGTAGCACTCGCAATCAGGGATTGTACAGGGCCACTTACTGAAATACGAGTTTCAGGAGGGTTTGCAAAATCTGCATTTTGGAGACAAATGTTGTCCGATATGATGGGAAAAGAATTGCTTGTACCTGAAAGTCATGAAGCATCTGCGCTTGGGGCAGCGGCAGTTGCTTTATATGCTGTAGGAAAAATTGATTCTCTTGAAGAGGTAAAGGATTGGATTGATATTGTCCATCACCATGTACCGAATAAAGAAAATACGGCTATATATTTAGAAATGTTTTATATGTATGAACGACTTTACAATCGCTTGAAAGAAGAATTTGATTGTATAGCTGCTTTCCAACGTAAACAATAGGGGGATTGGGAGAAATGGTAGTTGGGATCGTACTAGCGGCAGTTGTCATACTACTTTTACTTATTACGGTAGTAAAATGGCATCCATTTGTCGCATTAATTTTAACAGCAATTGGTGTAGGATTAGCAATGGGAATGCCTTTAATTGGAACTTCACCAAAAGATCCAGGGATTATTGATTCTATTAAACTAGGGCTTGGTAATACATTAGGGTTTTTAGCAATAGTTTTAGCACTAGGAACGATGCTTGGAAAAATGATGGCCGAATCTGGTGGTGCTGAACGTATCGCTAACACATTAATTAATCGTTTTGGGAAGAAACGAGTTCACTGGGCGATGATGTTCGTTGCATTTTTAGTAGGGATTCCGGTATTTTTCCAAGTTGGATTTGTACTATTAATTCCGTTAGTATTTACAATTGCGTTAGAAACTGGGGTATCACTTATTACAATTGGTATTCCGCTAGTAGCAGGACTGTCAGTCGTACACGGACTTGTTCCACCGCATCCAGCGGCAATGGCGGCAGTTGGTATTTTTAAAGCAGATGTAGGGAAGACAATTTTATATGCGTTAATTGTCGGACTTCCAACTGCAATTATTTCAGGTCCACTTTACGGGAAATGGATTGGTGCTCGTATACATAAGGAAGTACCATTAGATATAGCGGAGCAATTTGTTGAAAAAGATAATAAAAAAGAGCTTCCTAGCTTTTGGAATACATTGTTTACAATTTTACTTCCAGTATTTCTTATGCTTGGTGCATCAATAGCAGAAGTTGCATTAAATAAAACGAGTCAACTAGCACAAGTATTACACTTTATTGGAGATCCGATTGTGGCTTTATTAATTGCAACCATTTACTCTTTCTTTAGTCTTGGATATGCAAAAGGTTTCTCAAAAGATAAAGTGTTACAATTTACAAATGATTGCCTTGGACCTATTGCAAACATATTGTTAGTGATTGGTGCAGGCGGCGCATTTAATAAAGTATTATTAGATTCTGGAATTGGAACGACAATTGCAGATATGGCGAAAGAATCACATATTTCACCGATATTATTAGGGTGGGGAATTGCGGCACTAATCCGAATTGCAACTGGATCGGCAACTGTTTCTATGATGACAGCAGCTGGTATTGTTGCGCCGATTGCAGCAAGCACACCAGGTGTAAATGTTGAATTATTAGCACTTGCAACTGGTGCAGGGTCATTAATTTTATCACACGTGAATGATTCAGGATTTTGGATGATTAAAGAGTATTTCGGAATGACTGTGAAAGAAACATTATTAACATGGACTGCAATGGAGACTATATTATCTGTAGTAGCACTTGGGCTAATTTCGATATTAAATATATTTGTATAGAATAGGAGATTGATTAATATGAAACTAGGTTTAATTGGATTAGGAAAAATGGGATTTCCATTAGCTGAACACTTATATGAAGACAAGCATGAAGTAGTTGTATACGATGTAAATAAAGAGCTTGTTGAAAAGGCAGGAAAACTAGGAATTACTGCACGTCATACATTAAAAGAAATGATTGCTGAACTAGAAGCTCCTCGTACAATTTGGGTAATGGTGCCTGCAGGAGAAGTTGTAGAGTCAGTACTAAAAGATGTATATCCATTATTAGATGAAGGTGATATCGTTATTGAAGGCGGAAATTCATTCTATAAAGATACGTTACGCCGTGCTGAAGAAGCAAAAAGCTTCGGATTACATTATGTAGATATCGGTACATCAGGCGGTGTAGAAGGAGCTAGATACGGTGCTTGCTTAATGGTTGGTGGAGAAAAAGAAATTTACGACCAATTAGAACCTTTATTTAAAGATTTAGCAGTAGAAAATGGCTATTCTTATGCTGGCCGTGTTGGTAGTGGTCATTTCTTGAAAATGGTTCATAACGGTATTGAGTACGGCATGATGCAAGCAATCGCTGAAGGATTTGAAGTACTAGATAAGAGTGACTTTGATTTCAATTATGAAGATGTTGCAAAAGTATGGGCTAACGGATCAGTTATCCGTGGTTGGTTAATGGACTTAACTGAAAAAGCATTTGCAGAAGATCCGAAACTAGATGGCATTAAAGGTGTAATGAACTCTTCAGGAGAAGGGAAATGGACTGTTGAAACTGCACTTGAACTTCAAGCTGCAGCACCAGTTATCGCTATGTCATTATTTATGCGCTATCGTTCTCAGGAAGATGATACATTCCATGGAAAAGTAGTTTCAGCATTACGTAATCAGTTCGGTGGACATGAAGTTGTGAAAAAATAAGGATGTTTTTAAAAAGAAACTTGTGTATAAGCGCAAGTTTCTTTTTTATAGTTTAAGAAATTACTAATTTAAAAATACCAATCAATCATCGTTTTTTTGTCACAAATGATAGCTTCAACGTTCATTGAATGAACAATATATTCTATATTTTCTTCTTTAGCTAATAATAAGGTTGTAAAGGAATCGTATATACTCATAAACGCATACTCATTATCTTCGCCAGTAATAATTAACTCATTATTGCTAATGTCCCAAATATCTAATGGAGTAGTATTATTTACCTGTAATAATCCGTTTGTATCAAGAATTGGTTCAGAGAAATATAGATTTTTTGCACCTTTAGAACCGAGGAGTTTAAGTAATTTGTGTAATAAAAATATAGACGTATAATCTTCTGTTGGATAATAAAGATCTTTTTTTAAGTTTGAATGTAGCTTTTCAGCTAAATCCTCTCTTTTATATTCTTCTGAAAGGGCACTAATGGAAGTCAACATGGCCATTGCTAGGTCTGCGTATGAATGTAATCCACTACAAGACATCATTTCCTTCCAAGAAACGGATTTCCCATTATAAATGATTTCTTCAGCGCTAAGATAGATGTGCTCATATGGTCTTTTTCTCACAGACTTTTCCCATCCTAAAGGCATTTGGATAAAAGGATGTAGCAATATAGCTGCAGATTTAAAGTTTCTTGGTAGTTGTTCTAAAATTGGTGATTTGTCATCTAGCCAAATGTAATCCAACAAAATATAACCTCCTCTTAGACTTTGAAATGTACGGATTCCCGTATTATGTTTTTTGTATTGATTGTATCAAATATAAAGCGAAGCATGAAATATGTCCCAACATAAAAGTAAGAATAAATAAAATGAAGTTTTCATAAATAGTAAAAGGGTGCTTATGTCATCAGTATAGCTAAGAAATGTTGTTACATATGAGAAGAGCGTGTTAATAAAATATGAGGTGGTTAAATGGGAAATGAGCAAGTGAAGTCTGTAAAGGAAGAAAAAAAGTTATGTCTTTGTATGATCGTTAAAAATGAGTCTAGAATTATGGAAAGATGTTTAAATGCAACAAAATCAATTGTAGACTTTGTTTCTATTTGTGATACTGGATCGACGGATAATACGCCTGAAATTATTGAAAATTGGTGTAAGGAAAATGAGATACCTGGGACGGTTCATCATGAGCCGTTTAAAAACTTTGGTTATAACAGAAGCTTAGCTGTTTCGTTAGCGCAAAAAACATACCCAGAAGCAGATTATTTATTAATATTAGATGCGGATATGATTTTAGAGGTTGATCCGAATTTCGATAAAACGAGCTTAACGGAAGATCATTATCTTACATTACAATATGATGTTCATATTAAATATTGGCTTACACGTCTTTTAAAAGCTTCTTTACCATGGAAATCTGTCGGTGTTACTCATGAGTATTGGGATATAGATCGTTCAAAAGTTGGAGCGAATTACAATACGAGGGTAGCTCGGTTAGAGACTCTTGTCGTGAATGATCCCGGAGATGGCGGGAGCAAAGCTGATAAATTTGAAAGAGATGAGAGGTTGTTGTTACAGGGAATAAACGACCCAGAAACAACGCCAGATTTGCATATAAGATATTTATTTTATTTAGCTCAGACTTATTTTCATTTAAGTCAATTTGAGAATTCAATTAAATGGTATAAAAAACGAGTGGAAGCAGGAGGATGGGTTGAAGAGGTATTCTATTCGTTATTGCGAATAGGATTTTGTTATGAGCAGTTAGCAAATCGTTCAGCAAATAAACAAAATGAAGTGACAGATGCGGATGAAAAAGAAACTGTTAAAGGGCAAGAAGAGCAATATTTAGCGTTAGCTGTTTTTTATTTTCAAAAAGCTTGGGAATATAGACCAACCCGGGCTGAACCATTATACCAACTTGCAAGGTTGTATCGATTACGATCTCAAAACAATATTGCTTTGATGTATGCTCTGCAAGGGAAGGAAATTCCTTTTCCAAAGGATGATCTACTATTTGTAGATTATCATGTGTATGATTACTTATTTGACTATGAAATTTCTATTAGTGCTTTCTATATACCTCATAAAAAACATTTAGGGGCGGTGTCGCAAAAGTATTTGGAATCGATAAAAGAAAAGATTCCATTTCATATAGCAAATATAGTAGAGAATAATGCGAAATTTTATTAAATACATTTTCGATTAAAGGAGTAGTGGAGTAATCATGGAATTAATACGATGGGCGATTGAACTAGGAGAATCGGTGCATGGAAATACGTATGAAGAATTGATGCCACTACTAGACTATTATTATGATCGTGATCATTTAAAAGCGTATTGTATCGCAAATCTTCTTTTAAACATGGATGTATTAGATGAGGACCGGGAAAGAATCGAATTAAGAAGATGCATCGCTGCTTATTATGCTGGATTATATAAAGTAGCAAGAAAACATGCAAATGAGTTGGTACTTAAACATCCGGATGTAGATCTATATAAAAATAATTTAAGATTAATGGAAGTTTATTTGAATAAAGAATATGATTATTGTCTTTTTATATGCCCAAAGACATACGGTAGTTTCATAGATGTTGCGCGAGCTTTAAAGTGGAGGTTGGAGCAGGAGGGAAATACAGTAATTATATCAGAAACAATACTGGAAAATGTAAAGAATACAGTTGTTTTTGGAGCACATACATATGCATATAACCCGAACCTTCTTCCGAAAGATGCAATTGTTTATAATTTAGAACAGCTATACGAAGGAAGTCCATATGCGCACCCCCTTTATTTAATATTATTAAAAGATAGAGTGATTTGGGATTATAGTAAACAAAATATAGAATGGCTTAAACAAAAAGGGGTAGGAAAAGAAATAAAACATGTAGAAATGAACTATGCTCCAACTTTGGAAATAAAAAAAGATGCGTTTGAAGATGAAATTATTGAAGATATTGATATTCTGTTTATAGGTGCTCTTAATCCGAGGCGACAAGCTATTTTTGATCATCTAAAAGCGATTGCCCCGAATTTAAATATAGTTTTTAAAAATAATGCGTGGGGAATTGTTAGAAATGAATTGATTGCTAGAGCTAAAATTATATTAAATATTCATTTTTATTTATCAGGAATTCTTGAAACACCTCGCGTGTCTTATGCAGTCGCAAATAAGAAATTTATTATTTCCGAAAATAGTAATCCAGAAGATGAGGTAGAGTGGCCAGGAATTGTGTTTACTCCGTACGAAAAAATAATTGAAAACGTAATGAAATATATAGAATTACCAGAAGAACGGAAAAGATTAGCGGAAAAAGCATATAATCATTTTGAAGCAAATGAAAGTTTAGGTACATTGAGCATGAGAGATGAAACAAAGTAATTGTACAAAACTCATACGAAAGTATGAGTTCTTTTTTGTTTATCATACTATTTTATGAAACAAGTTAACTCTTTATATTGTGTTTTGTATAGAAATTTCTGATAATATATAAGTAGAACTTGAAAACAAAGGGGAGAAATAATCATGAAACTAGTCGTTATTAACGGTACACCAAGAAAATTTGGTAGAACTCGCGTGGTGGCAAAATATATTGCGGATCAATTTGAAGGGGAATTATATGATTTAGCAATTGAGGAGTTACCTTTATACAATGGAGAAGAGTCGCAACGTGATTTAGAGGCAGTAAAAAAATTAAAAACGTTAGTGAAAGCTGCGGATGGGGTTGTATTATGTACACCAGAATATCATAATGCGATGAGCGGTGCGCTGAAAAACTCTTTAGATTACTTAAGTAGTAGTGAATTTATTCATAAACCAGTTGCGTTGTTAGCGGTTGCTGGTGGCGGTAAAGGTGGAATAAATGCATTAAACAGCATGCGAACGGTCGCTAGAGGTGTTTATGCAAATGCAATTCCAAAACAAGTTGTGCTTGATGGATTACATGTGCAAGATGGTGAACTTGGGGAAGATGCAAAACCATTAATTCATGATGTAGTTAAAGAATTGAAAGCATATATGAGTGTATATAAAGAGGTGAAAAAACAACTAGGAGTGGAATGATATGTCCTCACTTTATCATGATTCTCGCTTGTATTACATTCTAGGAGCCAATAGTCTATCTGCTATTGGTTCCGGAATTGTATGGTTCGAATAAACCTTCTTTTTCATTATTAATTACTTTCCACTTTATTTCTTCTAGGTAAGGAACTCTTTTTTAAAAAACGAAAAACACCTCCTGAATTTGCATACTTAGTATGCAAATTCAGGAGGTGTTTTTATCATGTACCACTATTCGGGTTCACTTCAGTGAGAAATGCTCTTTTTTAGTGTAATCGTCATAAAAAAGAACGGTTGTTGATCTATTTTATGTAGTAATATAAAAAACAAAAAGAAAGAGCATCTAGAAACGAGGTTTGGTAAGATGTTTTTTTGACATTAACCAGTAGATACAGGGTGATTAGGATAAAGAACTAAAAAGTGTAATAGTTAATATTCTAAATAGTCAGGTTCAATGTATTTTTCTGTTTCAGGTGAGCTTTTAATTTCTATAGGATATTTCTTAAAAGCTACAACAGTAATTCTATCTCCTTGGACTAAACTTCTGGATTCATTTATAGAAGAGAAGCCTGTTCGCGTTAAGAAATTATATAGAGAAGGTTTTGTCATCCAAAAACTAGTAATGTTATCTAATGATGCCCACTTTGATTGTAAACGTTCTTCTAATGATGAATTGGCAGGATGTTCTGGTATTGTGTGTCCCTTATATTCATAATTTTTATAGAATACTGATATATTAGAGGTGTATGCAATATGGGTATCAATTATTACAAATCTTTTGCATACTTCATACAATTTTTCTAAAAAAGGAAATACGTCTGAACTGTCTAAATGGTATAAAATACCAGAGCATAAAACGATATCAAATTGACCATATTTTTCAGCACTTAAATTTCTTACATCATCTTGATAAAAGGTTACATTTGCTAAATTTAATGTATCTTTAGCAAATATAGCTTTTTGTATGTTTGATTCTCTTCCTTCAATTCCTACAACGGTTGCTCCTTGCAAAGCAAATTCAATGGCATAATGACCCTCTAAACAAGCTAAATCTAAAATTCGAAGGTTTTTAAAATCACATTGTGTGATATCTTGAATCATTGTCACAATTTTTTTTAATGGAGGATTGGGTTGTCGAATATCCTTTGTATATAGAGTTTCAGTTAATTTAATATCATATGCAGTCCATTCACCATATTTACGAATAATGCGTTCTTTTTCGAAACCAAAATCTTTCATTATACACTTCGCCACCTTTTACATAATATTAGGGTACTATATACTTTTATACGATCAATGTATGTGTGTATAACTTGTATTTAGACGGAGATAAACTTTTTATTTCGCTCAAGTTACATAATTAAAAACCATTCCAGTTCTTGAAGCACTGGAATGGTTTTTAATATAAAACGGAATAATTAATAACGAGAGCAGTTTACTAAAAGCCAATGCCTCTGTATACGCAATAGAGGGCACGATGTACGGTGTCGGAGCGGTTGTTGCAGGAATCTGTATTCCACTCATAATGAAATTTGTCAAAACAGAAGTTTCAATCGTTATGACGATGTTCATTTATGTAATTTCAATTACCGCAATGAGTATTGAACCTTCTGTATTGTTTTTATATGGACTAGCGATTTTTCATGCAATTGGAAATGCGGGGACAAGAGTGGCGAGAAATGTATTGATGATGGAGGAAATTCCAAATGAAGTAATGGGACGTGTAGACAGCTTATTTCGCCTAATTGGTACTGGAATACGAATTGTATTATTAATGTTGTTTACAGCGGGTGTATCTAAAGCCGGAGTAATGCTTCCGTTTTACGTATTAAGCTGCATATTGATCTTCTCATTAGGAATAGCTATTTATTATGTACTATCACAACGTAAAGTAGCGGCGAATGTTTCTAATAAATCAATCGTTTAAAAAAACACTTCTGCCCCCCTTTCTTTTTTTATATAATAAAAAGAAAGGGAGTGCAAACTTATTTATGAACAAATGGATCTTTCTTATCATTTTATTATTACCGCCACTATACATCATTTATATGACGTTTCGAATGAACAAAGTTGCTCGTGAAAAGTTGAGCTATCACTCTCCGTACGTTCTTATACTGGGTGCAAAGTTATTTGGAGATAGACCGTCTTTATCTCTTCAAAATCGTTTGGATGTAGCGTTGGAGTATTTATTTTCCCATCCTGAAGCGAAAGTAATTGTTTCAGGTGGTCAAGGAGAAGATGAAGATATACCGGAAGCTCACAGCATGAGAAACTATTTAATGGTACATGGTATAGATGAGAGTCGTATTTTAATAGAAGATCAATCTACAAATACGTATGAAAACTTAAAGTTTAGTATGGATTTATATAATGTGAAACATGCGGTAGTTGTAAGTAATACGTATCATTTATATCGAACGAAAATAATTGCAAAGCGTTTAGGCATGAAGATGGAGGCACTAGCTGCTGAAACACCAATTCGTTCTAAGAGAAAAATGTATGTTCGCGAATATGCTGCTATTATGAAAACAATATTGTTCGACCGTTAGAGCTCAAATGTGAGCTCTTTTTTAATTTAAAAGCGTATTATTTGAAATGAATGCCATATTCCATCAAAATAAAGGAAACAACATTAAAGGAGTTGTATTTGTGATTCAATTTAATCATGTGTCAAAATCGTATGAAGATGGCACGAAAGCAGTCGATTCATTGCATTTAGAAATTAAAAAGGGAGAATTTTTTGTTCTCATCGGTCCGAGTGGTTGCGGGAAAACAACGACAATGAAGATGATTAATCGTTTAATCGAAACGACTGAAGGATCGATTTTAATCGATGGAAAAGATATTCAACAATATAATATAAACGAATTACGTTGGGATATAGGATACGTGTTGCAACAGATTGCTTTGTTTCCTCATATGACAATCGCTGAAAATATTGCGGTTGTTCCTGAAATGAGGCAATGGAGCAAAAAGGAAATAAAAGCACGCGTCGATGACTTGTTACATATGGTTGGATTAGATTCGGATATATATCGAGATCGTATGCCTGATGAATTATCAGGAGGACAAAAACAACGTGTCGGTGTCGTGCGAGCATTAGCTGCAAACCCGAAAATCGTTCTTATGGATGAACCATTTAGTGCGTTAGATCCATTAAGTAGGGAACAGCTTCAGAAGGATATTGTACAGTTGCAAAAAAAGATTCAAAAAACAATCGTATTTGTAACACATGATATGCAAGAAGCATTATCACTTGGAGATCGCATTTGTATTATGAAAGAAGGAAAAGTTGTTCAACTAGATACACCAGAAGGAATTATACATAATCCGAAAAATGAATTTGTAGAGGAGTTTATTGGAAATCGCGGACGAACTTGGTATCAGGGGAAAAGTGTAGCAGATGTATTACCGCTTGATCAAAGTGTGCAATTAGAAGGGCAGGCGCTATCATTACATTCTTCTTTACAAGAAGCGTTAGTTCGTGTGCGTGATGAGGAGGTCGTTCCAGTTGAAAAAAACGGTCAATATATTGGAGCGTTAACAAGTCGTCATATTGTCAATTACATTGTTGAACAAATGAAGGAAAGAGGCTAAACAGTGACTAATTTTATACAAACGTTCCAAGAACGAAAAATAGAATTACTAACTGCATTAAGTGAGCATTTACAAATATCGCTTATTTCATTATTTTTTGCAGTAATTATAGCGGTGCCACTTGGCATCTTATTAACAAGAAAAGAACGAATGGCTGAATTTATAATAGGAACTTCTGCAGTAATGCAAACAGTGCCATCACTTGCATTACTCGGACTATTAATTCCATTAGTAGGAATCGGAAAACTTCCAGCGATTATCGCATTAGTTGTGTATGCACTATTACCTATTTTACGAAATACATATACAGGAATAAGGGAATTAGATGAATCTCTAATAGAAGCCGCGAAAGCTATGGGGATGAATAGTTGGAGAAGATTGTGGAAGGTAGAACTTCCTCTTGCATTGCCTATCATTATGGCCGGTATTCGTACAGCGATGGTATTAATTGTTGGAACGGCTACATTAGCAGCTCTCATTGGTGCTGGTGGGCTCGGTAAGCTTATATTATTAGGTATAGATCGAAATGATCATGCACTTATCATTTTAGGGGCCGTGCCAGCCGCGTTACTCGCTTTATTCTTTGATATAGTACTTCGCATACTTGAACGACCGAAACGCTCTTCTAAGCGTGTTATATTGACGATATGTATTGTTTGCATAATGATTGCTTCTCCATTTCTTTGGAGTACAGAAAAGAAAGATATTGTTATTGCGGGCAAACTTGGATCAGAACCTGAAATTTTAATTCAAATGTATAAGCAGCTTATTGAACAAGATACAGATTTACACGTACAATTAAAACCAGGTCTTGGGAAAACAGCATTTGTATTTGAAGCGTTGAAATCAGGAGAAGTAGATATATACCCAGAATTTTCAGGAACAGCTTTATCTACTTTCGTGAAAGAAGAACCAAAGAGTACAAATCGTGATGAAGTATATGAGCAGGCTCGCATTGGAATGGAAAAGAAATATAATATGATTATGTTGAAGCCAATGGAGTATAACAATACATATGCACTAGCTATGCCGAAAAAAATAGCAGATCAAAAGAATATAAATACAATTTCTGATTTAGGGAATGTTGCGCAGGAAGCTAAAGTAGGATTTACATTGGAATTTGCTGATCGTGAAGATGGTTATAAAGGAATGCAAAAATTATATAACTATAAGTTCTCGAATGTTAAAACGATGGAGCCGAAGCTGCGTTATAGCGCAATTGAATCTGGAGATGTTAACGTAATTGATGCATATTCAACAGATAGTGAATTGGAGCAATACGGACTGAAAGTGCTGAAAGATGATAAAGGGTTATTCCCACCTTATCAAGGAGCACCATTATTAAGAAAAGAAACGTTACAGAAATATCCTGAACTTGAAAAGGTATTAAATAAATTATCTGGAAAGATTACAGATGAAGAAATGCGAAAAATGAATTATGAAGTTAACGTAAATGGTAAAAGTAGTGAAGAAGTCGCAAAACAATTTTTACAAAAAGAGAAGTTACTTCGTTAAATTTACAAGAAATATACAAATTTATATGTTTGAAATGACCGTTCATTACAAAATGAGCGGTTTTTTTGTGCATACTTATACATTTTTTCAAAAAAGTATTCCATTTTTGCTCATTTTCTTTTAGAATAAGTAATGTTTTCCTGAAAAAATATAAGAGAAACGTCTATTAGAGAAAAAGGTGACTTTAATAGTTGAACGAACATAACACCTAGAATGACAGATGGGGTGGTACAAATAGAAAAGAAGTTAGGATTTTTTCCATTAATCGCATTAGTAGTTGGAACAATGGTTGGTGGCGGTGTTTTTAGTTTACCGCATGATTTAGCAGTAGGAGCAAACAGTGGTGCAATAATAATTGGCTGGTGTATTACAGCGATGGGAATGATTCCACTTGCGCTCGTATATCAAACGTTAGCAAGACAAAAACCGGAACTTGAAGGTGGAATTTATAGTTATGCACGTGCTGGTTTCGGTGAATATATTGGGTTTAATAGTGCTTGGGGATATTGGCTAGCAGGAATCTTAGGTAATGTCGCAACAATTATGTTACTGTTTAGTACATTAGGTTATTTCTTTCCAATTTTCAAAGGAGGAAATAATGTTGCGTCTATCGTTGGGGCATCACTTTTATTATGGACACTTCATTTTTTAATTTTATTTGGAATCCGTGAAGCTTCTATTATGAATGTGATCGCAACAATAGGGAAGTTAGTTCCAATCGTTTTATTTATTGTTGTAATGGTAACAGCCTTTCGCTGGGACACATTTACACATGATTTTTGGGGAGAAGGAACGATCTCACTTTCCGCTATACTTGGCCAAGTGAAAAATACAATGCTTGTAACACTTTGGGTTTTCATTGGAGTTGAAGGAGCGGTTGTATTATCTGGAAGAGCGAAGAATAGTCGAGATGTTGGTAAGGCAACAGTATTGGGACTTATTTTAGTAATGTCCATTTATATTTTAATTTCTGTCCTGTCAATGGGAGCTATGACAAGAGGCGAACTTTCTGTGTTAGAAACTCCGTCCATGGGACATGTATTAGAGCACGTTGTTGGTCCATGGGGTGCAGTTGCGATTAACATCGGATTAGTTGCTTCACTTGTCGGTACATTAATTGGCTGGTTTTTACTTGTTTCTGAAATTTCTCATGTAGCAGGAAAAGATGGCGTATTTCCGAAAGTCTTTACGAAAACAAATAAGAAGCAAACACCGCACATGGCATTATGGATTTCAAATGGTGTTGCCCAAATTATATTTATCATCGTTTTGTTTTCGGAATCAACATATCAAATTATGTATTTCATTGCATCAACATCAATTTTATTACCATATTTATTATCAGCGTTATTCCAATTTAAATTAGTCATTACAAACGAACTAAAAGACGCTAAATTAAAAAACGGAGCGTTAGCTTTAATTGCTTCTATTTACTCTGTATGGCTTCTTTATGCAGCTGGTTTAAAGAATTTACTACTCGTTTCAATTGTGTATGGAATTGGAATTATTGTTTACACGTTTGCAAGAAAAGAACAAGGGAACCGTTGCTTTGTAGGTGCAGAGAAGTATGTGATGTGGGCAATTATTGTTGCGGCTATCACATCAATATATATGTTATTAACTGGAAATATAAAAATGTAAAAAGTCCTTTTCATTTAAAGGGCTTTTTTCTTTGTTTAGAGAATATTTACTACATAAGATATTCAGGAGGGATGAGAATGGAAGAAAAAGAACAGTTGTCTAGAATAATTGATTTAGCTAGTGAGTTAAGGAAAGTATTAGTGCAAGAATCTTTTTTTAATCATCATCCTGAACTAAGAGGAGTCATTGAAAATTTAGCAAGTTCTGTTGAAAATTTGGCCGAATTACAAATAAGTAAAGATGAAAACGCTGAAGATCGATTACGTTACGTACTTGCGAAAATGAAAATTGCTCATAATGCAATTTTACAAGAGAAAAAAGCATTTCCTTCTCATTAATATAAGTTTTTATTTTGAACCTGGCGGATAACGTCAGGTTTTTTATTTCTAGTTTTTCGTTTCTTTCATACACTAAGAATAGTATGAAAAAAGAAGGTGACTAAGGTGAAATTACATAAAGCTCTTCAGCCAAGTTTTATAAAACGAATGTACTATATGAGATTTTTAGGGAAATTTACAAAAGCTGAGAAAGAGAAGAGTGGAGAGAATTTCTTTGTACACTGCTTATCGCCAATACCATTCACTTTACAGGAACAATTTACAAATGAACCATATGTATTTGAAGGGTTATGTAGCAATAAAAAGAATGAAAAAATCTTTTCGGAATTAAAGAAGAGGAAATTAGAAAAGCAATTAGTAATGTTTCGTCTTTATTATGAAAGAGGAAATGTATACGTGGAGTTAATATGTACAGAAGAACCGAAAGAAATAGCAAGCAGCTATAAAATGATTCCGGCACCTAAAGTTACAAATCATAAAAAAAGAGAATCTTTAGAGCGAAAACTTAGCAACGGTTATTTATCATTTCTTATGCCAAAATTTCCGAAAGACTTTGAGCCTCCCGAATTATTGTGGCACGATGGAAGACTGTACGGAAACATATCCCTAAAGTCATCAATTAGCTCAATCGCCTATTTTGAACAGAAACGTGAATGTAAATATATAAACTGCAGTGACTGGACGAAGTATGTAGAAATAGCGGTAGAAGATCAATTATATTTTGTAAGTGATTATGTATATGAGCAATTAAAAAAACGAATGCATGAAGAAGGTAAGCTAGTTGAAGTAGAGGATATAAAAATACAAAAAGATGAATGGGAATGGGATGAGCGTGAATCGTCCTTTTTACAGTATGTACAAAGTATGGTGCATAATAAAGGGTTATATTTGGATGAAACGGATATTTATAATTTCCATATAAGTGTAAAAACAAATATGTTAACGATTCTTGGTGGTATACCGGGCGTTGGGAAATCACGTTTTGTGCAAACTTATGCAGAAGCATTAGGGTTACAGTATGGGGAAGAGTTGGTTTGGATTCCAATTTCGCCATCGTATCAAGAACCACATGATTTACTTGGTTACCTTCATCCAAACGGTACTTTTATTGAATCTGAAGCGAAGTTAGTTAGGACGTTAATGAAGGCGAAAGAAAATCCAAATCAACTGTATATAATCGTTTTTGATGAAATGAACATGTCTCATATTGAGCATTGGTTTACTCCGTTTCTATCTGTTCTTGAACTTGAAACAAAAAATCGTATTTTAAACTTGTATGAGGGTGTACAGGACATAGAGAATTCAATTCCATCAACAGTTGAAATTGGAGAAAATATTATATTTGTAGGTACTGTAAATTTTGATGAAACAACGAAAGAGCTCTCTGATCGATTATTAGACCGAACGAACCTAATAACGTTACAGAAAATTCCGTTTTGTGAGATGGGCATGGAACAGGGGAAAGTCGTATTACATCCACCTTTGAAAGTAACGGCGGGAGAATTTCGGATAAATTGGATGAGAAATAAAGCGATGATTGAAGTGTTTTCTGAAGAAGAATTAGAGCTATTAGATAAGTTGCATGTCGTATTGTCATCACATGACGCGTCTAAGGGAATTTCTTTCCGATGTGCAAATGCAATTGCGACTTATTTGCAAAACATACCGTTTCAAAATAACCATACCTATATGATTAGTAGAGAAGAGGGGTTTGATTTACAAATAAAGCAGCGTGTATTGACGAAAATCAGAGGGACCGAAATGATGGTTGGGCCTTTACTTTCTGAAGAAGCAAAAAGGGGGGCGACCTTAGTACCTCTTTTGCAATCTACACTTGCAAACAGAGTATCTACATTTGAACACTCTTTAGCATATATACGAGAAAAACGTAGAGAACTGGAGTTGTATGGATATGCAAAATGAAGGGCGTTATGAAACAAAAATCGTTGATACGAATGAAACGCTCCCTTTTGTATTAAAGTTAATCATTGGAAATGAGGGGAAAGGAGATTATATTTTATTAAATCGTCTTTGTACATCTACTACAGCATTAGTTCAATGTATTTATAAAGTACAAGAATTAAAACCAATAAGATTGCAGTACAATTATGAAATCCCAATGAATATTACTTTTATATGGAATAAAGTATATGAGGGACAGAAAAATATAAAAGAGGCTCAATATGAAATAAATGAAAAAAAACAAAGAGTATTAATATATGAACACGGGAAAACAGAATTCTTTTATCCATGGCGCTGTGGTCTATACCATTTTGAAGTGCGTATAGAAGATACAACGTATTATGGCGCATTTCAAATCGTACCGAAAAACTTTTTTGATGATCAATTTGAAATGATTCAAGACTATGTGAAGTCAATTTTAAATGAGTTGATTTTGGATAGAGGTTACTATAAAAAAACCTTCTCTGCACTTAGCGATATTGAGGATTCGTCTTATTTAGTGTTACTTAGAAAGTTACCGCAAAAAATGAAAATGATAAAGCAAATCTTTAAGAAAATAGAATCAAGCTCAAAATTTATAAATGAATATAAATGGGAAGGAAAAGAGCGAAAGCCAACAAGAAAAGGAACTATAGTGGCAGAACGAAAACCTTATGCCAAACATTATAATCGTAAGTTTATGGAACAAAAAAATAGTAAGGAAAATGCATTTCTTAAATATAAAGCGATGCAATTTTATCATTATTTAATTGAAGCTAAAAGTTTTTTACGTCAAACAATTGAAATATTAGAAAGAGAAAAAAAGAAAAAATCAGAAGAGTTTCAAGCTGTAAAAACGATTATACAAACAATTGAGCGTAATGGATCAGTAACCGATAGAGAGAAGCAAAAATATAAAAATATACATTTACTAAAAGAAGCCGATTTACGAAAGAGCTCAATGAAAATACAAGAATATAAGATATTGGCGCATATTGTGCATGAAAATGTACAATACTTTCAAATGTTAATGCACTCTTCATTTTGGAGGGAAGTTACTGAAACAAGTAACATGAACTTACATGATTTACCGATACCACATCAACAATTACTACATCATTTAGAAGTACTCCCGCAATATACGGATCAATCTCCATCATTATTATTTGTTTATAAGCCAACGTTTTTAGTGTATGAATATTACGCTTTTTTTATCGTTATTTCACTTTTAGAGCAAATTGGTTTTGAGGCTAGAAACTCCATCCGTGAACAAATACAAGAACATTTTTATGTAGATGGATTACAAGATGGAACGACAGTAGTTTTAGAACGAGATGATATAAAGGTGCATGTCGCATTTAATGACTTAATTGAAACACATCCTCTTATTGCATTAAGTAAAGGTAGTAATTTTTACAATGGTGAGGATACGAAGAAGCCAGATATTCGCTTAGACTGTTATGTAAAAGAAGATGGGAAATACGTATATAAATCTTCTATTATTATTGAAGTGAAGTATAGTCCAATGTACAATATTTTTCAGCACGTCGGAAATACGAAAGCAACTGAGCAAATGTATAAGTACTGGTCTATAAAGTATGTAGAAGAACAGGATGGAAAGCGAGTCTATTATCGAAGGTCAATTTATGAAGTCATTTGTGTATATCCAGGAAGCCATATGCATAGTAAAAAAATTGAGTCTGGATGCGGTGTTTTCTTGCAGTTATATCCATATAAGACGAAACAAGGGGAAGAGAAATTAGCTGGAAAACATGGGATGGTACAAATTTTTGAAAAATGGCTAAAAAGCATTAAGAAGTAAAAGAAATCCTTTTTCATAAAGGATTTCTTTAGATTAAGAAGAATTATATGCTGTATGGAAAGAAACGTAGTGTAATTTAGATTTGAAAAGTGCTACAAATGTGTTATTAAAAGGAATGTGAGCGCGGGATAAAAGTCGATTAAATTGGAATCTAATTCATTTTGCAGAATATAATAAGTCATAAATATTTTTAGTTGCATACGAAGATTTGTTCTTATATGATAGATAGTGAAAGCGTTATCAAAAAAACAGAGCGGCGATGGGAAAGGCGGTTAAATATGTTCCAGCGTGTTCAAACAAAGGAAGAACATTTTGGGTTCGAGCAACTATGGGGAGATTTTTGTGAAGAAAGAAACTTAATGTTCGTAGAACGTAATTTAAATCCATCACGATTTTTATTAATAGAAGATGAACATCCTATTGGTACAGTAGAATGTATTAAGTATACGGTACCTGAACAATCGAATTCTGAGTTTTTCTATCCGTTTTCTAAAAATGATTTAGTAAAAGATTTGAAGAATGTATATGAAATAGGCAAGTTAAGTATTTCGAAAACGTCTCGTGGAAGAGGACATTTCAAAAGGCTAACAGCTATTTTATTTATACATGCGTTAGAAACAAAAGCTGAATGGTACATTGCAGCAGTAACAAAAAGAATGTATATGTATTTACTTACACTTGGTTTTCCAATTGAACCAATAGATAATCCTTTTCAGTTTCATGATACTTTACAAGGTGTACCAGTAAGAATTCATGCTCGAAAAGGGGTTACGCATTTGTATTCTTTAAAAGAATTTCGTGATGTGATTCAAGGGAATGCTCATGCACAGGCATTAATTACAGAATACAGTAAAAATATTATGTTAACGAAATAAAGCGAAGTGAATATGTATAATAAAGAGAATAATATTTGTATAGGATATAACTCTTCATTAAAAAAGACCCTTATTATTTTAATAAGGGTCTAAAAATTATAATCCAAATATACTAAAAATCATTTTGCGGCGCTTCGGTTTCTTTTCTCGTTCATATGTTGGTTTTGAATCCGGAGTAATATAAATGGGTTCTTCTTTCGTTAGGGCAGCTTCTAACTTTTGAATTCGCTCTAACATTTCCTCCATTTCACGACGGTGTTGTAAAAGTTGGTACGTGACGACATCATTTGCCTTATCTTGCATTTGTTCTTCCATTCGATCAAGTCTTCTCGTAATAGTGTTTAATTGATTAGCTAATTGCTCAAAATCATTCGATGATATGTTTTGAACAATTGTATTAACTTGAGTTTTTAATTCCTCAACTTCATTTGAGGAAGCCTTTTGAGTAGATTGAGAATTTTGAGATTGCTCTATTTGAAATCGATGGTGTTCTAACATTTGATCGACATCCTCTTGTGTGAAAATAAAGTGGCCATATTTGTTTTTCTCTATCGTAAGATTTAATTGTTGCGCGATCCGGACAACAGCCTTTGGGCTAACACCTAATTTCTTTGCGATAAATGGTGTTTTATATTCCAAAATAATCCCTCCTATATATATCCTGTTGAATGATTTCGAGCTATGAAGTAAGTTCCCTTCTAGTGCGACAAAAGAAGTGTGGAATCGGCAAAGAAAGTGTTTTTTCACGAAATTGAGTTGAGGAGAATAGTTCTTTTAAATAAAAATGTCTTATCGTAACATTTGGAATAATTTGACGAGTGTAAATGAATTAGATTATCATAATGATAAATATCTTTTTTATGTATGCATATAATATATAAAAAGGTGGTTGCTAATGTAGAATTTTGTTAGAGTATTAGAATGCTTACTTCACTTGAATAAAATTAAGTAGGAGGTGGCTTCCTTGCTTACAAAGTAAGTAAGGAAAAGTATTTGGACATATATAGTATAAGTATAGTGATTGTTTTAATTGCCTTAACGGCATTTTTCGTTGCAGCAGAATTTGCAATTGTTAAAGTGAGAAGTTCACGAATTGACTATTTAATTGCAGAAGGAAATAATCGTGCAACATCGGTCAAAACAGTCATTACAAACTTAGACGAATATTTATCTGCTTGTCAGTTAGGAATTACTGTTACAGCTTTAGGAATTGGGTGGTTTGGTAAACCTGCGTTAAAGCAAATGTTTGATACGCTTTTTGCAAATTGGAATATCTCTACTCAACTAGCAGACATTTTTGCTGTAACTTTAGTATTTTTGTTAATTACTTTTTTACATGTTGTAATAGGGGAATTGGCCCCAAAAACATTTGCAATTCAAAAATCTGAACAAGTGAGTTTGCTTGTTTCTAAGCCGTTAATTTTCTTTTATCGTATTGCATTCCCATTCATTTGGCTATTAAATGGTTCAGCTCGAATCATTACGAAGCTGCTAGGGCTGAAACCGCCGAAGGGGCATGATGAGGTTCATTCAGAAGAAGAATTACGGTTGTTAGTTTCAGAAAGTTATAAAAATGGTGAGATTAATCAATCTGAATATAAATATGTAAATAAAATTTTTGAATTTGATGATCGGATTGCAAAAGAAATAATGGTACCTCGAACTGAAATGAATATTATAAGTAAAGAAATGCCTGCTGAAGAAGCTTTGCAAAAAATGTCTCGCGAAAAATATACAAGATATCCAGTTGTTGATGGCGACAAAGACCACGTAATAGGTTTTGTGAATTTTAAAGATATTTTTACTGAGTTTGTACAACATAAAGCTGTTAATAAGAAGACAGTAGAGCAATATGTGAGACCAATTATTTTAGTTATCGATTCTATTCCAATTCATGATTTGTTTTTGAAAATGCAAAAAGAAAGAACACATATTGCTATATTGATAGATGAATATGGTGGAACATCTGGACTTGTTACTGTTGAAGATATTCTGGAAGAAATTGTTGGAGATATTCAGGATGAGTTTGATACGGATGAGCAGCCAGAAATTCAACAAGTTAGTGAAACGAAGACGATACTAGAGGGAAAAGTACTTGTTAGTGAAGTGAATACGTTATTTGGTTTAGGGATTGATGATGATGGTGTTGATACAATCGGTGGTTGGATTTTAACGAAGAATATAGAGATTGCTGAAGAGGATTCCATTGAAATTGAAAATTATAAGTTTTGTGTGAAAGAATTAGATGGACATTATATAAAAAGATTAGAAGTTACAAAGATAGTAGAATCGATTGTTATTTTAGAAGATGAAAAACAAATTTCGTTACAAGAGCAAATTAGCTCGTAAACTCTGCTATATAGCAGAGTTTTTTTGAGCATAATGTTTTTTGAGGGATAAGGGCTATGATACAATGACATAAGTCAAACCTTTCACTAGGTGAAGTATTGTTGTATACATATATTTGGAAGGAGAAGAATTATGAAAAAGCATTTATATATAAATGGAGATTGGAAATCTGTAAACACGTATAAACCATTATACGCACCATATTCTGAAGAAACATTAGCGGAAATTGCACAAGGCACGGAAGAAGATGTAAAAGAGGCTGTTACCGCTGCAAAAAATGCAATGACAAAAATGAATAAATTATCTGCATATGATCGTGCGACTATTTTAGAGAAAGTTGCACAAAAAATGGATGAAAGAAGAGAAGAATTTGCAGAGATTATTGCAAAAGAAGCTGCAAAACCAATACGTGCTGCAAGGGGAGAAGTAGATCGTACTGTTCAAACATACAAATTTGCAGCTGAAGAAGCGAAGCGTATATATGGTGAGACATTGCCATTAGACGCCGCACCTGGTGCAGATGGGCGTATTGCATATACAATCCGAAAGCCGATTGGGGTTATAGGGGCTATTACACCATTTAATTTCCCATTAAATTTAGTAGCGCATAAAGTTGGACCAGCAATCGCTGCCGGAAATACAGTTGTATTAAAGCCAGCTGATCAAACGCCATTATCATCTTATGCATTAGTTGAGTTATTTGAAGAGGCAGGATTGCCAAATGGAGCTTTAAATATCATTTCTGGCCCTGGCTCCACGGTTGGTGAGGCAATCGTCAAAAATGATTACGTTGCTTCTATTACTTTTACCGGAAGTCCAAAAGTTGGAATCGGAATAAAACAAAAGGCTGGGCTAAAACGAGTTACGTTAGAACTAGGCTCAAATGCTGCTGTTATTATTGATGAAGATGTAGAGTTAACAGATGAAATAATTGAACGTGTAAAATGGGGAGCATTTGTTAATAATGGGCAAGTTTGTATTTCAGTACAACGTGTTTTTGTACATGAAACGAAAATACATGAATTTCTCTCAAAGCTAAAGAAAGCGATGGAATCAGTTGTTGTTGGTGATCCATTGCTTGAGGAAACAGATGTATCAGCTTTAATTTCAAAAAAAGATGTAGAGCGAATTGATATGTGGGTTCAAGAAGCAATTAAGGAAGGAGCAACTGTTTTATGTGGTGGTAAGAAGCAGGATGCAAGAATTTTTGAACCGACTGTATTAACAAATGTTCCAGATCATGTATCTGTGCAGTGCCAAGAAGTATTCGGTCCACTCATGACAGTAAATACATTTAAAGAATTTGATGAAGCGATTGAGCAAGTAAATAATTCGCGTTACGGCTTACAGGCAGGAGTATTTACAAATAATTTATTTAAAGCAATGCGTGCAATTGATGAGCTAGAGGTTGGTGGTGTCATGATTAATGATATTCCAACGTTCAGAGTAGATCATATGCCTTATGGTGGTGTGAAAGAAAGTGGCATGGGACGCGAAGGAATTAAATATGCAATAGAAGAAATGACAGAAATGAAATTAGTATGTATTAAAAAATAAAGTGGAAAAACTTAAAACTTGCACTAAAAAACGAGTAGGAAATGTTTACGATTCCATACTCGTTTTTTACGCTTCTAGTAACTATTTAATTAAGTGTAACTTTTACTTCATTTCTTGTTTGAAAATAGTATCTTCTACATAAATTTGTTCTTTATCTATAGCAGTAGCATGAGTTAATACTAAACCGATTGGTGTTTTTGTATCTTTATTTTGAACAATTGTAAAAGGAACATTTTTTTCGTTTGCTAATTTAATGTATTTTGATAAATGTGGGTAAGCAATGCCACCATTTAGGAGGAGTTGTAATGATTGAGAAGAGCGCATGCTACCCGCCACTTCAGAGTATACATTACTTTGCATTACTTGACCGATTGTTAAAGCGATTTCCACACGCTCACGTAATGTAGTTAAATACATATTACGTTCTTCTGGTTTGTTTTGCTTTTGGCCGTAAATGCCTTCTTGGAGATAATCTTCCACATTTTTATTTACCATATTTTTCACACCTTTCATTTTCTATTGTACGCAAGAATTAAAAATGATGCAAAAAAAAGTCGTTTTGACTACGGAAATAATGAAAATATGTGAAGGAAAAAGGGGATTTGTATACAATTAGTTAAATAAGAAAGAAAAAATAATTTTATCAACAGAAATTAACAAAATGTGACAAAAATCTATTAACGAATCGTATTTTTTGTGTTAATATTCAAAATATAAAGGGTATTCGTCGTATGGAAATGGAGGGAATGGAGGTTTTTCCAATCGATAAGGATATTAAAGAAATATTTTGTTCACACTTGAAAAACAATAGGCACCAATTCGTAGAGAACTGGAAAAACAAAATGATAATTTCCGAAAAAGATCCATTTAAACTAGAAGTAGTTCAAAATGGAGAGGATTTACTAGAGTTAATTATCGAACTTATTATGGAAGATAAAGATATAAATTATCTTCAACCGTTATGTGAGAAAATTGCTATTGAACGTGCTGGAGCAGATGCGAATATTGGAGATTTTGTTTATAACGCAAACGTGGGAAGAAATGAACTTTTCGAAGCGATGTGTGAATTAGATGTTAGCGCTCGTGAATTGAAACCAATTATGGCAAAAATACATACTTGTTTTGACAAATTAATTTATTATACCGTTTTAAAATACTCGGAAATTATATCGAAGAATTTAGAGGAAAAACAGCAATATATTAATGAAACACATAAAGAAAGGCTGACGATTTTAGGGCAAATGTCAGCTAGTTTTGTACATGAATTTCGTAATCCGCTTACTTCCATTATGGGGTTTGTTAAATTATTAAAGGCGGATCATCCGAGTTTATCGTATTTAGATATTATTTCGCATGAATTAGATCAATTAAATTTTCGTATTTCGCAATTTTTACTCGTATCGAAAAAAGAAATGTGGAATGAATCGGAACGGTTTTGGCTTAATGACTTGTTTCAAGACATTATACAATTCTTATATCCGAGTTTGGTCAATGCGAATGTTTTGATTGAAAAGAATTTACCGTATCCAATTCCGCTTGTTGGTTATCGGAGTGAAGTGAGACAAGTATTTTTAAACATATTAATGAATTCAATTGATGCTCTTGAATCAATGAAAGAAGAACGAAAAATTATCATTGATGTATTTGAAGAAGATCAAGCTATTCGAATTGTGATAAAAAATAATGGACCAATGATTCCAGCTGAAAATGTAGAAACGATTTTTGAACCATTTGTAACTACTAAAAAGTTAGGAACTGGTATTGGATTATTTGTATGTAAACAAATTGTGGAAAAACATAATGGATCCATTATGTGTCGATCAGATAACGATTGGACAGAATTTCAAATTGCATTTCAAAAATAAACAGTCTACACCAAATGAATGGTGTAGACTGTTTTAATTTGTGAGTATAACGGCTTCTAATTTAGGATCTTTAGTTGAATAACCTACTATTGAAATTGTATAAATAACATTTGGTTCAACATTGAATTTTGGTATAGTCAATAAAACGTTTTTATTATCTGCGAGTGAAATTTCAATATCTGCTGTACCAGGGCTAACTTGCAAAAAATCTGTTATTTGTTTAAAGAGTACATTTTCAAATAAATGATCTCCATCTTTTAAATCTACGTTTACAACAGGGGTATCTGGAGAGAAATGTGCAAACCGTATTTTGGCTTGACCAGCTGGTAAATGTGTATTATCAAGTATAGGCTGTAATTGTAGGTGATTATCACTATTTATTGCAGCAAGAGTATAAGTATGATTTCCCATTATTGGTACCAACGCTGAAAAGATTGGAGTTTCATTTCCGACAGGAACAATATCTATACGGTATTTACCTTGCACTAATGATAAATAAGGGCTGAATTGCTTAAATGAAATATTTTTAATAACCTTTTGTCCGTTTACTAAAATGTCAACCGCTGGTATATTTGGATCGGCATGAAAAATTCTTATATGTGACGGTAAAGCAGCTTCTTGTGAGTCTCTTGTTTCATACGCCTGTACAAGTTTTGATAGTGCATCGTAATATTTCATATATAATTCTATATATTTTTTAGGATTACGAAACTGATAGTAACGTGCGAGTTGTTCGTATTGTGTAACTTCTTGTCCATATTTTTCGATTTCAGATTGAGACATGAACATTCCTCCTTTGTCATCATTAAAACTATATGCGAAGCAAGAAAGCGGTTATGCAAAAAAAATGATTTTATAAAGGGAAAATTAAAAATTGACAACAAATATGTTTTCATAAAGAGGTGCTGGTGCTTACGAGAATTTCGCAGAGTAAAGCAGTACATATGACTGTACGAAAGTAAAATAAATGCCAAATTGAAAGTGCATTTCAATTAACATATTGAATACATGTCCAAAAATCGCTAGAAAACTAGGGATTTTTTTAATTATAGGCAAATACACATACAAAGTGATAATTGTCCTACATAAATTATAAAGGAAAGATACTTTGAATCTGAGGAAAGGAGTGCCACTTCGGGATAGGGATATCCCGATAGTAATTGTGAATGAAGTTATGAAAAGGTTTTGTGTTATAGGCTGTAGGATGAATTTGTAAACTTCATTTTTCTATTTATTTTAGCAATTGACAGTATTAACCCATAAGAGAGCGTCATGACGAACTGATTAGTGTGGTTAATCGGTTCTTTTTTTATAGTTTAAAACTGAAAAGTTTACATAATGAATAGGAATCTGAATTGATTAGTAAGGTGGGTGTCGAAATTTGTTTTAAAATATGCAATTTAAAGTAGGATAATAGGAAGGAGTTTAACGGGAGTTCCGTCGAAGTGTACAGAATGTCGGCATTTAAGGGCAGCTGGCATTATGCTATAAAAACATTTGGTGATGTAGTCATTTCATATAAAAAGGAGGGTTATTTGGGCGTATAGAAAAGGGTTGGTCTTCGGTTTTTTAGTTCTGAATTTTCTGTTTTATAAAAATTTTAAGCACTCATTTGTATATTTTATAATAGTTTTTTGATAAATTCACTGCTTTTGCAGAGGATTCTTTTTTATGAAAGAAACGTCAATTTTCTTCATATATATATACAAATTGGAGAAATGGGGGAGCGCTATGCGCGATTACTTAATTAAACCACTTGTTGGTCAGCCGTATCCAATGATTTCACATGGAAAAGGTGTTTATTTGTATGATCAAAATGGCAATAAATATTTTGATGGTTCGTCAGGAGCAATTACGGCAGGTATTGGGCATGGCGTAAAGGAGATTGCAGACGTTATTAAAAAGCAAGCTGAGGAGATTGCTTTCGTTTATAGATCACAGTTTACGAGTGAACCAGCTGAAAAATTAGCGAAGAAGTTAAGTGATTTAAGTGTAGGAGATTTGAACTGGAGTTTTTTTGTAAATAGTGGCACGGAAGCGAATGAAACAGCTATGAAAATTGCAATTCAGCATTTTCAAGAGCGAGGTATTCAAGGGAAACATAAAATTTTATCAAGATGGATGAGTTATCACGGTATTACGATGGGTGCTTTATCGATGTCTGGGCATCCACTACGTAGACAACGTTTCGTATCTATTTTGGAAGATTATCCGACTATACCAGCTCCATATTGTTTCAGATGTCCTGTTCAAAAAGTATATCCAACTTGTCAGCTGGCATGTGCGACTGAACTAGAAAGATCAATTGAAAGAATTGGTGCAGAGCATATTGCTGCTTTTATTGCTGAGCCGATTATCGGAGCAGCTGGAGGCGCGGTTGTTCCGCCGAAGGACTATTATAAAGTCATTAAAGAGATTTGCGACCATTACGATATTTTATTTATTGCGGATGAAGTAATGACTGGGCTTGGTCGTACTGGAGCATGGTTTGCGATGGAGCATTGGGGCGTAGAGCCGGATATTATGACACTTGGTAAAGGGTTAGGAGCGGGATATACACCGATGGCAGCGACAGTTGTAAGTGATCGTGTTATGGAACCAATATTACGTGGATCACGTTCAGTAATGAGCGGTCATACGTTAAGTGCAAATCCATTGTCTGCAGCAACGGCTTTAGCTGTTATTGAATATATGGAGAAATATAATCTTCCTGAAAAAACAGCAGAAAAGGGAGAGTATTTAATAAAAGGCTTACAGAAAGTTCAGCAACAATCGACAATCATTGCTGATGTGCGCGGAAAAGGGTTGCTAATCGGAGTAGAATTGCAACCGTTTACAAAAGCGTCAGAGCTTATTTCAGTTGCAGCTAAAAATGGTCTACTTTTATACCAAGCAGTTTCAGGGCAAGCAGGAAAAGAAGATAGTGCACTGCTTGTAGCACCGCCAATGACAACTACATATTCCGAGTTAGATGAATTACTTTCAATTTTCTCTAAAAGTGTGGAAGAAATGATGCAAAAAGGAGGGCATAGTATCGCATGACAACTATTACAAATACATTCGGTAAATTAAAAGAAATTGAGGAAGTAATTTCTTTGTTCCATGATGATATGACATTGATGTTTGGGGGATTTGGAGGGATTGGATCCCCTCCATCTTTAATACAGGCAATTTTAGAAAAAGGCGTTACAAATTTAAATTTAATTGGAAATGACACTGGATTTCCTGATGTAGGTATCGGTCGTCTTGTTACAAATGAAAGAGTTAAATCAATAATTACTTCTCACATTGGCTCCAATCCAAATGCAGGAAGGCAACTAAACGAGGGAAGATTACAAATTGAGTTTTCTCCGCAGGGAACATTAGCAGAGCGTATTCGCGCTGGTGGCGTTGGTCTTGGTGGTGTTTTAGTTGATGTTGGTGTTGATACGATTGTGGAAGAGGGAAAACGAACAGTTGAAATGAATGGTAAGACCTACTTAGTTGAAACAGCATTAACTGCTGAAGTTTCAATTGTATATGCGAAAAAGGCAGATCCGTTTGGTAATCTTTTATTTGACAAAAGTGCACGAAATATGAATCCCCATGTAGCTATGGCTGGGGATATAACAATTGTAGAAGCAGAAGAAATAGTCCCGCTTGGAAGTTTAGATCCAGAGGAAATTGTCGTTCCAGGTGTTTTCGTAAATTATATTGTACCGTCGGAAGGAGTGAACTGGAAATGGGTATGGGCGTAGAAGTGAGGGATAAGATTGCTAGGCGTGCGGCGAAAGAAATACAAAATGGTATGATTGTAAATTTAGGTATTGGCATACCATCGCTTGTACCAAATCATTTGCCTGACGATATAAATGTTATGTTTCATGCGGAAAATGGAATCGTCGGCATGGGACCAACGCCAAGTAAAGGGAATGAAGATGAAAATTTGTGTAATGCAGCAGGTTTACCAACTTCTCTTATAACAGGAGCGAGTTATTTCGATAGCTGCACAGCGTTTGGGATGATTCGAAAAGGTTTGCTAGACATAACGATTCTTGGTTCATTACAAGTAAGTGAAAATGGTGATTTAGCAAACTGGATTGTACCTGGAAAACGTGTTCCAGGTATTGGTGGAGCAATGGATTTAGCACAAAAAGCGAAGCGGGTCGTTGTTGTAATGAATCATGTTGATAAGTACGGAAATGCAAAAATTGTTTCAGAGTGTACATTGCCATTAACTTCAAAGAAATGTGTAGATTTAATTATTACTGATATGGCAGTCATGGAGGTAACTCCGAGTGGACTTATATTACAAGAATTAATGAGCCCATACACAGTAGAAGATGTAAAACGACATACAGAAGCTGATTTTCAAATTAGTTCTAACTTACTAGTAATTGAATGAAGGGAGATGTAATATATGGAGCAATTAAAAAAGCAAGTTTGTGATTATATTGAGAGCCATGAAGAGGAAAGTGTGAAATTTTTAAAACGATTAATTCAAGAAAAGAGCGTATCTGGTGATGAAAGCGGTGCGCAGGCAATTGTGATTGAAAAATTACGTGAATTAGGTTTAGAGCTCGATATATGGGAGCCTTCTTTTTCTAAAATGAAAGATCATCCTTATTTTGTATCACCCCGTACAAGTTTTTCAGATAGCCCAAATATTGTAGCAACTTTAAAAGGAAGTGGCGACGGGAAATCTATGATATTGAATGGGCATATTGATGTAGTTCCAGAAGGGGATGTGAATCAGTGGGAACATCATCCTTATAGCGGTGAGAAAATCGGAAATCGTATATATGGCCGTGGAACAACGGATATGAAGGGCGGAAATGTCGCACTTATGCTTGCGATGGAAGCGATTATTGAATCTAACATTGAATTAAAAGGAGACATCTATTTTCAAAGTGTAATAGAAGAGGAAAGTGGCGGAGCAGGGACATTGGCAACTATATTACGAGGATATAAGGCAGATGGTGTCATTATTCCGGAGCCTACTAATATGAAGTTTTTCCCGAAACAACAAGGTTCCATGTGGTTTCGTCTACGTGTAAAAGGGAAAGCTGCACACGGTGGAACGCGCTATGAAGGGGTTAGTGCAATTGAAAAAAGTATGTTTGTTATAGAACATGTAAGAAAGCTAGAGGAGAAAAGAAATAGTCGAATTACAGATCCGTTATTTAAAGAAATTCCGATTCCAATTCCAATTAACATTGGGAAAATTGAAGGAGGGAGTTGGCCAAGTTCTGTTCCCGATGAATTAATTTTAGAAGGAAGATGCGGTGTTGCGCCGAATGAGACTATAGAGGCGGCAAAAGAAGAGTTTGAGAATTGGATTGCTGAATTAAATGATGTGGACAATTGGTTTGTTGAAAATCCAGTAGAAGTAGAATGGTTTGGAGCGAGATGGGTTCCTGGTGAACTAGAAGAGAATCATGAACTCATTACGACACTTCATCACAACTTTGTTGAAATCGAAGGGAACGAACCAATTATTGAAGCATCTCCGTGGGGGACTGATGGAGGTTTATTTACACAAATTGCAAACGTACCAACAATAGTATTTGGTCCAGGAGAGACGAAAGTAGCACACTATCCAAACGAATATATAGAAGTTGATAAAATGATAGCTGCCGCAAAAATTATTGCATGTACATTACTAGATTGGTGTGAGGTGAAAAAATGAAATACTATGAATCTTTTAGAGAACAGACGAATTGTTATACAGTAGAAGGTGTTTTAGATTATTTTAATAAGCGTATTCGGGTAGATCACTATACAGGAAATGTTGAAAGTATTATACAGACCATTGACGAACTAGCAGAGAAACATTCTTTCACTAAATGTATTATTAAAGGAAAGGGAGAGCATGTTTCAACATGGCTCTCTTTCGGTTTTTTGTTGGAAGCAACGATACCTCATTATTTTCAAGGGCACGATGCATACTTTTTTGTGAAATATAATAATGATGAAAGACGAAATAGTATGCATTGGACTGAGGAAGATACTATATTAAGCGGTGTAAAAGGAAAAGAAATAAAAGAAAAAGTAGTTCCAGAGAAATTTTTGCTGAGAAAAGCGACTGAAGAAGATGCAGAAGAATTAGCAACTGTATTCGGAAAAGTATTTGAAGTGTATCCGACACCTTTAAATGAAGCGAGTTATGTATTACAGACGATGAAAGAAGACGATACAATTTACTACGTGTATGAATTTGAGGGGAAAATTATTAGTACAGCATCTGCAGAAATGAACATAAAGGAAGGGAATGCAGAATTAACGAATTGTGCTACTTTACCTGAATACCGTAAACATGGATTTATGAAAAGTTTACTAATTAAATTAGAGGAAGAACTTCAAGAAAGATCTATTTTCTGCTCCTATACAATTGCTCGATCGCTTTCTTTCGGAATGAATGCTGCCTTTCATCAATTAGGCTATACGTATACAGGAAGACTGGCGAATAATTGCTACATTTTCGATAAGTTGGAAGATATGAATATATGGGTGAAAGATCTATCTAGCTATTCGAAAGCAGTAAAACTTCCGCCTCAAAATTTGGCTGTAAAGCAAAACAGTTAGGTGGAGCTGGGTGTTTGAAAAAGCCGTACTAATTAGAGTTTCGAGTTATCTAATGAAAATATGAAATTGATTAAAATTATAGAACGGAATCGTCATGCTTACAATCGCACATAGGTGTGCCGAAAATTCGGCATGTAATTGCTGGATTTTCGGCAAGAGGGGGGATGACATTGCTAGCAGTTTCGACACAAGAAGTCATTGAAGCGATTTTGGGCAGTATTGATGAGGCTATACACGCTGTAGATGAAAATGGAATTACAATATTTTATAATTCTGTAGCTGCAAAACACGATGGATCGAAGATTGAAAAAGTGTTAGGGAAACATCTGTTAGAAGCGTTCCCGTCTTTATCAAGGGAAACGAGTACATTGATGAAAGTACTAGATACAAAAAAACCTATCGTACATCAGGTACAACATTATCAAAATTTAAATGGTGAAGATGTTTGTACAGTAAATACGACGTTACCTATTTTTATAGATGGGAATATTGCTGGGGCTGTTGAAATTGCAAAGGATTACTCTACAATTCAAAAGCTTACTGACACAATTGTTGACTTACAGTCGAAAATAAAGCGATCATCTAGAAAAAAAGTGATTAAAAAGCACGCTGCATTTGAGACGATAGTGACAAATGATACGCGGTTTAAACAGACGAAAGAGTTAGCACAAAAAGTAGCACCAACAGACGCGAATGTTTTAATATATGGTGAAACAGGAACAGGAAAAGAACTGTTCGTACAAGCAATTCATGAAGCTTCTAAAAGAAAAAACAAGCCATTTATTGCACAAAACTGTGCAGCTTTACCAGAGTCGCTATTAGAAAGTTTATTGTTTGGAACGACAAAAGGAAGCTATACGGGAGCGATTGAAAGAGCTGGGCTATTTGAACTTGTTGATGGTGGTACATTATTTTTAGATGAACTGAATTCAATGCCTCTTGATTTGCAGGCAAAAATGTTACGAGTGTTAGAAGATGGAGTCATTAGAAGAATTGGTGATAATAAGACGAGAAAAGTAGATGTTCGTGTTATTACCGCGATGAACCAGCCTCCAGAAATATGTTTACGAGAGAATAAAATTCGCACTGATTTATATTATCGCTTAAACGTATTTTCATTATATATCCCACCGCTTCGTGAAAGAACTGAGGATGTACTATTATTAGCATCTTATTTTTTGAAAGAATATAATAAAAGTTATAAAAAAGGTGTACTTCAAATTGATGAGGAAGCGAAAGATAGACTGCAAGCTTATCAGTGGCCTGGAAATGTACGGGAGTTAAAACATACGATTGAACATGCGGTTATTATTGCAGAAGGGAATACATTAACAGCCAATTGTTTACCACGTACATTTCGGAAAGAGAAGTTTTCGAAGAAGAAGGGTATAATGCCACTTAGAGAAGCACTTCATCAAACAGAAAAAGAATTAATAGATCAAGCGTTGATTGAAACGGAAGGGAATATATTACAAGCCGCAAAAATGTTGGGTATCCCTCGTCAAACGCTTCAATATAAACTGAGCAAGTACGACAAAACCGCCGAATAATCGGCGGTTTTTGTGTGTTTGCACGAATAAAAGAGCGTTTACATATATAAAAAGTAATGAATATGATGTTAAGTATTGATTTCATACAACGCTTAAAAATATTTTTTCGCTTATGTAATAGGGTTCTCCGCACATTTACTTATCAACAATGTAAAGTTGGCATAACTATTGCTTATATAAAGGATGAGCGTATAAAAAGGGGGAATAGCAATGTTACATGATGTATACAAACCAAATCGTCACTGGAAGGATATCGAATTATGGAAAGATGTTACTGAAGAGCAATGGAATGATTGGGTTTGGCAATTAACGAATACGATCAAAACGTTAGATGACTTAAGAAAAGTAATTAACTTAACACCTGAAGAAGAAGAGGGCGTTAAAATTTCAACGAAAACGATCCCGTTAAACATTACACCGTACTATGCTTGGCTAATGAATCCTGATGATCCACGCTGTCCGATTCGGATGCAATCAGTACCGATTTCGGAAGAGTTATATAAAACAAAATATGATTTAGAAGATCCGCTTCACGAAGATGAAGATTCACCAGTTCCAGGGCTAACACATCGTTATCCGGACCGTGTACTATTCTTAGTAACAAATCAATGTTCTATGTATTGTCGTTACTGTACACGTCGTCGTTTTAGTGGACAAATTGGAATGGGTGTACCGAAGAAACAATTAGATGATGCAATTGCTTATATTCGTGAAACGCCACAAGTACGAGATGTATTAATCTCCGGTGGTGACGGACTTCTAATTAACGATAAAATTTTAGAATATGTATTAAAAAATTTACGAGAGATTCCGCATGTTGAGATTATTCGTATCGGAACGAGAGCACCAGTAGTATTCCCACAACGTATTACAGAAAACTTATGTAACATTATTAAAAAATACCATCCAGTATGGTTAAATACACATTTCAATACATCTATTGAAATTACTGAAGAATCGAAAAAGGCATGTGAAATGTTAGCGAATGCTGGTGTTCCAGTCGGAAACCAAGCAGTAATTTTAGCTGGTATTAACGACAGCGTTCCAATTATGAAAAAACTTATGCATGACTTAGTAAAAATCCGTGTACGTCCATACTACATTTATCAATGTGACTTATCTGAAGGTATCGGTCACTTCCGTGCACCAGTATCTAAAGGTCTTGAAATTATTGAAGGTTTACGTGGACACACATCTGGTTATGCTGTTCCGACATTCGTTGTTGATGCGCCAGGCGGAGGCGGTAAAATTGCACTTCAACCAAACTATTTAATCTCACAAAGTGCAGATAAAGTTGTACTTCGTAACTTTGAAGGTGTTATTACGACGTATCCAGAGCCAGAGAGCTATATTCCAGGAAGAGCGGAAGGATACTTTAAAGAGATTTATCCGAACTACGAAGAAAAACGTTCAGATGTTGGTATCGCAGGTCTTATGAGCGATAAGAAATTTAACCTCGTTCCAGACGACTTACAGCGTATGAACCGTCGTAAAGACTACGAAGATAATGATACTCATGCATCTTTAAAAGATAAACGTGATAAGCGCGATCAATTAAAAGATAAAAAATATCAAGCACAAATGGCTAAGTTAGAAGAAAACGACAAAAAAACTGAGGGTGATGCAGTATGAATTGTATGTGGTGTGACAGTACAGAAGCGAAAGAAAGCTTGAATACTGTATATTGGGAATTACCAGATGGTACGAAAGCCATTGAAATCCAAGAGACACCATGTATTTCTTGTTCCTCGTGCGGGATGGACTATCAATCAGACCATACAGTAAAAGAAATTGAAGATCAATTATTCTTAATTTACACGAAAGATTTACCAAAACAACTAACATATGAAGAATTAATGGGAAGACCGCGTCTATTAAAAAGAAATTATTTCGACTTTTAACCAGCTTTTATGCTGGTTTTTTTCTTTTTTGCCTTGTATAATGTACCCAAGTTAGAAAGGTAGGGAATATTTTTGAAAAAGACATTTTACCATTATATGATGAAGCATCGTGCAGCTTTATTTAGAAATGAAATTTCAGATTTAGCAGAGGCGATGTATGATGATTTAAGTTTTCCGAAGCAATCTGAAGACTATGATGAAATTAGTTCATACTTAGAGTTGAGCGGAATGCTAGAAAGTATGTCTATATTTGATGAAGCCTGGGATTTATACATACAAGATAGATAAAAACTATTTGAAAACATACAGAATACATTACTTTATTTAAAGTGAAGTATTCTGTATGTTTTTTTATTATGAAATTTGTTGATTTAAAGCTAGTCTAGTTACTAGCTTTTGTTTGAGTGTAATGTAAATTTTATAAGATTATAATTTTTATTGAAAAAATTTATGAATATAAGCTTCTGTGATAAGCGTTTTTATGTAGGTTGCATATACTGATATCAAAATCACGACGTCAAAAAAAGGAGAGATAGAGATGGCAAGAAAAAAACAACCTAAATACAACGTAGGGGACATAGTCGTGATTACGCTATATGGAACCGTTGGGAAAATCACAAATATGAAGGTTTTAGATGGAGTTTATGTATACGAAGTCAATAATCACGATGGATTTTACGTAGAGCAAACGCTGCAGCACGTTACAGAGCAAGATATGAAAAAGGGCGATACGGAGTGGATTGAATTAAATTATAATTTCACGTTTGGTGATCTTGTGCAAGTAACTGGATATGATAAAGATGTTTTCCGTATTGTTGGTTTTCGTACAGAAGTATGGAGATATAAGAATGACGCATGGGAAGATACAATTTATGAATTGTCACGGATTACGGATGGTGAATGGTTAGAAGCGGATGAATCAGATTTAACGTTACTCGCCAATGCTCAAACGGCAAATGCAATTTTGAAGAAAATGAAACAAGATAAAGCCGGTATGAATAAATTAGATTTAGGAAAGTTAAAGTCAATTAACAACTCGAAAAAAGTGAGTGTTAAGACGAATCGTCAAGAAATCATTGATGGATTACTTGATATTTATAACGATTATCAATTATTGTTCGATACATTTAAAGATGAAGAATATAAAATTGTAATGGATGTTGTTCATAATTATTTAGTTAAATTGACAGAGAAAAAATAGTTAACTAGAAAGAGAGAATAAATTGAACAACAACATATGCAGTATAAGGTATGCCTACAACTATTAAAAAAATAAAAAGCCACTTTATAAGAGAGTCTGCCCATTGATCTTCATGCATGAACTCTTCTTTTGTTTGTCCTACTTCATATTGATTTTCCATTATTATTTCCCCCTTTGAATAGCTTGTACTACAATCGTATGCATCTCGTCCAAAGCTTATGACCTATAAAAAAATAAAATCTATTTTTCTAATCTCATATACATAATTTTGAGATTTTTTCATAAAACAGAAATAAAGGAGTGATGCTCATGAAGGAAATTGAAGTCGTGATTGATACGGAAGAGATTGCGGAGTTTTTTTATGAGCAACTAATTGAAAGAGGGTACGTCCCAAAACGAGAAGAAATTGAAGATCTCGCAGATATTACATTTGAGTATTTATTAGAGAAATGCATGATTGATGAAGTTTTTGATGAAGAGGATGAATGAAAGTAACGACGGGCATAACTCGTCGTTTTTTACTCTTTACAAACCTGTCACAAATATAGTCAATAATTATTGGTATAATGAAAAGGAAATTTTACTCAAGAGGTGAAGGAATGTTCAAAAAAATTATTGATTCTTTATTAGGAAAGAAAAAATATCGTTCGTATTCAAGTAGTGATTATCGTCGTAGAGGGCGCTCGTATTCAAGTAGCGATTATAAACGACGTTCATCTGGTTATGGACACCAACATTATAAAAGAAAACGTAAAAGCCGTAGCTTCTTTTCAAGTAGCTGATGAAATGGCGTCGTGTACTAGCATTATTTGATAGACCACTGCGAAAAAATACAATTGTTGCAGAGCGTTATAAAATTGAATCAGTAATTGGAATGGGCAGTTATGGGGTTACATATGTCGTTAATGATTTACAAATAAATAGATATAAAGTCTTAAAACAATTAAGACAAAGTAAACAAAGATATGAGTCTGGTAGAAAATCATTTGAACAAGAGAAAATGATTTTACAAACATTAAATCATCATGCAATTCCTAGTCTATATGATCATTTCCTATGGGAGAAAAAGAGCTTCTTTGTGATGGAGTACATGCCTGGTAAAAATTTTGAAGATTATATTTTCATAGATGGGTATGTATATACAGAACGTGAAGTTTTTGAGATTTTATATAAAATATTAGAAATTGTATCGGTGTTTCATAGTGAAGGCATTATTCATCGAGATTTACGCATTCCAAACATACTAATGAAAGAAAATCAAATTAGTATTATCGATTTTGGATTGGCTAAATGGAAAGGTGAAGATGATGAGCGAGCTACAACTTACGAAGGTGAACAAGCTTTGATGCGAGAAGTTCACTTTCGTAGCGACTTTTATGCGCTCGGTCATTTCTCATTATTTTTATTATATGCAGGATATGAATCTAATGAAAAACAGGAAAAACCATGGTACGAAGAATTAACTTTGGAACATTATAATCGTGAAATGCTTATGCGAATGTTACAAATAAAAACGCCGTACTATGAGAATGTACAAGATTTAAAACAAGATGTAGCTTCTGCTTTAGAAAGGATGGAGACTCCATGTTTCAAAAGTTTTTAGCAAGCGTTGGTATTGGAAGTGCAAAGGTAGATACTGTTCTTGAAAAAGATGAGTATATTGTTGGGGAAGAAATAGTTGGAAAGGTTCATATAACTGGAGGTTCAGTTAGCCAACAAATTGAAAGCATTTACTTAACATTATCGACGTCGTATGTACGAGAAGTGGATGATAAAAAAGTAACAGCAACATATGATTTAGAGCGAGTACGCTTAACAGAACCTTTTTCTGTAGAACCGAATGAAAAAGTTGAAATTCCATTTTCTTTTCCAATGCCAATTGAAGCACCACTTACACTTGGTATGAAAACGGTTTGGATTCATACAGGTCTTGATATTAAACATAGTATAGACCCAAGTGACCGCGACTACGTTCAAGTGTTACCTAATGCATTATTAAGTAGTGTTTTAGATAGTGTAAATGAATTAGGGTTTAAAGCACGTCATATAGAATGTGAAGAATTACCGCATCGATTACGTAAGCAAGTTCCATTCGCACAAGAATTTGAGTTTATTCCGGTTTCTGGAGAGCATTATGGGAAATTAGATGAATTAGAATTATTAATCTTGCCACGTGCATACGACCGACTAGAAATTATTATGGAAGTAGATAGAAAATCCCGTGGTTTAGCTGGATTATTCGCTGAGGCGCTTGATCTTGATGAGAAGGTGATTCGTTTTACCGTAACAAGAGAAGATATCCCTGAGATGAAGCGAAAAATTAATAATTATATTTTTTAATAAACTATGCATAAAAAAGAAATGGAGAGGAAAACTAAAACAACCGCTCCATTTTTTTGCATAGTGAGGTTATGTATGTGAAACGATATCGACATTTATACTTACTAAGTTTTACGTTACTCATTTGTTTTGTCGTATTATCACTTTCGTATCATACCGCTTGTATTGAGAACTTTGACAATATAGTCGCACATTTTATTCAAAGCTTTCGAAACGATTATTTGACGACCTATTTTACTTGGGTGTCTTTTATCGGTTCCAAAAGAATATATTTTCCATTACTCATTATTCTTGTAATGTATTTTCTCGTTAGAAAAAAGTTACTTAGTGCGTTACTTCTAACAATTAATTACTACGGATCTCGTTATTTAAACAGTATGCTTAAACTATGGTACGAACGAGCAAGACCTGATGTCACGCAGCTTGTTACTGCAACTGGATATAGTTTTCCGAGCGGTCATACGATGAATGCTACTGCTTTTTTAGGATTTATTGCATACGTCACAATTACTGAAGAGCGTATTTCGTTGCATAAAAAATTATTAATTATTCTTATAGCAAGCTTTGTTGTATTATCTATTTCAGTTAGCCGAATATATCTTGGCGTGCACTATCCATCTGACATATTAGCAGGATGGGCAGCTGGCGGTAGCTGGCTCGTTTTATGTGTTATATTCCATAAAACGTTCATAAAAAAAGAACCTATGTCATAATAGGTTCTTTTTTCATTGGCTCAACATGAATGTGTGCATGGTAAATTCCAAACTTTTTGCGCAGCATAGCTTCGATGTTGTCGGTAATACAGTGACTTTCTCCAACATCCATGCGAGCATCTACTTCAATTGTAATATCAACGTACGTTTGATTCCCATACATACGTGCTCGAATATCTACAATGTTTTCCACACCGCCAATATGCTCTATAGCATCAGCGTATTCTTCCATTTTATCAGGATCAATTCCATCTGTTAGCATATGAGAAGATTCTACGAAAATCTCCCATGCAGTTTTACAAATAATAAGACCGACAATTAAAGCGGCAATAGGGTCTAAAATAGGCATTTGGAACTGAGAACCGACAATACCTACTACGGTACCAATACTTACGAGTGCATCTGATAAATTATCCTTTGCAGCGGCTTCTAATGATTTACTTTTTGTTCGTGCTGCAATTTTTTTCGTATACAAATACACGCAGTACATAACGACAGCAGAAAATAAAGCAACCCATGCAGCGAGTACATTAGGTGCTGCTTGTTTCGGATTTAAGAAAGATTGAATGGCACTAATAACAACTTCTAATCCGACTGTTGCCATAATGAAGGACGCAACAAGTGATGCGATTTGTTCGGCCCGCGAATGCCCATACGGATGATCTGGGTCACGAGGTTTACGAGATATTTTTAGACCAATTAATATCGCTAAAGAAGCACCGATATCCGTTAAGTTATTTAAACCGTCAGCACGTAATGCACTAGAGAGGGTAATATAACTGATGATGATTTTCATAGAGGATAAAAATATGTAGGCCATAATGCTGACAATAGCACCTTTATCAGCTTCTTTATGAGAAAGAGTATCCATTTTAATCACTCACCTTTCTTTAAAGGAATTCTTTCTATAAATAGAGTATCAAACGAAAGTCGTGTGGGTCTATACAAACATTGTTGACGTTTTATAGCTTTTTAAGAAGGGGATAACAAAGTTTCGTGAAGGAAAAATATGTTGAAAAGTACAAAGTCAGGGTGTAAACCGAATTGGAGTTTATTTACTAAAGAGATAGGAGGGGAGATGGATGAAGAAACGAATACTTTTCTTACTATGTATTATTCTTATCATGACAAGGTGTAATTCATTAAACGATGAAAAACGTCAAAAGATAAGTGTGAAAATAGATGAAAGCCCTCTGAAAAATATTTTCCAGAGGGCTTTTATTTTAGTATGCTTCTAAAAACTCAGTAACTTGCTCTTCAGTTTTTGCGTTAGCACTATGTAAGTGGCCTAACTTCTCACCATTTTGGTATACAAGTAAACTTGGAATACCCATTACTTGATATTCTTCAGCGATACTTGGAAACTCATCTTTATTAATAGAATACCATTCAAATTTATTGAACTCTTCCATTACATCTCCGATAAAGTTGTCCATACGTACGCAATCTGGGCACCATGTAGTAAAGAACTTAACAACTACAGGCTCCTCGCTTGCGATGATGTCTTTGAATTCCTTGTCAGATTTGATTTCTCTCATGTTTTGTTGCTCCTTTTTCACTTGTAATATTTTAGTTTTTTTAGGCGGTGTTTCTGGTTAGAAACGAAAAATTTTCTTTCCGAATAATTCTTTTGCCAATTGATCCACCACAGTCTTTTGCAATCCTGATATAACTTGCGAGTAGGTGTTCGGCGTGATACCTACTTGTATGTTCTAATCGTTCACTTACCATCTTTGGATGAATATGCCTTAGATTATGGAAACGAATATCAGGAACCTCACTTTTCTTTATAAGCTTTTTCTAGAGCTGTGTCAAACTTCTGAAATTACATGGGTTATCGTTATAAGGTGGGCATACCAAAATATATTAGTATTATTTTTATAAGACAATATAATAAAAGAGAAACAAGGTAAGGGACAGTGTGGCGTTTTAACAGATAGCTGTGTAATTGAATAGGATAAAAGTAATTATTTAATGTTGGGATAGGTTATAAATGGAGAACCAATTAAAAGAAATATTTGGTGCATTGATAGCAGCTATAGGTACAATAACTTCCGCTATTGGAAGTACACCATTCTATTTTATAAGTAGTAATGTAAGGGAGGATCTGAATGTATATGGAAACACATTACAAGCAGTTGGTAACGCTTTAGAAGCTGATGGTCAGGGCGAAATATCTCTTGAAAAAATTGGGAACGAAATACAATCAACGGGTAATGTAACTGTAATATCAGGATTGGTTATTGATTTTAAAGATGAAACTAAAATTAAATTAGTGATTGCTGGAAATTGGATACAGGCTTTAGGAGGACTTACAGCATTAGCAGATGAATTTGAAGATGCTTCAGATAAAGATGAAACTTTTAATATTGTAGGAAATTTATTACAAGCTATAGGGAATTCCTTGCAGGCAATTGGAGGAGTTTACGAGCTGAAAAGTATTAGAGGAGAGCAGCATGATAGTAAAGAAGATCTAGTAAGTGATACAGGGGAAAATTTAGACAATCAAGTAAATAGTGACCCGGATAAAAAGAAAGAAGGTCAGTCAATAGATATCATAGGAAGTTGGATCCAAGCTGTAGGTTCTGTATTTTCATTAATTGGACAAATACGTGAAGAAAGTGAGGAGTTAGAAGGGGATGATAAATAGACTAGTTTTAAAAGAACCTCATATAGTGCGCATATTTAATGGTAAGAAACTTTTTTATTGAATTCTAAGTTTAAAATTATATGATGCAGTAGGTAAAATGGGTTTAAGGAGTATTATTAGTTTAATAAAAAAGAGCTGTTAGTAAAAACTAAAAGATTTCATAAAAACTGGTAATAGAAACTGCTTTTTAGAAAATAACTTATACTTATTAATAATGGAATAGTAAATTTAAATTGAGAGAATGAAAGAGAGCTCCTATGGAAAGAGGCTCTTTAATTAATAAATTATTGTAATGGAACCAACGCTAAAATCAAATTAATTCCGCTATTTGCGGGCAGTAAGATCCCTACCTCAAAATTAAGCGCAAGCAAAGAAGTTAGGTGGGGATCAGGCTGCCCGTAAACGCCCAATTGGTGAGGACTGATTAAAGTTTCACTTTATTAATACATTTTAGTGTTATCACTATATTTTTGAAAAGACATATGAATAACCTTGCTTTTTGAAGAATGATTTCTATATAAAAACCATAAGCTATTTTGTAAGAAAAGAAAATAGCTTATAATTTATTAAATGCTCATTAAGAGTGCCTTTTGTATATGTTTGCAACCTCGGATGTGACTGCTTTTTTATTGAACATAATGACCGTTTAAATAGAAGGTTAATAGTGCGGAAGACATTAGAAGAATTAGAAAAATGTTATTAAATGAAGGAGTAGAATATGTAGCTGTTCAGATTAGAATGGATGGATTTTCTAGTGATGAAGTAATTGTTAACGACAAATATAACATATATTCGAAACTAGCATATTACAAGGAAACGTACAATGAGGATTTAGAACATAGATGGAATCCAGGAGTTCGTATTTTAGGATTTGCATATGGTTATTCGTTCTCAGGAATTATACATGAATTAGGATTATTAATTTAGTAGTGATGAAACTTATGGTGAATATTTCAATAGATACCATTATCCAACTGGTGTCTTTTTTAATGTTAAGGAATAAAAAAGAGAGCTTAAGCCCTCTTTTTTATAACTATCTAACTTATTATGCACAAATTGGAATTCCTAATGCTATTAAAGTCAATGCTACTTGAAGAGAAAGTTCTAATCTAGCAATTTCGATTCCAGCAACTGAAACGACTAAAAGAGGTTGTCCATTAACGAACAAAACACAACTTTCCATGCTTACACCTCCTTTCTAGTAATCTAATATAGTATATGGATTAAACTTAAAAAGTGTAATAGTTAAATGTATGAATTTAATATAATTAATAAATTAAACTATTATATTTAATAAATTAAAATTAACCTAACAGCTGCTTTTTTGTCACTTTATAAGAAGGATCAGAATATATTAGAAGTATAAAAATTATAGGAGTGATAGATATGTTCTTTGCAAAGTTGCGTGGTAGAAATGAAGTTCCACCAGTAGAAACAGATGCTCGAGGAGAGAGTTTCTTTAAATTAAGTCGGGACGAGCTTAGCCTAAGGTTCAAGTTAGATTTATTCAATATAGAGGATGTAGTAGCTGCCCATCTGCATCTTGGATTAAAAGGAACGAACGGCCCTGTTGTAGCCTTTTTATTTGGACCGATAACAAATCCAGTTTCAATAGAGTGCGCAACTCTTACGGGAATGATTACTCAAGAAGATTTGGTTGGACCGTTAGCGGGTCAAACATTAGGCACTCTTGTAAATGAGATTATATCTGGAAACATATATATTAATGTTCATACAGTACAACATCCTAATGGTGAAATTCGTGGACAACTAAATTATTGCTAATGAATAATGGTAGTAGGAACATTTAGCGAGAAACAAAAAGCATCCGTTGAGGGTGCTTTTATTTGGAGAATGATATTTATATTAAAAATGTTTAAACTTAATAAAAGCTAGTGAATTAGCTTTCAGCACTCACTGAAATATAGAATCATAACATACTTTGTAATAAATTATACGGAAGTGAGTTGAAAATCATGTTTTATTCATATTTTAATTCTGAAACTGGTATGCGACCAGCGTATGGTACATCTATAACGTATAGTGGAGCACAAAGTACAGTCCAAGCTATTCAACAAGCATTGCAAATGCAACAACAAATGCAAATGCAGCAGCAAGGTGTACAACCGTATTATTCATCCGTAGAGTATTTTTACCCAGTACATCATGTTACACCGTACGGAAGTTCTTTTCTTACTATTCCATATGGAACTGTATACAACTTATAACTAATAAGGAATGAAGTGGTGTATATAAATAAGGGTGCAGGTTAATAGCGCCCTTATGAATAATAAAATAGCTAGTCCAAACCTTATAAATCAATCTTACATAATATGTAGTAATAAGTTTGAAAGGGGAATTAGTATGTCTTGTTATTACTACTGTAAGTATTGTAAGGAGTATAAAAAGAAGCATCATGATTGTTGTAAGAACACTTGTAAGTGCCATGATAACAAGGACAATCTTGTTAGAGCATCGGCATTTAGAGCTAGAAATACTGTGAATCAAAATGTTCCTGCTAATACTTTTGTGAAAGTGTTATTTCAAAATGAACAATTTGATTTAGCGAATGAGTATAATCCAGCAACATCTATTTTTATGCCGAAGACTAAAGGTGTATATTCTATTATTGGAACGATTGGTTTCTTTCCAAACGATCCAACTTTAAATTATAGAGCGCGTGTAGAAATTCGTGTGAATGGAAACGCAGCGATAGCTATAGATAATGACTTTTTTGGTCCAATAAGTTTTGGAAATGTCGTAAGTGTTTCGACGATTGTTCAATTGAATGCAGGGGATGAAGTTGAGATTTATGCACAAAGTAGTATAGATGGAGTTTTAAGTCCTTTAGAAGATGGTGCACATTTTGAAGCAGCAAGATTTCCTTCTCCAATTAAATAAAGTCATTAAACAATGAGTTTGCAGAAGCTTAAAGGTAAACCCTCACCGAAATGGTGAGGGTTTTTTAATCTATTAAAAATAGTAACAGGTCGTCCAAGCTATTCTAATCTATATAGCATACTATGTAAAAATAAGTGTAAAGGGGGACTAACTATGTCTTATTATTACTGTAAGTATTGTAAAGATTACAAAAAGGAAAGTCATGATTGTTATAGGAAAAGTAGTAAATGTGATAGGAAGTATGTAAAGGTGAAGTGTTGTGATGATAAGAAAGAGGAGCTTGTAAGGGCATCGGCATTTAGAGCTGTGAATACAGTTAATCAACCTGTTCTAGCAAATACTCCTGTTAAAGTATTATTTCAAAATGAACAATTTGATCTAGCGAATGAATATAATCCAGTAACGTCGATTTTTACTCCGAAAACTAGAGGGGTATATAGTGTATTAGGAAATATAACATTTTCTCCAAATGATTTTAATGTAAATTACAGAGCTAGAGTAGAAATTCGTGTAAATGGCAATCCGGCAATAGCGATAGATAATGATTTCTTTGGAACAGGAGTATTTTTTAATAATGATGTTTCCGTAACTACTATTCTTCAATTAGAAGCAGGAGATTTAGTTGAAGTTTTTGCAGAAAGTAGTATTGCTGGCGTAATTGTACAAAATGTTAATGGTGTAAATACGGTTCACTTTGAAGCGGCAAGATTTCCTTCTCCAACTAAATAAAACTGATTATTAAATGTTTTTTAGTAGGTTTAGTTAATCCCCTTACCAAATGGTGGGGGATTATTATTGTTTTTCTAAAATATATAAGTAAATAGGTAAAGCGTAGTTTAATTTGTAGGGGCTTCAACCTTCTTCAGATAATAAACAGAATAATAAGTAACATGCTTGTAAAAACGCATTGTTAGTAAGTTTACTAGTTTTCTTATAGAACAAGAAAGACGGAATACATAAAAGATCGTATCATTATGTTTTTTCTTTACTATATAGAAATTATATATTGAACATAGATTTGTGTAGGGAATGCTAATACACTGAAAAGAATAGCATAAAGGCGATTACACTATATAAAAACAAAATCAATCCTAAGATGAGTAGTATTGGATGCAACTTGAACATATTTGACCTCCTTGAGTATATAAAGAATTTTAATATATTGTTGGTCAATTTAGAAGGGGGACGGTTACATAAAAAAAGAGCATACATAAAAAGTACGCTCCAAAGAAAGATAGGTTTTATGAGTGGATAATCTCCATACGATAATATATGTTCTTTTCATAAAAACGTGTAAAAAATCAATGAATTATCAATGGAATATCATAACATGAGTAATTTTAGTCTAGGAATGCAGTTATTTTCTTTCTCGGTTATTTTAGGTAATAAAGTTGTGAAAATCGTGCATTATGCGGACTAACAACGGGATAGCGATCGTACTTCCGTTACATATTTCTTAAAGTCTGGGTATTGCGTGATAGTTTGACATTTAGGGGTGCATAGTTGATTAATTATAGACACATTTGTAATTACTTCGTTACAAGGACCGAAAAATGTAATTTTTAGCTTTGAATTTGGTGGGATTTTGAACACGATAGGTTTTTTTTCCATGAAATCAGCTCCTAATATTGAGTATTATAATTTAATGGATATAGAGTCGTATTAGTATAATATGAAATTTCAGTGGATTTGCTTATAATAAAGAATTTTATAGTAGTAAAAGTGCTTAAAGATGTAAAGGGGAAATTGAGAATGGGAAATAAAATGTTTAATTAATATAATCAATAAATACGCAAATGGTTAATATAACTAATGCATTTTTTTGTTTGTTACATATTATGTTAGTAAGAATGGTATAAGGAGGTAGTATAAAATAGTGGAAAAAAATGTACAAGCTCAGCTTTCACCACCGTGGATCACATATTTTAATGAATTAAAAAATTCAATAGGTGCTGATCCAACTGTTACAGTTGGGCCGCTTATTCCTGTTGGTGGTAATTATATTATTTTAGTGCATGCGTTAAGCAACGAAAAAGCGAGAGCATTAGCAACGCTTTTAAAATCTTTTGTACAATTTGGGAATGTAAGTGTGACAATTATTGTAACGAATAATGAGAATGAAATTGTAAATCCATTTCCTTGTCCACTAGATGCATTTGAAATAGCTCATTTATTTCAAGTAGCACTAGAAAATAATCCTTATTTTGAACAAGTTGTGGTACAGCCTCAGTTCCCTGGCGGACCGAATGTTGTTTTTCCGGTTTTCGCTGCGGAAGTCATTCAGTTTTTCAATGACGATATTTCTAACTTATGTCAAACGTTTACAGGTGTTGCGGCCAATGTGTTTCGTGATGTAATGAATGATGAGGTTTGTGGTATCCCAATTCTATTTTCCACAAGTTGTGTTATGAGCAGTGAAAACTCACAATTACAAAATACAGATTTAGCACCAAAGTTGTTTTATTAAACTGTAAAAAGACATTTTCAGTAATAGAAAATGTCTTTTTTATGCACCAATAGTGTTCAGGTTGGAAAATTGCAATTTAATAGGAGTAAACTTCAATTAATTAAAATTTTTCTAAATCTCAAATTTTATGTAGAGGTAGTAATTTTGACTTAAGAATATATAGAAAATGAGGGATGAAATTTTTTAGTTGAAAGGAAATTGATACTGAAAGTTATAATTTAATAATATAGGGGGGGCTAATATCTGTAAAAATGATTAATAGGACGAGATTACATAATAAATGAATAGTAGGGTGTATTTCGAATATTTTATGTGACATACATGTTAAAACTAATAGAAATATTTCTGAAAGAGAATATATTTTGAAAAACAGTAAAGATTCTTTTTATTTATATTATAGATAGCTAGTTTTAGAGAGAGGAGGCTTACAATAAAACAAGCTATGAATAAGTCATTAAAAAGGAGCTGGAATGTATGGGGTATATTGTAGACATTTCAAAATGGAATGGAACTATCAATTGGGATATTGCAGCATCTCAGCTAGATTTAGTGATTGCTAGAGTTCAAGATGGCTCTAATACGGTGGATTTTATGTATCAAAATTATGTTAGTGAAATGAAAAAGCATAGTATCCCATTTGGTAATTATGCTTTTTGCCGTTTTATATCTATCGCTGATGCGAAGAAAGAGGCGCGAGATTTTTGGAATCGTGGTGATCAATCAGCTAAGCTTTGGGTGGCGGACGTAGAAGTTCAAACGATGGCAGATATGCAAGGCGGGACACAGGCATTTATTCATGAATTACGCCGTTTAGGTGCGGAAAAAGTAGGATTATATGTAGGGCATCACACGTATTTATCATTTGGAGCACGTAATATTGAAGCTGATTTCATATGGATCCCTCGTTATGGAGGGAATAAGCCAGCATATCCATGCGATATGTGGCAATATACGGATTCAGGGAATGTTCCTGGGATTGGGAAATGTGATCTGAATCGATTAGTAGGAAATAAGTCACTTTCTTGGTTTATAGATTCGAACAAAGCAAATCAATCTAACATAGTGTATACACAGCAACCGAATGGCATTGGTATTGCAGTTTCGAAATATCCCGATGGATACGCAATAAATTTATATGAAACCCCCATGACCCCTCAATTTACAGGTGCACTCACTCAGAAAATTCCATATTTAATCTTAACAGGTTATTGGGGAGGCGATGAGCAAGATATGATTTGTTTAGGGAACGATAAGCAGTGGGCATATTTAAAACATTTTAATGTGAAATGGTTTTATGCAACTTCGAAATATCCTGTCGGTTACGGAGTAAATTATTATGAAGAGCCTGAATGTATGAATTATAAAGGGAATATAGATGGATCGACATCTTTTCGAGTATGGGATAGAGTGGGAAATGCGGTAGATATCGGGCAGAATAGTTGGATACCTGAAAAACATGTAATTATTAAGTAACTATAGAAGCCATATTTTTTTGAGGAGTATATAAAGGGTCTTCTTACTATACATAGTAAGAAGACTCTTTATATTTAAAAGTGAAAATACATGATACATAGTCTACTCATATGAAATGAATTACATGCAGAAAACACACTGTTTTCACAATGACTGTGTATAGTTAATTTGCATAATGATAAAAGTGAGGTATTTGAATTGAAAAAGAAAAAAATATTTATTGGAACGATTATTTCATGTGTGATGCTAGCATTATCTGCATGTGGTTCCTCAGACAACGTAGTAACATCAAAAGTAGGAAATGTTACAGAGAAAGAATTGAGTAAAGAATTACGACAACAATATGGAGAAAGTACTTTATATCAAATGATGTTAAGTAAGGCATTGTTAGATAAATATAAAGTTTCAGATGAGGAAGCAAAAAAGAAAGTAGAAGAAGCAAAAGATAAAATGGGTGAGAACTTTAAATCGACTTTAGAACAACTTGGATTGAAAAATGAAGATGAATTAAAAGAAAAAATGAAGCCAGAAATTGCATTTGAGAAAGCGATTAAAGCAACAGTCACAGAAAAAGATGTGAAAGATAACTATAAACCAGAAATGAAAGTAAGTCATATTTTAGTGAAAGATGAAAAAACGGCTAAAGAAATAAAAGAGAAAGTAAATAATGGTGAAGATTTTGCTGCCTTAGCAAAACAGTATTCAGAAGATACTGGTTCAAAGGAACAGGGCGGGGAAATATCTGGTTTTGCTCCTGGGCAAACAGTGAAAGAATTTGAGGAAGCTGCGTATAAATTAGATGCAGGCCAAGTAAGTGATCCAGTTAAAACAACTTACGGTTACCATATTATTAAAGTGACGGATAAAAAAGAATTGAAGCCATTTGATGAAGTAAAAGATAAAATTCGTAAAGATATAGAACAACAAAGACTACAAGATACGACAGGTAAATGGAAACAACAAGTAGTCAATGACTTATTGAAAGGTGCTGATATTAAAGTGAATAATAAAGAATTTAAAGATACATTTAAATTTCTAGAAAAGAAATAATGACTGTAATCATAATTAGAAAAGGGAACTCATATAGAGTTCCCTTTTCTAATTAGTGTGTGAGTTATAAATAGATAGTAAGACAATACAATATTACATTTAAATATTAAGAATTACAATGGGAAATTATGGTTTTTAATTATTTCAACGAAAGTGGATATTTTACGGTTTTCATTATGCAAGTTTATTACATATATTTACTCTTTAATAATGGATATCGAACATAATTTAAAAAATAATACATATAATGTTTTTGAATAAATATTTAACATGGATAATTAGTAAAAAGCTGAGCATTCGATTGGAAAGGATGTTCTTTTTCGTATGAAAAATTTAGGATAAAGAATGAATCATTTTAAACGCGTCATTTACCACATCAATAAATTAAGGTGGGGAGAATATATGAAAGTAATCTTTCAAGGAGAGGGCGGCGCGAAAATTTTTGAGTCATATGATGAAAATGTAAGTGATTTATTAGCTATATTAAAAGAAACGAAAGGGATTAAAATCGGGATGGTTGAGTATAAAGTGTTAAAGTACAAACTTAATTATTTTCGTCATCCGAAAAAAGCGGATACAGAGAGAGAGTTACATATAATAGTACAACCTAAGTATATGTAATAAAATATAATAGTAAAAATTACTGATTCAGCTTTGTAAAGTTTCATAGAGTATGTAAGAAAAGAGAGTGTTGTAAATGCTCTCTTTTCTTATGCTTTGTGAGTTCGTTCATCATAGTATATGTTTTCAGTTATAGATGGTTAATAAAAGAAAAAAATTAAAACTTTTTCGTTTAGGAAGGGATTTTATATTTGAGTAAATAAATATACTATGAAGTATTTTTTATACGAATATTGGAGGAGTATAAAATGAGTTTAGCAAGTTACATAGGCTGTAATGTAGAAATTCCGTTAACGGATTCAGATTCTAATGATGTAATTGTTTTTGGATCGTGTTTTTCAGATGAAAGTATGCTTAAAATTGTACAAGAGTATCAATTCCAAACAAATTACACATATGAGGTTTCAACTAGTTGGGGAATTGAACTTGTCGAGTGGCAAAACGTAAAGAAAAAAAAGAAGCGAAAGAAAAATTTTTAACCTTATGCAAGATTATGGAAGGCTATTTGGAAGATGGAGACTATTTCGAATTATTTAGTTGTTGGGTTGGTGATGAAGATAAGGAACGAGTAGGGGAATTGAACTTAAAAATAAATCATTTTAATATAGATGAATTATGTATTCCAGAAAGAACATTAGTTAGGATAGAAAAATAAACATTGAAATATTTTTTAGAAAAAGGCGATTTCACTTTGTGTGAAGGCGCCTTTTAGTTTTTATATGCATTTTATATAAGGAATGAAAAGTTTATTTAATAAAGGAAAAATATGGAGATAAATAAAATTATGTTTTTTGTTAAGAAATAATAAGTATGGCTCTTCTCAAAGGAACGTAGGTTCGTGTATAATAAGAACGAATGTTCTTTTAAGAGGTAACCTAATTATAGTTTAGAAGTAAATTCGAGTTTAGTAAGTATTAAAAATAACTAAGGGATAGCATGAATAAATAAATGTATAAATGATCAAGGAGATAAAAAATGAACGATGTAAAGATACAAAAAGAAGAAAGAGAGTGGGTTCCGTTTACAGTAATGTCCGAACAACTTTTAAATATGAGAAAGATTATTGGAGAGAAATTAAAAGTACAAAAACCGCTTTTAACAAATGAAGCAAAAGAGAGAATTTCTGATAAATTATTAACGTCATTACTGTCTGAGAAAGAAATATTGGTAACATATTTTGAAGATGGTTACATATTAACAAGCTACATGACTGTTGTACATATCAATCCGGTAAAACAAATTGTAATTTGTACGGACGCCTTTTATAAAACTTACGTATTTAACGCTATGGATATTATTGAAGTAATGTAAAAGAAGCTGAATATTAAATGGCAGCTTTTTTTATTTCTGATTTATGTGATAAATAATACAAGAAAAAGCAGCTAGCTTCGTGCTAGCTGCTGAGCCCCAGGGAAAGGGAGAAAAAGATAGGGTACTCCAAAATCGACAAGAGCTGTCAACCAGCCTGATTATAGTATAGACAAATTAAAATTTTCTATACAGAAAGTTGAACATAAGATTAGGCTGTACCCACTTGGTTTTGATCTGCAAGGTCAGAATCAAATGTATTGGTCGCGCTAACACCGCTAAAAGTATTAACAACAAAACCAACGTTTGATGCGCCGGAACCATTATAAGCTTTCGTATTTTCTTTCGGAGAAACGTTGTAGAAATCACCTAAGTTAAATGATCCATTACTATTTTGTACAACTAAATTTCCTACAACTGATGGCATAATTTTCACCTGCTTTATAATAAGTTGTTAACATTACTATATGGAGTTATAGTCCAGATGGTTCATATAATAAAAATTGTGGAATAGTAAAACGTTTGGAGCATGGATTTCAATAAAAGTGTGTTAAAATTAATATAATAAAGTTGAGTAATTTTTTTAAAAAATTTGTATAATTGATATATATGAAAATAAAGGAGGCAAAATGTAATGAAAGATATTATGAAAAAAGTTGATTTAACAGATGCCAAATCAAGTAATCTTGTTGCACTAATTTATAGTAATGAAGTTATATTAGTTGAAGACGCATTTTGTCCAAATGAAATAAAATTAAAGTTTAATGAAATTGCAATTTTATCTGCAATTAAAACAGCTCATATTGCGAAAGTGTCTATTAGGAAAGAACTTGAAGCGCTTTTTCATGATACGGGTGTTATATTAGTGAAACAAAATGTTGATTATGGTAGTAGCCAATCTATTACCATGCATTTTGAGCAATTTAAAAAATTGCAAGATGAGATTGAACATTTAAATAAAAGTATGTAATAAAGCAGCTAAATAAAGGTTCTATCATAAAGGTGGAATGTGTTGTGTTGAAAAAGTGGTTTAAAAATTATTTGAGTGAATCGCATTGTAAACATAAATATATTTTTATTAAGATGCAGGATAATGAGGATTTTAAAAAAGGTACATTAGGTGTAGTTTATATTTACCAGTGTGAGAAATGTGGAAAAGAGAAGTTGAAATGTAAAAACAATAATGAAATAAACAATGAATTTTTAGATATATAGCAAAAAGTAACCATGATGGTTACTTTTTTGGTTTATGTATACAATATCAAAATTATTACTAAAGTATAAGTTGAGTTGATACTATAGTAAATCGCTGAATAAAAATGAAGAGAGTAAGATATAGGGAAGGAGGATGAGAGAAATGAGGCGAAAAGAAATTAGTAAATCTGTAATTATTACAGGCGTGACACAAGGGTTAGGACGTGCGATGGTTGATCGATTTCATGAATTAGGGTGGAACATATATGGTTGTGGACGTTCAAAAGATAAAATTGAAGAACTAAAAAAACAGTACAGTAAAATACATGATTTCCAAGTAATTGATGTTTCAGATTCTCAGCAAGTTAACAATTGGGCAAATTATATACTTAATACACATACAGCTCCCGATATGATAATAAATAATGCATCGATTGTAAATCAAAATGCAAAACTTTGGAAAGTTACGGCTCAAGAATTCGAAAATGTAATCAATGTAAACGTGAATGGTGTAGTAAATGTAATAAGAGCATTTGTTCCAGCGATGGTAGCTAGGAAAGAAGGAATTATCATTAATATGAGTTCTAGTTGGGGGAGAGAAGGTGAGGCTGAGCTTGCGCCATATTGTGCCTCGAAATTTGCTATTGAAGGTATCACTAAATCTATGGCCCTGGAATTACCCCATGGCATGGCTGTAGTTGCTTTAGATCCTGGAGGGAGTATTAGTACTCCAATGCTGAAGTCATGTGCGCCACAATATATAAATGAATCGCCTACACCTGAAACTTGGTCACATAAAGCAATTGAATATATATTGAATATAACAATAGATAAAAATGGAGATTCATTGACATGCCCAGCATGCATATAAAAAGCACCTTTAAGGTGCTTTTATATTAGTAGCACATTATATCATTCACAAAATTACATCTAAAAAATAAAATAAAAGATTAAGGGTGAGATTTGTTTGTTTTGAAAGCTTTAGAAAATATTTAAATAGGTGATAAAAATGAATCCAAGCAGTTTAAAAGTGACAGGGGCATGGTTTCAAGTGGGAGGGAATCTTACAGCTGCTATTGGAACGACAAGAGGATTTATTGGAGAAGAGAAAGTTGAATCGGATCTTGTTATTGTAGGAAGCTCATTACAAGCCCTCGGATATATATTACAAATCATTGCGAGCAATTATGATGATGGGGAAGAAAAAAGAGAAAATCAAAATATAGGCTTAGAGAATCAAAGTAAATTACTTAATCAAATAGGAATTGAGTTATTAGCATTAGGCAATATATCAAATGTAATAGGAACATATTTTAATATAAATGAACAATTGAAAGAAAATGATTATCTTATCATTACAGGGAACAGTTTACAATCGATCGGTGCTTTTTTAGGAGTAGAAGCAGCTTTGTTGGATATAAATGTATTACAGAAAATTATTATACTGGGTAACTCCATGCAAAGTTTAGGGGCTGGATTACAAGTGTATCAAGGTGTTTCAAATGTATTGAAAGATGAGAGAGAAAATGAAGATAGTATTTTTGATAAGAAGGATGAGAGAATCATTGCACTCATTGGTATTTAGATACAAGCGATAGGAACGTTAATTTCTGCAATTGGAGTAACTGCAATAGAGGAAGAAAATAGGCTAGAAAACAATGAAAAGGTTGAAATACTTATATAAATAGAAGGAGATACATTGATTTTAGAGGTAGGTTAAGATTAAAATGGTAGTAGGTTTTTTTGCGTATATTTTGAAAAGTGATATATAAAATACAAAATAAGGAGTTTTCAAGGGATGATGTATTTATTAGCAATTTTTCTTCCGCCTGTTGCTGTACTATTTTGTGGAAAACCAATTCAGGCAATAATAAATTTCATATTAACATTAATATTTTGGGTTCCAGGAGTTATACATGCAATTCTTGTAGTGCATGATAAAAAAGCTGATCGGCGTTTGAAAAAACAAATTCAAGCATATGATGAAATTAATAAGAGGAATCGAAGATAATTCATCTGTGAAATGTTTTTAAAAGAAAGGAGGATTAACCTCCTTTTTTTAGTGGGTGTTAAGTTTAAATTTTTGTGTGGCGGAAAGAATTTTTAATATAAGTTTTATGATAATAACTTTTAGATTGTGCATGTAATAGGCCAGTATAAATACTTTCTGGTACATTAAAGAAATCGTACATACCGTTCTTTAATTGGATTCGCAAAATCATAGAAAAAGGATTATAGCCAACAGCAACTATATTTTTTGAAATCACGGGAGATAGCTTCATCATTACGCAACTCCTCACTTTTCATTTTTAATAATTTCTTGTATATGTTGAGGTTGTGATGTTGAAATCCTTATAATTTAAGAGGTATTATACTTATATGCAATATATTAAATGTTTGTTATACGTAATTATAAGGAAGTTCACACGAAGTACATATCGTTGTGCTATTTTTATTTCACCTTTGATTTATAAATAAGAAAATATTGACCATTTGAAAAAAAGGTATATTATTTATACGAGGTATTAAAAATTCACTTTTTACATTCTATGCTTAAAGGGGCAGCGTTATTAGGAAAAATAGAAGTGAAAATAGTTTGTATAAGAAGTATTCTAAAATTTATAATCTGTGAATTGGGAAAATATTGAATGCTCCAGGTCAATATACTTTCTTAATCAAATGCATTTTAGAAAGTGACCTCAATATTTTTAAGTAAATCAACGGGAGAATTGAAAGGCAGGAGAAAGTAACATGTCAGAAAATTATCGTTCTCGAGAGGAACGACGACAAGTTAAAAAGAAAAAACAACCAGCTTCTAAAACACAAAAGCCAAAAGGTAAAACATCATTCTTTCGCAAGTTTTTAATTACTTGTTTATTACTTGGTATTGTTGGTTTAGTGGCGGGGGTTGCTACCTTTTTCGTAATGATTAAGGATGCACCAAAACTTGAGAAAGCAAAACTTGTTAATCCGTTATCCTCAAAAATTTATGATAAAAACGGGGATTTGGTATATGAATATGGAAAAGAAAAAAGGACGAATGTTACGTATGAGCAAATACCTAAATTAGTAGAAAATGCATTTTTAGCGACAGAAGATTCACGTTTTTATGAGCATAGCGGAGTAGATTTTAAAGGTACTGCCCGTGCTGTTCTAGTAAGTCTTAAAGGAGATTATGGTTCTCAAGGTGGAAGTACGATAACACAACAAGTTATTAAAAACTACTTCTTATCAATGGACAAAACACCAAAGCGTAAGGCGCAAGAAATATATTTAGCTTATAAGCTAGAACAACAGTATTCAAAACATGAAATATTAGAGATGTACTTAAATAAAATTAACTTAGGAAACCGTTCATACGGGATCGCAACAGCAGCACAAAACTACTATGGTAAAGAATTGAAGGACTTAACATTACCAGAAGTTGCGATGCTTGCAGGTTTACCGAAAGCACCGAATAACTATGATCCAACGAAAAAAGAAAATGTTCAAAAAGCAACAGAAAGAAGAAATGTTGTTCTAAACTTAATGAACCGACATGGATATATAACAAAACAGGAAATGGAAGAAGCAGCAAAAGTTGACGTAGAAAAGGGGCTTAAGCCTGCAGCTCAACTACAAACAATGCCATACCCTGCATTTATGGATGCAGTTGTAAAAGAAGTAGAAAAAGAATTGCCAGATGCTAATATCGGTTCTGATGGTTTAGAAATTTATACAACGTTAGATCCGAAAGCACAGAAACTTGCTGATAATATTTTAAATAATAATATCATTGATTATCCGAACGATAAATTCCAAGGTGCATTTACATTTATGGATACGAAAACAGGAGAAGTTCGTGCTATAGGTAGTGGCCGTGGAGAAAATAAAGCTGTATTTAAAGGGCATAATATGGCAATTGAATTAGATCGTGCAGCTGGTTCAACAATGAAGCCGATTTTCGACTACGCTCCAGCAATTGAATATTTAAAATGGGCTACGTACCATCAAATTGATGACTCTCCATTTAAGTATTCAACGGGTCAAGAAGTACGAAATTCAGATAGAAGTCATATGGGTCCAATTACAATGCGTGTAGCATTAGAAAAGTCACGAAATATCCCAGCAATTAAGACTGCGAAAGAAGTGGGAATTAATAAATCAAAAGACTTCTCTGAGAAATTAGGCATTACATTTAATGCAGCACCGACTGAATCCACAGCGATTGGTACAAATGAAGTATCACCAACTGAAATAGCGGGCGCTTATGCGGCATTTGGTAATGAGGGTAAATATACGAAACCGCATTTTGTTAAGAAAGTCGTTTATCCAGATGGGAAGTCACAAAGTTTTGGACAAAAACCAAAACAAGTTATGGCAGATTCTACAGCATACATGATTACAGATATGCTTCGTTCTGTAGTTACATCAGGTACTGGTACATCTGCAAATATAGCATCTTTAGATGTAGCTGGTAAAACGGGTACGACAAACTACTCATCAAAACAATTAGCTCAATATAAAATTCCAGAAAGTGCAACTCGTGATAGCTGGTTTGCTGGATATACACCGCAATATACGATGGCAGTATGGACTGGGTATATGAAAGATGGCAAAGACGAGTATATTAGTAGTAAAAATACGAAAATTGCACAGTTGATCTTTAAAGAAATGATGAGTGAAATGGCTACAGATAAATCACGATTTAAAATGCCAAGTAGCGTTATTCAAGAAGGTAGTGAGCTACGTATAAAAGGTGAAAAACGCGATTCATCGCCAAATACTAGCGTACCGGATACAACGCAGCAACCAAAACAAGATCAACAGCAAAAAACTGAAGAAGAGAAAAAGCAAGAAGAATTAAAGAAACAAGAAGAACTGAAAAAACAAGAAGAACAAAAGAAACAAGAGGAACTTAAGAAGCAAGAAGAACAAAAGAAACAAGAAGAAGAAAAGAAACAAAATGAACAAAATAACGGAAATGGTCAAGGAACGACACCTCCAGCGAATAACGGAGGAGGCCAAGGAACGACACCTCCAGCGAATAACGGAGGAAACCAAGGGACAACACCTCCAGCAAATAACGGAGGAAACCAAGGAACGACACCTCCAGCAAATAGCGGAGGAGGCCAAGGAACGACACCTCCAGCGAATAATAATGGAGGTCAAGGAACACCAACCCCACCTGCAACAGTACAACCAAATAATGGTGGAAATGCAGGAGAGGTTCCTGCCAATAATGGACAATAAGAAAAATTTATAGAAAAGTTTTCAAAAAAGCACTTAAGATTTGTGGGAATCTACAATCTTAAGTGCTTTTTTCATTTTGCTATAGAAAATTTTATGTTAAGGACTGGATAGAAGAAAAAGAGTGAATGTAGTTTATGTGAAATGTAACGTAAAGAGAGAAATGATTGTACGTGCGGGTTATCCCGGAAAGGGACTAACTGTGATGGATTACATAAAGCATTAAATAAGTGGGAATCATATTCCGATCTTTAATAAATGTCTTTCTTTAACGGTTACTTTAGTTTGGAAAACAATTAAAAAGTCGAATTTCTTATTTAAGGAATTCGACTTTGTTATGTTGAAACTGGATTAAAGGTTCGCTTTATTAAAATGTAAGGGTAATAAAGTGATAGCTATTAAATGTTAAACGTACCATAAAAATTTTGAAAATAAATTGATGGGAAATGATAAAAGACTTGAGCCTGAGGTAGTGGAGCGTGGCTAGGATGATAAAAGGTAGTGCTACTTGGATGGGCACCATGATGCCAAAATGAAGGGGTAGCTTGACCTGGTGATTGGTATTGTTGCCAAATTGCTGGAAGTTCAATGCCGACATCGGAACTTGCTGTATGAACGGCGGGGGCATGTATTTCGGGTATCGAAGGAACCGCGACAGTTACTCTTGATGATAATACCCACATAAAATAATCACTCCTAAGTTGTGATAATAAATTAGTATATTCTTTTCACACGTATAAAGGTACATATATAGGACTTTCGTTTAAAATATGCGTACAAAGTCTTAAGACTAATGTAAGCTGATGGTGGACTATTTAATATGAAAAGATACGTCTATTTGCGGAGGGAAAAGAGATAAAAAAAATGTACAATGAGGGTGTTAATCGTAATATTTTACGAGTGTATGGAGGTATTTGTATGGAACGATTATGGACGAAATCATTTATTCAAATGACTTTCGCAATGTTATTTTTATTTACAGGATTTTATTTACTTGTTCCAACGCTCCCGCTCTTTATTAAAGAGATAGGTGGCAATGAATCGCAAGTTGGACTTATGATGGGGATGTTTACAATAGCTGCTGTTGTAATACGACCGATTATTGGAGGAATGTTAGATCAATATGGTAGAAGATCCTTTATTATTTTCGGACTCATCTTTTTTGGCTTAACGATGTATTCCTATAATATAGCATCGACTATTGTCCTTTTAGCTGTTTTACGTGTTATTCACGGAGTAACATGGGCTGTTTCTACAACAGCTGTTGGAACAGCAATAACGGATATTATTCCAGATTCACGCCGCGGTGAAGGTATGGGTTGGTACGGGATGGCGATGACAATTGCAATGGCGATCGGACCTATGATTGGATTATGGGTTGTGCAAAATTATTCATTTGATGGTCTATTTTTATTAGCGACGTTGTTATCTTTTATGGCAGTCGTATTATCATTAATAACGAAGATCCCATTTACGCCACAAAAAGAAAAAGGGAAAATTCAGCTATTTGAGAAATCCGTATTAACAATCACGATTGTAGTATTCTTTTTATCGTTTGCATATGGAGGAATAACAACCTTTTTACCGTTATTTGCATCATCAATTCATGTAAACCCGGGAACTTTCTTTCTTGTATATGCAATTGCATTAACAATTGTAAGACCAATTTCAGGGAAACTATTAGATAAGTATGGAGAAGTATTCATTATACTTCCAGCATTATGTATTACTATTTTAGCTATAGTTGTTTTAACTATTTCAAATGGTTTGATAGGTGTAATTATCGCAGCAACATTATACGGTATTGGATTTGGTTCAGCGCAGCCAGCTTTGCAAGCGGCAATGCTTACAATTGTCGATCCGAGTAAAAGAGGAGTTGCAAATGCTTCATTTTTTACAGCGTTTGATTTAGGAATCGGGTTAGGTGCTATTTTACTTGGAGTTGTTTCACAAATGTTTGGTTATCGTATTTTATTTTCAGGGAGTGCAATTTCAGCATTGATAGCCTTAATTATTTTCGTCTTCTTTGTAAAACAACGATTAGGAAAAAAAGAGTTTGCGTAAACTGGAGGAATAAAGATGAGAATTTCAATTGATCGTAAAGCTCTGCAATGGTTCCAGGAAGAATTACGTATAAAGCACGGTGAATCTGTACGTTTTACTGTAAGGTACGGAGGGGATAGTTCAATTCAGCCCGGATATTCTTTAGGGGTTGTTGCTGAGAAACCCGATGGCGAAATAGTGTCAGTTGAGAAGGAAGGTATTATATTTTTTGTAGATTCTGATGATCTTTGGTATTTTCAAAACTATGATTTATTTGTAAGTTATCATGAGGAAATGGAAGAAATTCAATTTAATTATGTAAAATAATAACTTTATTAAAAATGAATAAGTTTTATATAAAAATTATATTTAAGAGATAGTGAAATAAATATCATATAGTAACGAGCTGTACTTATGTACAGCTCGTTTTTTCTATTTCTCAAATAAAATTAGAATAATTGTATATTTGGCGGTGTTATATGAAAAATCTTTATATCTTGTTTTTGAAAATACGCAAAGAAGTCTATCCTTTCTTTATAAAATATAAGAATTATTTTCAAAAAATTGTATTGTTACAGTAAGAAAAGTGTAGGAAACTTATCATTATAAAATAAATTGAAATCTTCTAAAAACTCTGATACATTGAAATAGAAATGTAGTTTCACAATATTGTAAAGGCTTACAGTTATGTGCACGAAGATCTATTAGGATTGGAGGAAATAATGATGAAAGCTGAAGAGAAATTTTCCCCGGGATTAGATGGTATAGTGGCAGCGGAGACGAAAATCTCGTTTCTTGACACAGTAAAAGGTGAAATTGTAATTCAAGGGTATGACTTAATCGAACTCTCAAAAACAAAAGAGTATTTAGACATTGTGCACCTTTTATTGGAGGAACACCTACCGAATGAAGATGAAAAAGTAACACTTGAAAAGAAATTAAAAGAAGAATATGCAGTACCAGAAGGTGTATTCAACGTACTAAAGGCATTGCCTAAAGAGACGCATCCCATGGATGGATTACGTACAGGTGTGTCAGCGTTAGCTGGTTACGATAATGATATCGAAAACCGCTCGTTAGAAGTGAATAAAAGCCGAGGGTACAAGCTGTTAAGTAAAGTGCCAAACATTGTAGCGAATAGCTATCATATTTTAAATAATGAGGAGCCAATTGAACCTCTTAAAGAATTATCTTATAGTGCGAATTTCTTCTATATGTTAACTGGTAAAAAACCAACTGAACTTGAGGAAAAGATCTTTGATCGTTCCCTTGTTTTATATAGTGAGCATGAAATGCCAAACTCTACATTTACAGCTCGCGTTATTGCATCAACACAATCAGATTTATACGGTGCTTTAACAGGTGCAGTTGCATCTTTAAAAGGAAGTTTACATGGCGGTGCAAATGAAGCGGTTATGTACATGCTTTTAGAAGCTGGTAATGTTGAGAAATTTGAAGAGTTATTACAGAAGAAACTATATAACAAAGAAAAAATTATGGGCTTTGGACACCGTGTTTATATGAAGAAGATGGATCCAAGAGCACTTATGATGAAGGAAGCTTTAAAACAGTTATGTGATGTAAAAGGTGATTATACACTATATGAAATGTGTGAAGCTGGAGAAAAGATTATGGAAAAAGAAAAAGGAATTTATCCAAATCTTGATTATTATGCAGCTCCAGTATATTGGATGCTAGGTATTCCAATTCAACTTTACACACCAATCTTCTTTAGCTCTAGAACAGTGGGGTTATGTGCGCACGTTATTGAGCAACATGCAAATAATCGTTTGTTCCGTCCTCGTGTAAATTATATTGGCGAGCGACATGTACTTAGTAAATAAGAACAACTGGGGAGTTGTTAGCGCCGCCCGCCAGATGGGTGTTTGACCGACACCCATCATTAATAATAACGAATTTTCGACAGAAAGGGAAGAATAGCATGATTAAAACAAATGAAATTAAGCAAAAAGATGCATTATTAGAAGAGATTACCGATTATGTATTAAATAAAGAGGTTACTAGTGCAGAAGCATTCAGTACAGCTCGTTACGTATTACTTGATACACTTGGATGTGGAATTTTAGCACTGCAATATCCAGAATGTACGAAATTACTAGGACCAGTTGTGCCAGGAACAATCGTGCCAAATGGTACACGTGTACCAGGTACGTCTTATGTACTAGATCCAGTAAAAGGTGCATTTAATATCGGATGTATGATCCGTTGGTTAGACTATAACGATACTTGGCTTGCAGCAGAGTGGGGACATCCATCTGATAACCTAGGCGGAATTTTAGCAGTTGCAGATTATATTAGCCGTGTTCGTATTTCAGAAGGAAAAGAAGCTTTAAAAGTACGTGAAGTATTAGAAATGATGATTAAAGCACATGAAATTCAAGGCGTGCTTGCTTTAGAAAACAGCTTAAACAGAGTTGGTCTTGACCATGTATTATATGTAAAAGTAGCAACAACTGCAGTAGTTGCGAAAATGCTTGGCGGAACACGTGAAGAAATCTTTAATGCATTATCACATGCGTGGATTGATAATTCTAGTCTTCGTACATATCGTCATGCTCCAAATACGGGCTCACGTAAATCATGGGCTGCAGGTGACGCAACGAGCCGCGGTGTTCATCTTGCAATGACTGCTCTAAAAGGTGAAATGGGTTATCCAACAGCATTATCTGCGCCAGGATGGGGATTCCAAGATGTATTATTCAATAAACAAGAATTAAAATTAGCAAGACCACTAGAGTCATATGTAATGGAAAATGTATTATTTAAAGTGTCATATCCAGCAGAATTCCATGCACAAACGGCTGCAGAATGTGCAGTGAAGTTGCATCCGGAAATTAAAGAGAGATTAGATGAAATTGACCGTATTACAATTACAACTCATGAATCAGCAATTCGTATTATTGATAAAGAAGGTCCATTAAATAACCCAGCTGATCGTGATCATTGCTTACAATACATTACGGCAATTGGTTTATTAAAAGGAGATATCGTTGCAGACGATTATGAAGATGCAGTAGCAAACGATCCACGTGTAGATGAATTACGTAATAAGATGGTTGTTGTTGAAAACAAACAGTACAGTTTAGATTACCTTGACCCGAACAAGCGCTCAATCGCCAACGCTGTTCAAGTTCACTTTAAAGATGGCACAGTAACAGAAAATGTGGAATGTGAATATCCGCTTGGTCACCGCTTCCGTAGAGACGAAGCAATTCCAAAAGTTGTTCAAAAATTCACTGCAAATATGGCAGGTCATTATTCTAGTAAGCAACAAGAACAAATTCATGAAGTTTGTTTAAATGAAGAAAAACTAGAAAATATGAATGTAAACGAATTTGTAGATCTATTCTTAATTTAATAATAGGGGGAATTTAGAATGGCTTGGGTTGTGAAAAAGCAGTCAACACAAGAGGAGCTTGCGAATCGATTCCGAGCTTTAGTAGAAGCAAATGAAATTTTGCAAATTCCAGGTGCTCATGATGCAATGGCGGCTTTAGTTGCAAAAAATACAGGTTTTTCAGCTCTTTATTTATCAGGAGCTGCTTATACTGCAAGTAAAGGCTTACCAGATTTAGGTATCGTGACGTCTACTGAAGTGGCTGAGAGAGCAAGAGATTTAGTAAGAGCTACAGATTTACCTGTTCTTGTTGACATTGATACAGGATTTGGTGGTGTACTAAATGTGGCGAGAACAGCTGTAGAAATGGTGGAAGCGAAAGTAGCAGCTGTCCAAATTGAAGATCAGCAATTACCAAAAAAATGTGGACATTTAAATGGTAAGAAACTTGTTACTACAGAAGAATTGGTTCAAAAAATTAAAGCGATTAAAGAAGTTGCACCGAGCTTATACATTGTAGCACGTACTGATGCTCGTGGCGTTGAAGGATTAGATGAAGCAATTGAAAGAGCGAATGCATATGTAAAAGCAGGTGCAGACGCAATTTTCCCTGAAGCGCTTCAATCAGAGGAAGAATTCCGTCTATTTAATAGTAAGGTAAATGCACCTTTGCTTGCGAATATGACTGAATTCGGAAAAACTCCATATTATAGTGCAGAGGAATTTGCGAATATGGGCTTCCAAATGGTTATTTATCCTGTAACTTCACTTCGCGTTGCAGCGAAAGCGTATGAAAATGTGTTTGCTTTAATTAAAGAAACAGGTTCTCAAAAAGATGCACTTTCTAATATGCAAACGAGAAGTGAATTATACGAAACAATTTCATATCATGACTTTGAAGAGTTAGATACTGGTATTGCAAAAACAGTATTATCAGAAGATCAATAGATAAAGCAGCGAAGGCGATGAAAATACATCTTTGGCAAAATAAAATGCTTGATGTGAAAAATCATCGTCTTCTATTTTCAAAAAAGATATTCCACTCATCGTAGACGAGCATAAGCAAAAAGCTATGAAAGCCGAATGATAGGGGGATACATATGGAGAAAACGAAGTTACCATGGGATGAATTCTTTTCACTTAATAAAGATATAAATCATACTTACTTTACACCAGAAGATTTTTCAGGTGATGAAGATTTAATCGCAAAAACGACAGAACAATTCGTTAAACAAGAAATTGTTCCACAAATGGAGAAGATTGAACAACATAACTATAAAGTTTCTCGTCAATTATTTGAGAAAGCTGGGGAACTTGGATTATTAGGCATTGAGGTACCAGAAGATTATGGTGGGTTCGAGTTAGGAAAGGCTGTCTCAGGTCTTGTAGCAGAGAAAATGGGTTACGCTGGTGCGTTTAGCGTTTCTTTTAATATACACGCTGGTGTCGGTACATTGCCTTACATATATTATGGAACGAAAGAGCAAAAAGAAAAATATTTACCGAAAATCGCATCGGGAGAATGGATTGGGGCTTATGCTTTAACAGAGCCAAATGCTGGTTCGGATGCATTAAGTGCAAAAACAAGCGCCGTATTGAATGAAGAGGGAACAGCTTGGAAGTTAAATGGTGAGAAGCAATGGATTACAAATGCTCATATGGCAGATGTATACGTTGTTTTTGCGAAGACAAATAAAGGAATGACAGCGTTTATTGTCGAAAGAACATGTGAAGGTGTATCTATTGGATTAGAAGAAAAGAAAATGGGGATTAAAGGTTCTTCAACAGCGACTCTTATTTTAGAAGATGTTGTCATCCCTGCTGAAAATGTTTTAGGGGAAGTTGGGAAAGGGCATCACGTAGCCCTTAATATTCTTAACTTTGCTAGACTTAAACTTGCTTTTGGAAATATTGGAACAGCAAAACAAGCAATTGGTTTGTCGGTTCAATATGGAAAAGAGCGAAAACAGTTCCAAACGGAATTAGTAGACTTTACGATGATTCAAGAGAAAATTGCAAATATGATCATTGCTACATATGGAGCCGAAAGTGCAGCTTATCGTACGGCAGGTGTAATCGATGAAGCAATTCATGAGAGCGATGAAGATCTTATGAAGAAAATGTCCCAATTTGCAATTGAATGTGCACTGAATAAAGTAAATGCTTCTGAAACACTTGCTTATATCGTAGATGAAGCTGTACAAATTCATGGTGGTTACGGTTATATGCAAGAGTATGAGGTAGAACGATTATATCGTGATGCTAGAATTAGTCGTATTTTTGAAGGAACGAACGAAATTAATAGATTAACAGTTGCCAAAATGTTAATGAAGCAAATCGAACAATTAGAAGATACTGAAGTAGAAAGTGATGTAGCAAATGTAGAAAGAAACCATCGTTACATTTTATTAGCGAAAAAATTGTTGAAACAATCTTTGAAAACGCTCTCTAAAACTCCAGGTCTAAAAATTGACCAAGAACAAGAATATTCACGTGTAATTTCAAATATGTTGACGGACGTGTACGTCATGGAATCAGCGTTTTTACGTACGAGAAAAGCGGTAAGTAAAAATGGTGAGGAAAAAGAATGTACGAAGCAATTAATAACGGATGTTATTTGTGAAGAAGGATACCGTAAAGTAGAAGAAGCGGCGATTTCTGTACTTTCAGCGGCTGTCACAGAAGAACAAGATAGACATGTGATTTTAGCTGAAATCCGTCAATTATTAGTGCCTTTATACACGAACGTATTTACGAAGAAGAGAGAAATTGCGAAAGCTATTATAAATCGCGGGAAATATATTGTGTAAATAGGAGGAAAGCGATATGAAAAAGATTGGTTTTATCGGTTTAGGTAACATGGGCCTTCCAATGTCAAAAAATCTAGTTAAATCAGGTTACACAGTATATGGCGTGGACTTAAATAAAGAGGCGGAAGCGTCCTTTGAAAAAGAAGGCGGAATTATCGGTCTATCAATCTCAAAACTAGCAGAAACATGTGATGTAGTTTTTACAAGTTTACCTTCACCTCGCGCTGTTGAAGCGGTATATTTTGGAGCAGAAGGATTATTTGAAAATGGTCACTCGAATGTAGTTTTCATTGATACAAGTACGGTATCGCCGCAGTTAAACAAACAGCTAGAGGAAGCTGCAAAGGAAAGGAAAGTAGACTTTTTAGCAGCACCTGTGAGCGGTGGTGTAATTGGAGCCGAAAACCGTACATTAACGTTTATGGTTGGTGGATCAAAAGACGTATATGAGAAAACGGAATCTATCATGGGCGTACTAGGCGCGAACATTTTCCACGTTAGTGAGCAGATTGATAGTGGTACAACTGTTAAGTTAATTAATAACTTATTAATTGGTTTTTATACAGCTGGTGTGAGTGAAGCTTTAACATTAGCGAAAAAGAACAATATGGATTTAGATAAAATGTTTGATATTTTAAATGTAAGTTACGGTCAAAGTAGAATTTATGAACGTAATTATAAAAGTTTTATAGCACCTGAAAACTACGAGCCAGGATTTACTGTGAACTTATTGAAGAAAGATTTAGGATTTGCAGTTGACTTAGCTAAGGAAAGCGAACTCCATTTACCGGTAAGCGAAATGTTATTAAACGTATATGACGAAGCGAGTCAAGCTGGATATGGTGAAAATGATATGGCTGCTTTATATAAGAAAGTTAGCGAGCAATTAATTTCTAATCAAAAATAAATTATACAAAGGAGAGAATACAATGATTACAACTGAAATTAAACGAGTAAAAAATCACATTAACGGTGAGTGGGTTGAATCGACAGGTACGGAAGTAGAAGCAGTTCCAAATCCAGCGACTGGAAAAATTATCGCTTACGTTCCACTATCTCCAAAAGAAGATGTTGAAAAAGCTGTTGAAGCGGCAAAAGCAGCATTCGAAACATGGTCTAAAGTACCAGTTCCAAATCGTTCAAGAAATTTATATAAATATTTACAGCTATTACAAGAAAACAAAGATGAGCTTGCAAAAATCATTACGCTAGAAAATGGTAAGACGCTAACGGATGCAACAGGTGAAGTACAGCGTGGTATTGAAGCGGTAGAACTTGCAACATCTACGCCAAATTTAATGATGGGTCAAGCACTTCCGAATATCGCTAGCGGAATTGATGGATCGATTTGGCGCTACCCAATCGGAGTTGTTGCTGGTATTACACCGTTTAACTTCCCGATGATGATTCCGTTATGGATGTTCCCACTTGCAATTGCTTGCGGTAATACATTCGTATTAAAAACATCTGAAAGAACGCCACTTTTAGCGGAGCGACTTGTAGAATTATTCTATGAAGCAGGTTTCCCAAAAGGCGTATTAAATTTAGTGCAAGGCGGAAAAGATGTTGTAAATAGCATTTTAGAAAATAAAGATATTCAGGCTGTTTCGTTCGTTGGCTCTGAGCCGGTAGCTCGTTACGTATATGAAACAGGTACGAAACACGGAAAACGTGTACAAGCATTAGCAGGTGCGAAAAACCATGCGATTGTAATGCCAGATTGCAATCTTGAGAAAACAGTACAAGGTGTAATTGGATCTGCATTTGCAAGTAGTGGAGAGCGCTGCATGGCATGCTCAGTAGTAGCAGTAGTGGATGAAATTGCTGATGAATTTATTGATGTATTAGTAGCAGAAACGAAAAAATTAAAAGTAGGCGATGGCTTTAACGAAGATAACTATGTTGGACCATTAATCCGTGAATCTCATAAAGAGCGCGTTTTAGGCTATATTAATAGCGGTGTAGCAGATGGGGCAACTTTATTAGTAGATGGCCGTAAAATTAATGAAGAAGTTGGAGAAGGTTACTTTGTAGGTGCGACAATCTTTGATGGCGTGAATCAAGAAATGAAAATTTGGCAAGATGAAATTTTTGCTCCAGTATTAAGTATTGTACGTGTTAAAGATTTAGAAGAAGGTATTAAACTAACAAATCAATCTAAATTTGCAAATGGTGCGGTTATTTATACTTCAAATGGTAAACATGCACAAACATTCCGTGATAACATCGATGCTGGTATGATTGGCGTAAATGTAAACGTTCCAGCACCAATGGCATTCTTCGCATTTGCAGGAAATAAAGCTTCATTCTTTGGTGATTTAGGTACAAATGGTACAGATGGCGTTCAATTCTATACACGTAAAAAAGTTGTAACTGAGCGCTGGTTTTAATATAGAGTAAACAACCAAATCAGTTATTAAATGAAAACCACCACTATTAATAGTGGTGGTTTTCATCTTGTTAATTATTTTTTTCAAAAGCTAGTTTAATACCAAATCCAATTAGGACGACTCCTGTTAGCCCTTGAATATAACGTTGCGTCTTCGGTTTTTTCATAAAAGCACTAATTTTATCAATTAAAAATATATAAAATGCAAACCAAATGACTGTTAAAACGAGGTAAGTAAGGCCCATTACAAGAAGTTGAATAAATGTATTATGATTTGGATTTAAAAATTGCGGTAAAAAAGTTAAAAAGAAGACTGCTACTTTAGGGTTTAATAAATTTGTAAGAAATCCTTGGCGAAAGCAAGAAGTATGTTCGTTTTCATTATTCAAAGATTGATCATTTGTATCTAAGTTTTCTTTGTTTCTTACTGCTAAAAGGGCTTTAATACCGATATATATTAAATAGAGAGCCCCAACGTACTTGAAAATAGAAAATAAAAGAGCTGACTTTACAATAAGTGCAGAAAGACCAATTACAGCAGCTAAAGTATGAATTAATAGTGCAATACATGTACCAAACACTGTTTTCACTCCACCGATTTTACCAGCAACCAATGTGTTTTTCGTAGCCATTGCGGTATCTGGACCAGGTAAAATGATAAGGCAAATAGACATAATGATGAAAAGAAGATAATTTTCTATCATAGCCGCCCCTCCTTTTTATTTTTAGAATATTTGATTAAAATCAGTGTAGCACAAAAATGGATTTAATAAAATTAAATTTTATTAAAAATCATTAAATAAAAAAGGCTATATAGTAGCTGTAATTACACTACTATATAGCTTCGATTTTATACCGCTATTTGCGGGTAGTAAGGTTTTCACCGCACAAGATTTAGCTGAAGCAAAGAAGTTAGGTGGGGGATGAACAAAACATCCCCTCATGACAATTTCATTTTATGCATTAAGTAAGTTAAAGAAACGATTCACATCTTCTTCTGAAACGTCACTTAACTGTTTATATTTATAATTCGGATTTTGATCTTTATCAACGACAACGGAGCGTACTCCTTCGAAGAAATCTTCATGTCTCATGAAATTTTTAGCAAGTATAAGGTCCGTAGCGAAACATTCTTTAACGGATTTATCTTTTCCATCAATAAACTGTTTTAATGTTACTTTTAGTGAAATAGGGGATTTTGATAACAGTGTTTCTTTCGTTTTTAGAGCAAAGGAACTTTCATCTTTCTCCAATGAATGGATGATTTCTTCAATTGTATCGAAAGCAAAATGTGAATTGATTACTTCTAATGAAGGAGCGAGCTCGCTTTCTAAGTTTGGAGCAGTTGCAAATGTACGAATAACTTCTTTTAAATTAGTATGTACATCATCTTCTTTATGCCAATTTACACTTTCAAGTTCAGTAAGAAACTCTGGTAATGAATCAGATGTCATAAAGTAATCAGCAGCATTAATAAATAATACGTCAGAAGCTTTTAAAATAGATGCTGTTAAAGCAACGAATCGTCCTGTATATCCAGGCGCTTTATTTAAGAAATATGCAGCTCCGACGTCTGGGAAGAAGCCGATATTCATCTCTGGCATTGCCCATTTCGTACGCTCAGTTACAATGCGATACTTCGCACCATTTGTAAGACCGACACCACCGCCCATTACAATTCCATCTAAACAAGCAATAATCGGTTTTGTATATTGATAAATATATGTATCAATTTCATACTCTTCTTCAAAAAAACGTTCTGCATGTTGCAATGCCACTTCATTGGAACGCGCTTCATAAAGAGTTTTAATGTCGCCGCCTGCACAAAAACCTTTTGTGCCAGCTCCTTTTAACACGATAAGTGCAATACGCTCATCGTGTTCCCACTCTTTAAGTTTTTGTCCGATAGGTTGTAACATGTCATAAGATAAAGAATTAAGTGCTTTTGGACGGTTTAAAGTAATTGTCGCAACGCCGTTTTCACTAACAGAAAATAAAACTTGTTCAGTCATAATGCATCCTCCCTTACATATCTTCTTATTCTTAATTCTTGATATGTACTGAAATGTCCTTTATAAATTTTGTCAAAAGTTGACGGTAAATATTAATTTGGTCACTGCATATTTTGACGAGTTATCTTTGCAGGATTTCAGAGACTGAGGGGGAATATTACAACATTACTGTAAGTGTAATTATTTGAAGTTATAATGATAAAAGCGCTATTATATAGGTGTGAAATGTTCATTATCAATTCTAAAAGTGTGTTTGAAGAAAAAATAAATCGTACAATTGTAATAAAAAATTTTACACTGAATTAGAAATAGAGAAAGGAGAAATCGGAATGCCAGGACCTTTACTATTGTCGGTTATTATTTTGTCTTTTTTAATGATAGGAATAACGCAGTATTTTCATCATACAGATACGACAGAAGAAGTGAAGGATAAAGTACGTCTCGTATTTCCGATTTTTATAATATCTATTTCATTCTGTATTTTATTAAATAAAGATGGCTACATTGTCGCAGTATTCTCATTTTTCGTCGCAATCGTCTTAATTACCGTTTTATATTATGTAATGAAAGACTTTATACAAAAATAAAGATGTCACAATAGGCATTTTTATTTTGGGGAAAATGTAAAATTTCACATACCGTATTTTATATAAAATACATAAAGCATATAACAATAGAAAAGTGTGTACTTTGCTGTGTATGTACTTGTCAATCTTGCATAGCCACTATACTATTAAAATGTAGAGATTATAAAAAGGGGTTGTATCTATCATGAAATTTGAGATGCACACAAAAATTATTTCAAATGAAAAAGAAGTAAGATTACATATTGAAGAAAATATATTTCAATTAATATTGGATGGTTATCACTTATTTACAATTCAAGAAATATTGCCTTTATATAAATCAAATGAAGAAAGAATTGGAAGTGCAACGATATTGAAACTAGAGTGGGAGAACGGAAAAACTACAATAAACTATCAACTCGTTTCACTAAAATCAGTAAATTAAAAGGAGTAGAAAAATATGAAGTTATTTCATACAGCGGATTGGCATTTAGGAAAGCTTGTTCATGGCGTGTATATGACTGAAGACCAAAAGATTGTATTAGATCAGTTTGTACAGGCTGTTGAAGAAGAAAAACCAGATGCTGTAATTATTGCAGGGGATTTATATGACCGAGCAATTCCACCTACAGAAGCAGTAGACTTATTAAATGATGTGCTGCAAAAAATAGTTATTGATTTACAAACACCAGTTATTGCAGTAGCTGGTAATCATGATAGTCCGGATCGTATCCATTTTGGAAGTAGTTTAATGAAAAAACAAGGATTACATATTGCAGGTCAATTTCAATTCCCGTACGAACCTGTTGTACTAAATGATGAATATGGAGAGGTTCACTTCCATCTAATACCGTATGCAGACCCAAGCATAGTTAGACACGTGTTGAAAAATGAAGACGTACGTTCTCATGATGATGCGATGCGCATTTTTATGAATGAGCTCTCTGAAACGATGGATAAAGAAGCTAGACATGTATTTGTTGGACATGCATTTGTAACTTCTTCAGGAGAAGCGGAGGAGAATACAAGTGATGCAGAACGACCACTTTCAATTGGTGGTGCTGAATATGTAAATAGTCATTATTTTGATAAGTTTCATTACACAGCGCTTGGACATTTACATCAAGCGCATTTCGTACGTAATGAGACCATTAGATATTCAGGTTCACCACTTGCCTATTCAATTTCTGAAGAGAAACATAAAAAAGGTTATTACATTGTAGAACTGAATGAAACTGGTGAAGTAGCAATTGAAAAAAGGTTACTTTCACCACGTCGTAAAATGCGAACAGTAGAAGCGAAAATAGATGAATTATTACAGCACCCAGTAAGTGAAGATTACGTATTTGTAAAATTATTAGACGAAAACCCTGTCTTACAGCCAATGGAGAAAATACGATCTGTATATCCAAATGCAATGCACGTTGAAAGAGCGATGCAAAGGCGAGAACTCACAGATACAAATGAAGTAACGGTTTCAAGGCATAAAACGGATGATTTATCTCTTTTAAAGGCTTTCTATAAAGAAATGAAAGGGTTAGATTTATCAGAAGAGAAAGAACGCCTATTTATAGATGTATTACAAACAGTGCAAGAACGGGAAGGTGAACGAGGATGAGACCGATTCAGCTTATTATGACAGCATTCGGGCCATATAAACAGAAAGAAGTAATCGATTTTGAAGATCTTGGAGAACATCGTATTTTCGCTATTTCTGGGAATACGGGAGCTGGAAAAACAACGATTTTTGATGCGATTTGTTATGTGTTATATGGTGAGGCTAGTGGAGAAGAACGTAGTGATACGAGCATGCTTCGAAGTCAATTTGCTGATGATAATGTTTATACAAGTGTTGAATTAACCTTTCAGTTAAAAGGGAAACGCTATGAAATAAAACGACAACTTGGACATAAAAAACAAGGGAATAAGACCATTACAGGACATGCAGTAGAATTATATGAAGTTATTGATGGAGAAAACGTTCCAGCCGTCGATCGTTTTCATGTAACAGACGTAAACAAAAAAGTGGAAGATTTAATTGGGTTAAGTAAACATCAATTTAGCCAAATTGTTATGTTACCCCAAGGGGAATTCCGAAAACTATTAACATCTGAGACGGAAAACAAAGAAGAGATTTTACGTCGTATTTTTAAAACGGATCGTTATAAATTAATGCGTGAGTTACTTGATCAAAAGAGAAAACAATGGAAAGATGTCTTGCAAGAAAAACAAAAAGAGAGAGAGCTCTATTTCCGTAATGTTTTTAAATTACCAATCCGTGATGGAGCATTATTAGAGACATTAGTGGCACAAGAACATGTAAATACGCATCAAGTAGTAGAAGCGTTAGAACAAGAAACAACCGTGTATAAGACAGAGGTTGAGCAATTACAAGTAGAACAAGATGTTCAAACGAAGCAATTAAAGGATGCAGAAACACGTTTTCATGCAGCAAAATCTGTAAATGAGAAATTTATAGATTTACAACAAAAGAATGAGAAATATAACACTTTACAAGAGAACCGTGCAGCAATTGAAAGGAAAGAAAAATCCTTTAAACGTGCGGAACAAGCAAAGCGCTTATTACCATTTGAACAATGGTATGAAGAAGCGATGGAAAATGAGCAGAAAGCTGAAAGTTTGTTAAAACAGATAAGCGTCAAACAAGAACAGATAATGAATAGCTTTGAACTTGCTCAGGAGAAGTATGAAGTAGTAAAGAATAAAGAAGCTGAGCGAGAAGAGGCTAAAAAACTTGTTCAAAGATTAGAAGAGTTACAAGCGATTATTGAATCATTAGCTGAGAGAAAGCTGAATTTACAAAATACCGAAATCCAAATAGGGAAATTAAAAGAAAGTATGCAAAAGTTAGATCAACAACTAGAAGAGCATACAAACAAAAAACAGAGAATGTCTGATGAATTGCAGCAATTAGAACAAGCACTTGAGCAATATGTAGCTAAAGTAGAAGAACTAACGAATATGCGAGAAGATGCAAAAGTTTTAAAGCAAGCATATGATGTTTGGCAAGAAAAACAAAAATTCGAGCAAGAAAAAGAAGCGGCAAATAATAAAATGCAAGTGGCAGTTCGTGCATATGAAAACATGGAGCGCCGCTGGTTAAGTGAACAAGCTGGTATATTAGCTCTTCATTTACATGACGGTGAATCTTGTCCGGTATGTGGTAGTACGAATCATCCGCAAAAAGCTACAGAGCAAAGTAATGCGATCGATGAGAAAGAGTTAAACGATTTAAGAGATAAGAAGAACATTGCTGAAAAATTACATGTGCAAGTAGAGGAGAAATGGAATTTCTATCGACTACAATATGAACAAGTGATAGAAGAAGTTGTGAAGCGCGGCTACAACTCGGAAAAATTAGCTGAAACATATAGTGCACTTGTTCAAAAAGGAAAACAATTAGCTGCAGACGTTAATACGCTAAAAGCAAGTGAAGAAACACGTAAGCAGATTGCTGCGAACATGAAAAGCGTAGAAGAAAAAATAGAAGAACTTCAGAAACAAAAACGAGAAGTGGAAACAATGCAGCACCGTACAGAAATGGAGTGTATGCAACTTCGTACGTCATATGAACATGATAAACGAAATATTCCAGAAAACTTACAAACAGTACAAGCTTGGAAAGCACAGTTTGACCAAGCTATGCAGGAACTTAGGTTAATGGAGGACGAATGGAAGAAAGTGCAGGAAGCGTATCAGCATTGGCAAAATGAAAATATACGTATTCAAGCAGAACAAAAAGGTGCTTCTAATCAATTTGAAAGTGCAAAATTAAAGAAAGAAGAGACTTTCGCACGCTTTATGAAAGAGCTAGAACAAAGCGGGTTTACAGACGAATTCACGTATAAAGAAGCCAAATTAAGCAATCACGAGATGGAAATGTTACAAAAAGAAATTCAAGGTTATTATTCATCGCTTGAAGTGCTTGCAAAACAAATTGAAGAGTTACAAGCTGAATTAAAAGATAAAGAGTATATGGATATTACAGCGTTAGGTGAACACATAACAGAATTACAAATTAATCTCGATATCATTAAAGAAAAACGTCAACGTGCGCAAAATGCGGTAACATATATTTCTGATTTACATGAAAACATTAGACGTATTGATGAGCAAATTCATGAGGAAGAAAAAGCGTTCCAAGAACTTGTTGACTTATATGAAGTAATGAAAGGTGATAACGAGAGCCGTATATCATTTGAACGTTACATCTTAATTGAGTATTTAGAACAAATTGTTCAAATTGCAAACGAACGATTACGTAAATTATCAAATGGACAATTTTATTTAAAACGAAGTGAACGAGTTGAAAAGAGAAATCGTCAAAGTGGATTAGGCTTAGATGTGTACGATGCATATACTGGCCAAACACGCGATGTAAAAACACTATCCGGCGGAGAGAAATTTAACGCATCACTTTGCTTAGCGCTAGGAATGGCAGATGTCATTCAAGCATATGAAGGTGGTATTTCCATCGAAACGATGTTCATCGATGAAGGGTTCGGTTCATTAGATGAAGAATCATTAACGAAAGCAGTTGATGCCTTAATTGACCTACAAAAATCAGGCCGATTTATCGGTGTCATTTCACACGTACAAGAGTTAAAAAACGCAATGCCAGCTGTATTAGAAGTAACGAAGCAGAAGGATGGGTGTAGTCAGACTAGGTTTGTGGTGAAGTAAGCTTAGAGAATGGAGTAGGGAATCTACCGATACTTTTAGTGTCGTATGTAATAAAACAAAACGTCGTCTCTTCATTATAGACGACGTTTTGTTTTATTTACATATCTATGAATTATTAGAAGAAGGCGGCGTATTCTCCAAACGATTATAAGCTTTAAAAGCTGAAATTGCCGATATAACCCCGCCTACTAAAAATAAAGTCGATCCTCCAACTAAGATGATACGACTGACATATGTTTCCCGTGCTTCTTCGACTTCTTCTTGTAACGCTGTAGGCATATGAATCCCTCTTTATAAAAGTTGTTTTATCTCGCTATTTGCCGTGCAGTAAGACCCACATCTAAAAATTCAGAGGAAGCAAAGAATTTAGGTGGGGCCCTGCTGCCCGTAAAAGCCCGATTGGTGAGGGCTGATAATCAGTGGGGGATGAACAAAAGCCCCACTGATTAAAGTTTCACTTTATAAATAGTATATACAAACGCCTAAAATGTGTTAAAATAACTGATGATTTTATGCAGTGAGTAATTAGATGAGTAGGATGCGAGTGGCTAAGTAAATCTTCATCACAAATTTATGTGAACTTCACATAGAGCACATATTAACATTGTATTATGTATATGTACCAAATAAATAAATAAATAAAGTGAATGTAAGTTCTGTTTTCAAAAATTTAAAATCCTTTTATTTCTATATGAAAGTTTTAATCAAGGGTTTTAAAAAATTTGGAAATAGATCTTATGAATATGGAATTCATATAAAAGGGGAATGTCTTATGACAACATATACGAGTGAAATGAGAAAAACTTTAGTTTCAGAAGAAGATGTAGATATTTTAAAAATTATGGCGCATCCAATCAGACTGCAAATTGTAAATGAATTAAGTACGAGAAAAACTTGTAATGTAACACAATTAACAGAGTTACTGAATATTCCGCAATCTACTGTTTCACAACATTTATCAAAAATGAAGGGTAAAGTGTTACGAGCAGAGAGAAGAGGTTTAGAAATTTATTATCATATTAACAATTTAAAAGCGAGTAAGATTGTTAATGTTTTAGGGTATATAAACTAGTGAAATATTTTTATATAAAATAGCCCCTGCTGTTGAGCAGGGGCTATTTTGTGTTGTTTTATGTATTTGTATTTAAAACTTTATAGTTTTTATGATTTACAATTGTTCGATCAAATTCAAAAGTACCACCGCTTACATTTGTAATTTCAACTAAGACCGATTCAGTATAAAGTTTTAATACAGATCCTGTAATCTTTAAATTATTTCGTTGAAAAAGTATAGTATCCCCTACGTTTGCTTTCATAGTACCTCCTCATTAAAGACAGAAATATTTTTTTATTATATATATTAAACCACGGATAGATATATTAGTGAATATTTAGTTTTATTTATTGGAAAAAAATTTGTTCTCTAATAGAAGAGTATAAAGTACTCTTATGTTAAAAGTTATATTTTATTTAAGTTTATCCCGCTATTTGCTGGGCAGTAAGACCCCCACCTCAAAATTCAGTGGAAGTAAAGAAGTTAGGTGGGGCCCTGCTGCCCATAAAAGCCCGATTGGTGAGGGCTGATTAAAGTTTCACTTTATTATAAGTAAATTGTTTTCAGCATTAGCGAAACAATATTTCTATGTAAATACTGCAGAGAAGCAAATTATTCAAAAAACAGACACTATGTAGCACAAAACGTAAAGTAGATAAGTAAAGTTTTTTTCAGGAGTATAAGAAAAATATACGTTTATTAATAAGATCTCTAATTGGTAAAATTCCAATTAAAAACATAGAAAAACTTTAATATAAAAAGGTAATCAATTACAAATGGAGAAGTAATATATACGAAAGGAGAGATTTATATGAATAAAGGGAAAAAACAAGTTAGTCAACTTAGTTTTCTGGTGAATTTTATGAACGACAAGGGGAGTCTTGTGAAAATTTAATAGTATTATAGTATCCCCTTGTGAAAAAATGGTTGGGGGAATATATAAATGATAACAGAAATGAATATTAAAGTAGTTTGTGAAGAATCGTTTTCAAAAAGAGAAATAAAAATTTTAGAGACGTTTCTTTCAACTTTATCGGGGCATTCTAATGCTCTCGTTACAAAAGAGGGGATGTTTTTAAACCCATTAAGTAAAGAGAAGAGTGTGATTTATTATCACAACTTTGTATTTGTAAAATCACTTACAGAAGAAATGTGTGCAGAATTAAAAGAAGTTTTAACAAGACGTATTAAAAATGCTTTCATTATGATGGAATTTGTAGAGCCAATTGTTACATTTGAAGAAACAATTATAAACGTATAAAAAAAGTCAGGCTTATGAATTGACCTAATAAAACCGTCTCTTTAATAAATAGTAAAGAGACGGTTTTATTGTTTCACTTTTTAAAAAAGAGTTCAAAAATAAATGTAAATCGATCTTATACAAAAACTACTTATTAAATACGTGTTACGTATTTAATAAGTAGTTTTTGTATTTCATCCTTCGTTTTTTGTAACTGATTCTACGTTTTTGACGCCCTGTCTTGTAAGTGCTTACATAAACGAAAACATCTTATACAATGAAGGTGTCAAATCAAAAGAGGTGACGAAAATGAACATAAAAAAAGTAAATTTAGCGAATAGCATTGAAATAGAAAGAGGAGGCGGAAAGGTATGAAAAAATCAACTGTTAATCCATGGTTTGTTGTCCTTGGCACAGTTATAGTACAAATGGGGCTTGGGACGATATATACATGGAGTTTATTCAATCAGCCTTTAGTTAGTAAATACGGTTGGAGTCTTAACGCTGTTGCGATAACTTTCTCAATTACTAGTCTTTCTTTAGCATTTTCAACTTTATTTGCGAGTAAATTGCAAGAAAAATGGGGACTTCGTAAACTTATTATGATAGCTGGATTAGCATTAGGACTAGGATTAATACTTAGCTCACAAGCGTCCTCATTAATATTACTTTATGTACTAGCGGGAGTTGTTGTAGGTTATGCAGATGGTACAGCATATATCACTTCACTATCAAATTTAATAAAGTGGTTTCCAGAGCGTAAAGGTTTAATTGCTGGTATTTCTGTCTCTGCATATGGTTCAGGTAGCTTAATCTTTAAATACGTTAACGCACAGTTGATTGAATCAGTTGGTGTATTGCAAGCATTTATATACTGGGGTTTAATTGTTACAGCTATGATTGTAATTGGTGCTTGTTTAATCCATCAAGCTGCAGATCAAGGAGCAGTTCATGAAACAAAAACTAAGGAATACACAACGAAAGAAATGTTAGGCACAAAACAAGTATACTTATTATTTATCATGTTATTTACATCATGTATGAGTGGCTTATACTTAATTGGTATGGTAAAAGACATTGGTGTTCAACTTGTAGGACTTAGCGCAGCAACAGCAGCTAATGCGGTGGCTATGGTTGCAATCTTTAATACATTAGGTCGTATCATTTTAGGACCGTTATCGGATAAAATTGGGCGTTTAAAAATCGTTACTGGTACTTTTGTTGTTATGGCGAGTTCAGTCTTAGTTCTAAGTTTTGTAGATTTAAATTATGGTATTTACTTCGTATGTGTAGCAAGTGTAGCGTTTTGCTTTGGTGGAAATATCACTATTTTCCCAGCTATTGTTGGTGATTTCTTCGGTATGAAAAACCATAGTAAGAACTACGGAATTGTGTATCAAGGATTTGGATTTGGGGCGCTTGCAGGTTCCTTTATCGGTGCACTTCTAGGTGGATTCAAACCAACGTTCATGGTGATCGGTGTATTATGTGTCGTGTCATTCATTATCGCAATTTTAATTCAAGCACCTAAACAGAAAAAAGAACAAGAAGAAGAGTATCGCAGCGTAGCATAAGTATACAAATCTTCTATAACACTATGATTACGAAAAAGCATCCTATTCTATTAATTAGGATGCTTTTTTATGAGTTATTTTAACAAGGTTAAATTACTTTTGTGATTTTCATAGATGTAAAAGTGAGTGAAATGCAGATTTGGATTATATTGAAATATAATAAATCGATACATCGTATTCGAAATATATATTAAATCTTAAATGACAAAAAAGACATTCATTAGTATTTGTAAGATATATTTTCAGAAAAATATTGAGAAAATATATACTTGAGTTTTTCATAAAGCATTGTAAATGAACGTATCTCTAGTTTAGCTTCTTCAATTTTAAAAAGAGGACTTTGAATTTTATTTATAATATAAGTACTTTTAATGCGTTTACATATGATTTTATTAAGAAGCATTAAAATACTTTATCTGAAAAATAAAAAAAGATTGACAAGTTTATTGAGAAACATTATCATTTCGGTGTAAGATAGTAAATGAAAAACATTATCAATAAAATGGATTTTAAAGTAATGCGCACTTGACCAATTAGTTTAGTAAGTGTATTATTTTTTACAACACAACTGATAATGAAAATCAATATCAATCGTGTCACTTAATGAAATTAATGTTTATGTGAAAGGATAGAGAAAATGAACTTAGGGGAATTTGATGGGCAAACAGTTTTAGTAACAGGTGCAGCACAAGGCATAGGCAGTGTTGTTGCCAAAATGTTTTTAGAAAGAGGAGCCAAAGTTATTGCGGTTGATCAAAATGAAGAGGGGTTAAATGTACTCTTAAATCAAAATGAATTAAATAATACACGTATGAAAACGTTTCGTTTAGATGTGAGTGATAGCGCTGCTGTTGAAGACATGGTAAATCATATTGCAAATGAAATAGCGCCAATAGATATTTTAATAAATGTTGCAGGGATTTTACGTATGGGACCAATTCATTCGTTAAGTGATGAAGATTGGAATAAAACATTCTCTGTAAATACTACAGGGGTTTTCAATATGTCCCGAGCGGTAAGTAAAAATATGATGTTAAGAAAATCAGGGGCAATTGTTACAGTCGGTTCAAATGCGGCAAATACGCCGAGAATGGAGATGGCTGCGTATGCTGCGTCAAAGGCTGCAACGACGATGTTTATGAAATGTTTAGGACTAGAGCTTGCGGCATACAATATACGCTGCAACTTAGTTTCTCCAGGTTCTACTGAAACTGAGATGCAAAGATTACTATGGGCTGATGAGAATGGAGCTAAAAATATAATTGCTGGTTCTCAAAATACATATAGACTCGGAATTCCATTACAAAAAATTGCACAACCTTCAGAAGTTGCTGAAGCCGTGTTATTTTTAGCCTCAGATAGAGCAAGTCATATTACAATGCACAATTTATGTGTCGATGGCGGTGCTACGTTAGGAGTTTAATAAAAATTCAGGAGGTTATTATATTATGAATGAACATATAGCTGTAAAGGAATTGTCAGAAAAACTTTTAGAAGATTATAAGACTGAATCTTCATTCTTTTTCGCTTCACCAACTCGAACGATATTAGCAGAAGGAGAGTTTACTACAGTAAAGCATCGTGAAATTGAAAATTTCCCAGAGCTTGTGCAAGCGACATTAAGTAATGCGAAACAAGCTGGAAATCCAAATCCTATCGTTGTGGGTGCTTTGCCATTCGATCGTAGAAAAGAAGTCCAACTGATCGTACCAGAATATAGTAGGATTTCTGAGCGTTTACAATTGGATACAACAAATCAGCTTGAAACAAATGAGAACGTAACATTTGAAATGACGCCAATGCCAGACCCTGAAGTTTATATGAATGGTGTGAAGCAAGGAATTAAAAAAATACAGGACGGTGATTTAAAGAAAATCGTTCTATCTAGATCGTTAGATGTTAAATCTTCGGAAAAGATTGATAAGCAAAAACTTCTGCGAGAATTAGCAGAACATAATAAGCATGGTTATACATTTGCTGTGAATTTACCGAAAGATGAAAAAGAGAACAGTAAGACGCTAATTGGAGCAAGTCCTGAATTACTTGTTTCACGCAATGGTATGCAAGTTATTTCTAATCCGTTAGCTGGTTCAAGGCCACGTAGTGAAGACCCAGTAGAAGATAAAAGAAGAGCAGAGGAATTACTTTCTTCTCCAAAAGATTTACATGAACATGCGGTAGTAGTTGAAGCGGTTGCCGCTGCACTTCGTCCGTATTGTCATACATTACATGTTCCAGAAAAGCCATCAGTTATTCATAGTGAAGCAATGTGGCATTTGTCTACAGAAGTGAAAGGTGAACTTAAGGATCCAAATACTTCTTCTTTACAATTAGCAATTGCCCTTCATCCTACGCCAGCAGTTTGCGGAACTCCGATGGAAAAAGCAAGAGAGGCTATACAGCATATTGAGCCATTTGATCGCGAATTCTTTACAGGAATGCTAGGATGGAGCGATTTAAATGGAGATGGAGAATGGATTGTTACAATTCGTTGTGCTGAAGTACAAGAAAATACACTTCGTTTATATGCAGGAGCTGGAGTTGTTGCTGAGTCAAAACCAGAAGATGAGTTAGCAGAAACATCAGCTAAGTTCCAAACAATGCTAAAAGCTTTAGGGTTAAGAGATAGTTCACTTAATGAAAAATAGGGGGAAGAAAGAATGCTAGTAGGTTATACAGAATGGCCAAAAGAATTTGCCGATCATTATCGAGATGAAGGATGTTGGCTTGGTGAAACATTTGGAGGAGTGTTAAGAGAGCAGGCTGAGAAATATGGAGAACAAATTGCGATTGTAAGTGGTAAGAAGCATATAACATATAGTGAACTTGATAAAAATGCAGATCGTTTAGCAGCAGGTTTACTGAATTTAGGAATAAAGAAAGAGGACAGAGTTGTAATCCAGTTACCTAACATTATCGAGTTTTTCGAAATATGTTTTGCACTATTTCGAATTGGAGCGCTTCCTGTCTTTGCACTACCTTCACATCGAAGCAGTGAAATTAGTTATTTTTGTGAGTTTGGCGAGGCGAGCGCTTACGTTATTTCAGATAAGGCTCTCGGTTTTGATTATCGAAAACTAGCAAGAGAAGTGAAAGAGAAAGTGCCAACTTTACAACGTGTAATTGTAGTGGGGGAAGAAGAAGAGTTTGTGAACATAAATGATCTGTATATGGATCCCGTCTCATTACCAGAAGTTCAGCCAAGTGATGTTGCATTTCTCCAATTATCAGGAGGGACAACAGGTCTTTCTAAATTAATTCCTAGAACACATGATGACTATATTTATAGTTTACGTGTAAGCGCTGAAATTTGTAATTTGAATGCAGAAAGCGTCTATATGGCAGTTCTTCCAGTAGCACACAATTACCCAATGAGTTCTCCAGGGACATTTGGAACTTTCTATGTGGGTGGAAAAGTGGTATTGGCAACTGGTGGTAGTCCAGATGAGGCATTTGCTCTTATTGAAAAAGAAAAAGTTACAATTACAGCGCTCGTTCCGCCATTAGCAATGATTTGGCTTGATGCTGCATCGTCTCGTAATACCGATTTATCGAGCCTAGAGGTTATTCAAGTAGGTGGTGCTAAGTTTAGCGCTGAGGTCGCAAAACGTATACGCCCTACATTTGGTTGTACGTTACAGCAAGTATTCGGTATGGCGGAAGGATTAGTGAACTATACAAGATTAGACGATCCGGAAGAAATTATTATTCATACACAAGGTAGACCAATGTCTGCACTCGATGAAGTACGAGTTGTTGATGAAAATGATAACGATGTACAATCTGGCGAAGTAGGTAGTTTATTAACACGAGGTCCATATACAATTCGTGGTTACTATAAAGCCGAAGAACATAATGCACGATCATTTACAAAGGATGGATTTTATCGCACAGGTGATCTTGTAAAAGTAAATGAACAAGGATACATCATTGTAGAAGGAAGAGATAAAGATCAAATTAACCGTGGTGGTGAGAAAGTTGCTGCGGAAGAAGTTGAAAATCATTTATTAGCACACGATGCGGTCCATGACGTAGCAATTGTATCTATGCCTGACGATTATTTAGGTGAACGCACCTGTGCTTTTGTTATAGCTCGCGGACAAGTTCCGGCAGTAAGTGAATTAAAAATGTTTTTAAGGGAACGTGGTATAGCGGCTTATAAAATTCCAGATCGAATTGAATTTATTGAATCATTCCCGCAAACAGGAGTCGGAAAAGTCAGCAAAAAAGAACTACGTAAAGTCATTGCTGAAAAACTTATTACAGTAAAACAATAATAAAAACCGGAAGGAAGTGATTAGATGGCTATCCCATCTATTTCAGTATATAAAATGCCAATTGAATCAGAACTACCAAAAAATAAAGTGAATTGGACACCAGACCCGAAACGTGCAGTACTTTTAATTCATGACATGCAAGAATATTTTCTTGATGCATATAGCGATAAAGAATCACCAAAAGTAGAACTTATTTCAAATATTAAAATGATAAGAGAAAAATGTAACCAACTTGGTATACCAGTTGTTTATACAGCGCAACCTGGTGGACAAACGTTAGAACAAAGAGGTTTATTACAAGACTTTTGGGGTGACGGTATACCTGCTGGACCAGATAAAAAGAAAATTGTTGATGAACTTACTCCTGATGAGGATGATATATTCCTAACAAAATGGAGATATAGTGCATTTAAAAAGACAAATCTATTAGAAATTTTAAATGAAAAAGGAAAAGATCAACTCATTATTTGCGGTATTTATGCGCATATTGGCTGTCTTTTAACAGCGTGTGAAGCATTTATGGATGGTATAGAGCCGTTCTTTGTAGCAGATGCAGTTGCTGATTTTTCACTAGAGCATCATAAACAAGCATTGGAGTATGCATCTAATAGATGTGCAGTAACGACATCAACAAACCTACTGTTAAACGATTTACAAAGTGTAAAAGGTGATGAGAGTGAAGGAACCAGTATACAGGAAGTGCATGAACTAGTTGCACAACTACTTCGTGAGCCAGTAGAGAGTATTGATATTGATGAAGACTTATTAAATAGAGGGCTTGATTCGGTCAGAATTATGAGTTTAGTAGAAAAGTGGCGTCGTGAAGGGAAAGAAATCACTTTTGCAGATTTAGCAGAACGTCCAACTGTTGCAGGTTGGTACAGTTTACTATCTTCACAAACAGCACAGGTGCTGTAACAAATAGACTACATAATAAAGGGGTAGTAAAGAATGCCTAACAGTCAAAAGATTCGTCATTCGTTATCATCTGCGCAGTCTGGTATGTGGTTTGCGCAACAATTAGATCCGCTTAATCCAATTTATAATACTGGGGAATATGTAGAAATAAACGGAAATATTCATCAAGACATTTTTGAATTAGCTGTACGTAAAGTTGTAATGGAAGCAGAAGCACTTCATGTTCGCTTCGAAGAGGATGAAATTGGCCCATGGCAAGTTATTGAAGAATCACAGTTTCATATGCATTTTATTGACGTTCGTAAAGAAGAAAATCCTGAAGAAGCTGCTAAAGTATGGATGAAAAATGATTTATCTATGCCAGTCGATTTGAAAAAAGATACTTTATTTACTGAAGCACTTATTCAAGTTGAAAATAATCGTTTCTTTTGGTATCAGCGCATCCATCACATTGTGATGGATGGCTATGGATTTTCACTTCTTAGCCAAAAAGTAGCGAATGAGTATACATCACTTATAGAAGAAACAAACAAGAATGAAAAACCATTTGGTTCTCTTGCAAAAGTCGTGCAAGAAGATATTGAGTATCGTGAGTCTAAACAATTTCAGGAAGATCGTATTTTTTGGTTAGAAAAGTATGCAGATGAACCAGAAGTTGTAAGTTTGGCAGAACGAGCACCGAGAACATCAAATGGATTTTCACGAGAAACAGCTTATTTATCTAGTTCTAGCACGAAAACTTTACTAGAAGATATCAATATTTCGTTAACAAGTTGGCCGGAATTCATTGTCGCTATAACAAGTATTTATATGCATAAATTAACAGGTGAAAATGATATTGTTTTAGGTTTACCGATGATGGGACGTCTAGGTTCTGTATCTATTCATACACCAAGTATGGTAATGAATTTAGTTCCACTTCGTATTACAGTAACTCCAAATATAACTCTTGCGGAATTATTGCAACAAGTTTCTAAAGAAATCCGAGATGTACGTCGCCATTATAAATACCGTCATGAGGAATTAAGAAGAGACTTAAAGTTACTAGGTGAAAATCAAAGGTTGTTTGGACCGTTAGTGAATGTTATGCCTTTTGATTACGGGCTAAATTTTGCTGGAAATCGTGGTATTACACATAATTTATCAGCGGGACCTGTCGATGATTTATCAATAAATGTATATAAACGTTTTGATCAAAATGAGCTAATGATTCATTTTGATGCAAATCCCGAAGTATATAATGACGCGGAGCTAGCATTGCATAAAGAAAGATTTATGAATTTATTTGAATTAGTAGTAAATAATTATGAGAAAAACGAGTCGATTGGAAAAATAAACATTACTCTGCCTGGAGAAAATCATAAAGTTTTATTGGAATGGAATGAAACGAAGGAAGACGATGAATTAATCAGTCTGCCTATATCATTTGAAAAACAAGTGAAAAAAAATCCCAATAAACTAGCGATTACTTGTGACGGTGTAATCCTTACGTATAAAGAGCTAAATGAACGAGCGAATGAACTAGCACATTATTTAGTAGAAGAAGGAATACGACCAAATCAGTTTGTAGCTTTAGTATTCCCTAGATCAATAGAAATGGTAGTTAGTATGCTAGCAGTCTTAAAGGCTGGTGCAGCGTATTTACCAATAGATCCAGAATACCCAGGAGAAAGAGTTAATTATATAGTAAATGATGCAAAACCAGTTTGTATCATAACACATTCATCTGTTTCCTCTAAGTTAGTTATAGAAAATGATATGGAAAAAATTGTATTAGATGAAGAAGAAACGAAACTAGCGTTACATACATATTCTCGTATGAATATAGCATGTAAGAATGATGTATCACTGTTAAACCCAGCCTATACAATATATACTTCAGGCTCAACAGGAAACCCAAAAGGTGTAATTGTTCCTATGAGAGGTTTAAGTAACTTTTTAATGGCTATGCAACAAAAGTTTTCATTAAATGAAAATGATCATTTATTAGCAGTTACAACGTTTGCATTTGATATTTCTGCACTAGAAATTTATTTACCTCTTATTAGTGGTGCAAGTTTAACAATTGCACAAAAAGAAGACATACAAGAGCCTTCTGCATTAACGACACTTTTACATGAAGAAAGAGTGACCATTATGCAGGCTACACCGACGCTTTGGCAGGCGTTAGTAACTGATTACCCAGAGAAGCTACAAGGGCTAAACATACTTGTTGGTGGTGAAGCTCTTCCAGCTCATTTAGCAAATGAATTAAAAGAATTAGATTGCTCAATAACTAATTTATATGGACCAACTGAAACGACGATTTGGTCTACTTTCATGAACATTGATGAAGGTGAAAAGGGTATACCTCCTATTGGAAAACCAATTTGCAATACAGAAGTGTATGTATTGGATGCAGGGTTACAACCAGTGCCACCTGGAGTTATTGGGGAATTATATATTGCAGGGGAAGGACTTGCAAGCGGATATTTAGGAAAACCTGAGTTAACAGCTGAACGGTTTGTTGCAAATCCTTATGGAGAATCAGGGAAGCGCATGTACCGTACAGGAGATCTTGTGAAATGGCGTAGTGATGGTGCGTTAGAGTACATTAGTCGCGCAGATCATCAAATTAAAATTCGTGGATTCCGAATTGAATTAGCTGAAATTGAAACGGTATTACAACGACATAAAAATATTCAACAAGCGGTAGTAATGGTACGAGAAGATCGCCCAAATGATAAGCGCATCATTGCGTATATCGTTGCAGAAGAAAAGGAACCGATTAATCTTTCAGAAATTCGTTCTTATGTTTCAGAAAGTTTAGCGAATTATATGATACCATCAGCATTTGTTGTGCTAGAAGAATTACCATTAACGCCAAATGGTAAGGTTGACAGAAAGAAATTACCTGCTCCTGATTTTAATGGAATGAACAACGAGAGAGTTGCTAGAAATCCGAAAGAAGAAATATTATGTGATTTATTTGCAGAAGTACTTGGTGTTTCTCGAATTAGCATTGATGATAATTTCTTTGAAATGGGTGGACATTCACTTCTCGCATCTCGTTTAATGGCAAGAATTCGTGAAACGTTAAGTGTGGAATTAGGAATCGGGAAACTATTTGAATCACCAACTGTTGCCGAACTGGCGAAACAATTAAACCATGCAAAAAGCGCAAGACCAGCTATTCAGAAAGCAAGTAGGCCAAATGAAGTTCCACTTTCATTTGCACAGCGCAGGTTATGGTTCTTAAATTGTTTAGAAGGTCCAAGTCCTACTTATAATATTCCGCTAGTCATTCGTATGAATGGAATATTGAATCGGGAAGCATTACAAGGTGCTTTTTATGATGTAGTTGAGAAACATGAAACACTTAGAACAATTTTCCCTAACGTATTAGGTAGTTCCTATCAGAAAATTTTAGATATGGAAAACTTAAATCTAGAAATGGTTATAACTAATACATGTAAAGATGAATTAGAAAGTGTACTTTCAGAGGCGGTAAGATATAGCTTTAACCTCGATTTTGAGCCGGCAGTTCGTTTGCAACTTTTTACAGTGAGTGAAAATGAACATGTATTATTAATTCTATTACATCATATTGTAGGTGATGGCTGGTCATTACAGCCGTTAACGAGAGATTTTACAGCGGCGTATAAAGCGCGATGTCAAGGTGACAGAGTTCAGCTGGAGTCACTTCCAGTTCAATACGCAGATTATGCACTTTGGCAACAGCAATTGCTAGGTGATGAAACGACACAAGAGAGTCTTATTTCAACACAATTAGATTTTTGGAAAGAAGAACTTAAAGGTTTACCAGACCAAATGGAGTTACCTACAGATTTCCAGCGTCCAATTGAGACGAGTTACCGTGGGGAAACAATTCATTTTCATATAGATGAAGGTATGCATAGTAGGTTAGTAGAGCTTGCACGTAAAAATGGAGTTAGTTTGTTTATGGTATTGCAAGCAGGGCTTAGTGTACTATTTACAAGATTAGGTGCAGGCACTGATATACCAATTGGAAGTCCGATTGCTGGAAGAAATGATGATGTACTTTCAGATATTGTTGGTTTATTTGTAAATACATTAGTGTTACGTACAAATACTTCAGGAGATCCAAGTTTTAAAGAATTATTAAATAGAGTGAAGCAGGTAAATCTTGCAGCTTATGAAAATCAAGATGTTCCATTTGAAAGACTTGTTGAAGTATTAAATCCAGTACGTACTCGAAACAGCCACCCGTTGTTTCAAGTTATGTTAGCTTTTCAAAATACACCAGAAGCAACGTTTCATGTACCAGATTTAGAAGCGAGCCTTGAAATTCAAAGCGTCGGTTCTGCAAAATTTGATTTAACATTTGAAATTAGTGAGAGTAACGGGGGTGACGGTACTCCGAACGGTTTACATGGATTACTAGAGTTTAGTACCGATTTATATAAACGTGAAACGGTTCAAAAACTAATAGAACGATTCATTTTGTTATTAGATGATGCAACTACAAATCCGGAGCAATCAATTGGCAAATTAGAAATATTAACTGTAGCAGAGAAAAATACAGTGTTAGAAAAGTGGAATGGTGGTTTTCAAATTGCACCAGAAATGACATTGCCACAATTATTTGAAAAGCAGGTTCATATAAATCCAAATTCTATTGCTGTTGTCTTTGAAGATAAGAAATTAACTTATGAAGAGTTAAATAGAAAAGCAAATAAAATAGCTCGATTCCTAATAGCAAAAGGGATTGGTCCTGATCAACTCGTTGCTTTAGCGATGCCAAGATCATTAAACATGGTTGTAAGCTTATTAGCTGTTCTTAAAGCTGGTGCTGGATACCTTCCGTTAGATCCAGATTACCCAGCAGACCGTATTTCATTTATGCTACACGATGCGAAACCATCATGTGTTTTAACGAATTCAGAAGTGGAAATTGAATGTGATGAGGCACTAAAAGTTTTAGTTGATGATGTGAAAGTACTAGCAGAGGTTGAGAAATATAGTGAAGACAATATTGATGAAGTGGAACGAATTAAGCCATTATCTCCATCACATATTGCTTACGTTATTTATACGTCAGGGTCAACGGGCAGACCGAAAGGCGTTATGATACCTCATCAAAATGTAGTGAGACTTTTAGGAGCAACTGATCATTGGTTCCAGTTTGACGGAAACGATGTTTGGACGATGTTCCATTCATATGCTTTTGATTTCTCGGTTTGGGAAATTTGGGGACCTTTATTATACGGAGGGCGTTTAGTTGTAGTTCCACATACTGTAAGTCGCTCGCCGAAAGAATTTTTACAGCTTCTTGTTAAAGAAAAGGTTACGGTTTTAAACCAAACTCCATCAGCGTTCTACCAATTGATGCAAGCAGATCGTGAAAATGAAGAGATTGGCCAAAAATTATCTTTACGATATGTTGTTTTTGGAGGAGAAGCACTTGAGCTAAGTCGCTTAGAAGATTGGTATAGTCGACATCCTCATAACGCACCAAAGCTTATTAATATGTATGGTATTACAGAGACGACAGTACATGTTAGTTATATTGAATTAGATGAAACTATCGTCTCTTTACGGGCAAATAGTTTAATTGGGTGCAGTATACCTGACCTTAAAGTGTATGTGTTAGACAACTATTTACAACCAGTCCCACCTGGAGTAGTTGGAGAAATGTATGTTGCAGGTGCAGGACTTGCGCGTGGATATTTAGGAAGAGCAGGATTAACGGCTGAACGCTTTATCGCAGATCCATTTGGCAAGCCAGGTACAAGAATGTATCGTACAGGAGACTTAGCTCGCTGGCGTAATGATGGGACGCTAGATTATATAGGACGTGCAGATCATCAAATCAAAATTCGTGGATTCCGAATTGAATTAGGAGAAATAGAAGCAGTCATAATGAAGCACCCTAAAGTTGAGCAAGTAGCCGTTATTGTACGTGAAGATCAACCAGGGGATAAACGGTTAGTTTCTTATATCGTTGCATCAAATAATGAAGCAATTGATACGAATGAAATGCGTCAGTTTGCTAGTGGTAGTTTACCAGATTATATGGTTCCATACGCTTTTGTAGTAGTAAATGAGTTACCTTTAACTCCAAACGGTAAATTAGATAGAAAGGCATTGCCAGCTCCAGAATTTATCGCATCATCTTCTAGTCGTGGTCCAAGAACACCGCAAGAAGAAATGTTATGTGACTTGTTTACAGAAGTGCTAAGTGTACCTCAAATTGGAATTGATGACGGATTCTTTGATCTTGGTGGTCATTCACTCCTTGCAGTGCAGCTTATGAGCCGCATGAAAGAGGCGCTTGGAGTGGAACTAAACATTGGTACTTTATTTGCAGCACCGACTGTTGCAGGGTTAGCTGAAAGACTTGAGATGGGGAATGGTCAAAGTGCACTTGATGTGTTGCTTCCATTACGAGCAAGCGGGGATCAATTACCACTATTTTGTGTACATCCAGCAGGTGGATTAAGTTGGTGCTATGCAGGACTTATGAAATCTTTAGGAACAGATTATCCAATTTATGGTGTGCAAGCACGTGGTATTGCTAAAAATGAAGAACTTCCAAAAAGTTTAGAGGAGATGGCGGCGGATTACTTGAAACACGTTCGTGAAGTACAGCCTCATGGACCATATCGTTTACTAGGTTGGTCGCTTGGAGGAAATGTTGTGCATGCAATGGCGGCGCAATTACAAAATGAAGGGGAAGAAGTAGAATTACTCGTTATGCTTGACTCTTATCCTGGACACTTCTTACCGAATACGGAAGCGCCTACTGAAGAGGAAGCGTTAATCGCATTACTTGCTTTAGGCGGATATGACCCAGATAACATGGATGGTAAACCACTTACAATGGAAAGTGCAGTTGAAATCCTTCGTAAAGATGGAAGTGCATTAGCAAGTCTTGAAGAAGAGACTATATTGAACTTGAAAGAAACATATGTAAATTCAGTAGGGTTGTTAGGGAAATATGTACCGAAAGTTTATAACGGAGATATCCTGTTCTTTAGATCTACTGTTATACCAGACTGGTTTGATCCTATTTCTCCAAATACGTGGCTAAATTATTTAGACGGGCAAATTGTGCAGCACGATATTGATTGTAGACATAAAGATCTATGTCAGCCAGGTCCGCTTACGGAAATTGGACAAGTATTAGCGAAATATTTGCAGAATAAGAAAGGGGTAAGTAGAGTATGACGAATCCATTTGAAAATGATAATTACACATATAAAGTATTAATAAATGAGGAGGGCCAGTATTCTCTCTGGCCTGCTTTTCTCGATGTACCTATTGGCTGGAATGTCGTATATGAAGAAGCTAGTAGGCAGAGCTGCTTAGAATATGTTGAATATAACTGGAAAGATTTGAATCCAAAAAGTAATCAAGTTCGCGAAAAAACATTAGCAGGAAAACGATAATGAAAGAAAAACTAAATCCAAAAGTAGTTGTAAGTATCGTTTATATAACTGCGATGTTTATGGCTGCGATGGACGCAACGATTGTAAATGTAGCACTGCAAACGATAAGTAGAGAACTACAAGTACCTGCATCTGCAATGGGGACGGTTAATGTTGGGTATTTAGTTAGTTTAGCTGTTTTCCTTCCGATTTCTGGTTGGTTAGGAGATCGATTTGGTACGAAAAGAGTGTTTTTAATTGCTCTTTTCGTATTTACAATTGCCTCTGCTTTATGCGGAATGGCTAACGATATTACTTCATTGAATATTTTCCGTATTATTCAAGGTGCTGGTGGAGGGCTTTTAACACCAGTTGGAATGGCAATGTTATTTCGAACATTTTCACCAGAGGAAAGACCGAAGATTTCTCGGTTCATTATACTTCCAATTGCTGTAGCACCAGCAATTGGTCCTATCGTCGGTGGTTTCTTTGTAGATCAAATGTCTTGGCGTTGGGCATTTTATATTAATCTACCGTTTGGAATCGTTGCATTGCTATTTGGACTTCTATTTTTAGCAGAGCATGTTGAAAAATCAGCTGGTCGCTTTGATTCGCTCGGCTTTATTTTATCAGCACCAGGATTTGCGATGCTCATATATGCGCTCAGCCAGGGACCATCAAAAGGGTGGATTTCTCCAGAAATTATGAGTACTGGGATAGCTGGGGGTGTATTCATTACATTGTTTATAATCGTAGAACTGAAAGTAAAGCAACCGATGTTAGATTTACGTTTATTAAAAGAACCAGTGTTTAGAAAGATGAGTCTTATATCATTATTTTCATCAGCTGGTTTACTAGGAATGTTATTTGTTTTTCCACTTATGTATCAAAATGTGATAGGAGTTTCCGCGCTGGAATCAGGACTTACGACATTTCCAGAGGCGATTGGATTAATGATTTCTTCACAAATTGTGCCATGGTCATATAAAAAATTAGGAGCGCGAAAGGTAATTTCTATTGGATTAATTTGTACCGTGGTTATCTTTGTTTTATTAAGTTTTGTAAATCACGATACGAATCCGTGGCAAATCCGCGCATTATTGTTTGGTATCGGTATTTTCTTAGGTCAATCTGTCGGTGCGGTTCAATTTTCTGCCTTTAACAATATCACGCCGCCTTCTATGGGGAGAGCTACTACTATATTCAATGTGCAAAATCGATTAGGTTCAGCAATAGGAGTAGCTGTTTTAGCTAGTATACTAGCTGGTTTTGGAAGTAATAACGCTCAATCCGATTTTTTACCATATCAAGCAGCATTAATTGGATCAGCAATATTTTTGCTCATAGCACTACTATTTTCTTTACGTATTTCCGATAAAGAGGTAATGTCAAAGAAGAAAGAAAAAACATTATCTGTATCAGAAAAAGAGAAAGTACTTGTCAATGAATAACAATATACGCATGCTTTCTTATGAAAATTGATATTCGTTGAATAAAGGAGAGTTTACATGATAGAAAGTAAAGTTGTAGATTCTATTCCAACTTTGAATGAGAATGATTGTCAAATATGGTGGGCAAGAATTTCGGATTTACAATCATGGCATTACAATTTACTAAATGATATAGAGCGAGAGAAAGCAAATTCGTATCATCATTCGGCAGATCGAGCTCGTTTTATAATAGGTTGCGTAATAAGTAGATTAGTTCTCGGTAAGATACTTTCTATGTCACCAGTCCAAGTACCAATTGATCGAATGTGCTCAGTATGTAAAGTGCAGCATGGAAGACCACAATTACCAGAAGGTATGCCGCAATTATCCGTTTCACATTCAGGTGAGTGGGTTGTCGTTGCTTTTACAAAATCTGCACCTGTTGGCATAGATGTAGAACAAATGAATCCAAATGTAGATGTTATGAAAATGGCAGAAGGTGTATTAACAGACATTGAAATAGCGCAAGTTATGAAACTGCCAAATAAACAGAAAATAGAAGGTTTTTTAACATATTGGACTCGAAAAGAAGCGGTGCTGAAAGCGACAGGTGAAGGACTAATGATTCCGCCAGTACATATTACAGTATCAGCTCCAAATGATCCTCCAAACTTGTTGGTTTTTAAGGATAGACAAGAGTTAGCAAGTAATACAATGATGGAAGATGTAAGGCCTAGTTTAGATTATAGGGCCTCTGTTGCAATATTCAGTAAGGAAGTGACTGAAATTACGCAATTAGACGCGGCAGCACTTTTAAATCTTAAATAAAAAAATTATAGAAGAGGTGTTCCTCATGTTAGTAGCGGAAAATAGAAAGAATGAATTCACTTATAACGTACAAGCAATTAAAAATATTTTATTTTCTGGAGATACATCATCCATTCATGCTTTAGAAAAGCTTTTAAATGATACAGTTCAGTTTGATGTTCTTGAACAAGAGGCACTTGGTAGACAGTACATTCCGAAAGAAGCAAAGAATTTCTTTGATAAAGATGGAACATTTCTTTACCGTGTATCTAATGTTAGTTATAAAGGCAAGGTGTTATCTGAAAATCTAATTTTTGCAGACACTTCGTTTTTACCGGACGCAATAAAGAGTGAATTAGAGAGTGGAAATATTCCTGTTGAAAAGCTTATAGAAAAGATGGAAGTAAGAAGAAATGTATTATATGAAGGATATCAGCCATCTGGAAATATTATTGAATTGTTTGATGGATGTTCTGTTACAGCGAATGTGTATCCAACTAGAAAGTATCAAATTGTAAGTAAATGCAAATGTGTATTTTATATTTGTGAAGTGTATCATGCAGAGAATATAAAGCAATTGCTTAAATAAAAACAAGAAACCAGCCTATAAAATGGCTGGTTTCTTGTTTATTTAACAGCTTCTTTTAATTCTTTACCTGCTTTAAATGCAGGAACTTTACCAGCGGCGATTTGAATTTCTTCGCCAGTTTGCGGATTACGTCCTGTACGAGCAGATCTTTCGCGCACTTCAAAAGTTCCAAAACCGATTAGTTGAACTTTATCTCCAGATTGTAATGCATTAGCAATTGTGTCAAATACGGATTGTACAGCTGCAGAAGCGTCCTTTTGAGAAATATCAGCTGATTGAGCTACGTTTTTAATTAATTCTGTTTTGTTCATGTTTTCACCTCATAAAAAAATTTTTGGAATGAATGTTTTAGTATAATAGATAGTAAAGATAAAGCTATCACTATGATTAGATAGAATACTATATAATTATGTTAATTTCGTTGCAAGAGACTGAATCCCTTCTATTATTTAGGGATTAATTAAGAATCGATGCATATAAAAAGCTTTAATATGAGGATGAGGGGGAGTATATGAATGATTTTTCGTGAAAAAAATGAGAAGGAAAGTATATTAATTCGTCAACATGATCATGGTTTTTTAGCTGGAGAGATTGCAAAACATATAAAAGAAGACTTTTTTGAAAGTAAAACATATTTAAAAGAAACAGTTGATGCAATATATGAGCATGACAGAGGATGGATAGAGCTTGATAAAGTACCAATTTTGAATGATGCTAAAAATATTCCATATACATTTATGGATTGTCCAAGCCCATTACGTTTTGTTTTTTATACGATTGGTTTGAATGAAATTGAAAATTCTAATCCATACGGGGCATTGCTTTGTAGTAAACATTTTTTATCATTTCCACTAAACGAGGAAGATGAAGAGATGATGTCATTTTATAAACATGAATTAGAACGACAAAAAAGAATCTTGAAAACGTTAACAAAAGAACAGTTTGCGATGTTCGATAAACATTATAGATTATTAAAGTTTTGTGATGAACTTTCTTTATACGTATGTATGAATAAGCCTGGTGTCAAAAAGAAAGATGAAATTGATTTATTTAAAGATGGTTTTGAAGGAACAGAAATGTTTAATAGTAAAGAGGAGAAACTTATTCAAGCTGAATGGGTGGACGAGGAAACAATTCGGATTACACCATTTCCATTTCAAACGGAATTTTATACGTATGTAAAATATAAAACGATAAATAAGCATGAAATGAAAGAAAAAGGGATTGCAAAGGCTGATAGAGAATCAGAAATGAAGAAACAAACCATTCGTTTCATACAATAAGGAGGTAATATAAATTGAAAGATTATATATTAAAACAGTGTGATTATCATGCTTGGGCCAATACAAGATTATTCAATCGATTAAAAGAGTTACCAAACTATGAGACAATTTTTAATGAGCAGATACAGAGTGTATTCCCATCCATTAAGGATACTTTTGTGCATATTTATATTACAGATCAAGTGTGGTTACATATATTGCATGGTAAAAGTATGAATGAAGCAATACAAGACCGAGAAGGTTTACGAAAACAAATTGAAACTAAATCGTTACATGAATTAGAAAAAATGTTTGAAAACATGGCAAATCAATATAAAGATTTTTTAATTACAATACAAGATGTGAATGCTGTATTTGTTATTGAGAATCCATATGTAGGGAAATTAGAAACTTCGATTTTAGAATTAGTGCAACATGTCGTAAATCATGGTACATATCATAGAGGAAATATAACAGCGATGATCCGTCAACTTGGTCATTCGTCGACAATGATGGATTTTGTACTGTATTTACATATGGTTAAAAAGCAGGGAGAGTAATATAGTTTGTAAGAAGGAGAGGCTTTAATTATAGAAGTCTCTCCTTCTATTTTATCCGGCATTAATGGTAGATCGACTGATTAAAATTTTACTTTATTTATTAAGAAGCTTTATTTTCTTGCAATTGCTTAGCGTATTGTACAGCTTTATATGCATTGACTCTACCGTTTTTCCAGTACGTACCTGTACCACTAATTTTATCAGTAGTAGACTCAATAATTTGGCGGATTTGTGTATTGCTATATCCTTGATTTGCTAAGAGAGCAGCGACTCCTGCAACATGAGGTGTTGCCATAGATGTACCACTTAATGATTGATACGTGCTTCCTTTATATGTTGAATATATATTTGAACCTGGTGCTGCAACGTCTACCCAGCTACCATAAGTAGAAAATGAAGATTTTCTATCTGATTGATCTGTAGAAGCAACTGCAATTACTTCGCTGTAATAAGCAGGGTAATTAGCTTTTGTATTTCCAGCATTTCCAGCAGCTGCAACTATAACAGAGCCTTTATTCCATGCATATTGAACGGCTTGTTGTAATGCAGTACCACCATTTGGAGCTCCTAAACTTAAACTAATTACTTTTGCACCCGAATCAGCAGCTTCTCGAATACCTTGTGCTACAGCATCAAGAGTACCACTTCCTTGATTATCTAATACGCGGATAGCATAAATTGAAGTTTGTGGGGCAACACCAGCAATTCCGACGCTGTTATTCGTAAGTGCTCCAGTAATTCCAGCGCAATGTGTACCATGACCATTACCATCATCAGATGTATTGTCGTTATCAACATAATCATGCCCGTAAATTACTTTCGAAGCCAGATCAGGGTGTGAGCCTTGAACTCCTGTATCAATAATAGCTACTTTTACACCAGGATCACTTCGTTGGCTATCCCAAGCTTGTGGAGCTTGAATCTTTTGTAATCCATATTGATTATTAAAATATGGGTCGTTTGGAGTCCAAAAGGCGTGAACGTAATAATTCGGTTCTGCATATTCCACATCTGGATTATTTTTATAACTCTTTATTTTTTCTTTTACAGTACCTTTTGAAAATTGTACGACTTCAAAACCTAACTTATCATCTTTAGATAAGACATTAGCTCCGACAGATTTATGAAAAGATTGCACATTACTTAAAGATGCATTTTGTTTGAACTTAACGATTAATTGGTTAGGAACGTAATCAGTAGATGATGTTTCAGCACTTGAAGTATTCGTGTTAAAGAAGAAACCACCAATAATAAACGATAAAACAGATAGGAAAACGATGATTTTGTTTTTCAAAAGATTTTTCCTCCCTTTTCTTGGATGAGTTTTTCAGCGACACTTTAATGTCGCATTCCTTTTCAACTATATAGTTAGACCATACGATTTATGACATTTATGTGAAAAACTTTTGGAGGAATAAAAAGGAGTAAATATTGATATAAATATATTTTTAATGATAGTAATTAAGTAAAAGAGGGGATGAGAAAAGGAATGCTCATCATGTATGAGTCATTCCTTTTTTCATAGATTAACTTGCCTGTTTTTTATTATTTTCTTTCAATTTCTCTGCTTGTAAAAAACGATTCGTTTCAGCAACAACAATACTACTTAATCCAATTAGACCAATTAAGTTTGGAATTGCCATAAGTCCATTTGCAATATCAGCAAATGTCCATACGATTCCTAGCTTTAAATTAGCACCAATTGCAATCATGACAATAAAGATTGCTTTATAATATTTAACTGCACTTTCTCCGAATAAATAAGCTACACATTTTTCTCCGTAATACGACCAGCCTAAAATAGTAGAGTAGGCAAATAAAATAATTGCGATACCGAGAATCATACTACCAGCAGTACCGAATACAGATTGGAATGCAAGTGTTGTAGCTTCAACGCCAGTTTTACCTGATTTCCAAGCGCCTGTAGTAATTAATACTAGTCCTGTAATTGTACATACAATAAACGTATCTAGAAAAGTACCAGTCATTGAAACTAAAGCTTGCTTTGCAGGCGAATCGGTTTTTGCCGCCGCCGCCGCAATTGGTGCACTCCCTAAACCAGCTTCGTTCGCAAATACACCACGCGCCATTCCGATTTGGATAGCTGATGCAACTGTTGCCCCAATAAAACCACCAGCAGCTGCCGTACCATTAAATGCACCAGAAAAAATAAGTGAAAAAGCTTCTGGAATTTGGTCGTAGTGATAGAAAATAATTATAAGACCAGCAATTATATAAAAGAAAGCTTTAATAGGAACGACATATCCCGTCACTTTCCCGATTTTTTTTACACCGCCTAAAATAACAATTGCGATTAAAAATGCCATTAGTATACCAGTTAAAGCAGGAGGGAAAGAGAAATTAATTCGCATTGCCTCTGCAACTGAGTTAGATTGCACCATATTACCAATACCGAAAGAAGCAGTTGTACCAAATATAGCGAATAATATAGCAAGCCATTTCTTACCTAAACCCCGCTCTAAATAATACATTGGTCCACCTGAATATTCACCATTTTCATTACTAACACGGTATTTCACTGCAAGTATTGCCTCGGCATACTTTGTTGCCATACCGAATAAAGCGGTAATCCACATCCAAAATATTGCACCAGGACCACCAATTGTAACAGCTGTTGCAACACCGGCTATATTTCCCATACCAATCGTTGCGGCCATAGCTGTCATAAGTGCTTGGAAGTGACTAATATCTCCAGAAGAAGAGGTATCTTCTGATTTTTTAAACGCTAGTTTGTGAGCGTATAATAGTTTACTAAACTGTAAACCTTTTAAACGCACTGTGAGAATGATACCTGTTCCAACGAGTAGCAACAAAGTTGGTAATCCCCACACGTATTGATTCATTTGTTCTAATACTTTACTTACTGTCTCCATCTTTATTCTCCTTTTTTAGAAAAAATAAAAACCACTTCAAGTAAATGAAATGGTCTCTGGAGAAACAAGGGATAGAAAAATAAACCGATACAATCGGCTTTTTCTTTCGCTTGTCTCTGTCCTTTTACCTGAGAGATTATCCGCTAAAGTAGCGGATTTGCTCCTTCGGTGCTCGTTTTCCTCCGCGCTCTATGAAAGCGAGAGGGAGTCTCTCCAGAGATTCGTCCCCATGCAGTTCTACTTGTAACCAAGACCTGAGAGTTTCAAAGTTGGTATAACAACTTTTTGCCCCGTCGGTAGATCAATAGACCTTCTCCTGAATGGTTCATCCGAATTATAAAATTTATAAACACATTGATTGTAAATCAATAAAAACATTATAGACATACAAATTGTGAATTGCAATCATTTTTTATTTTAAAATAGTAAATAGTTTTATTTTTTTGTAAGTCCTAATTTATCTTCAACTTCATTTAAAGTAGATAAAGCGATGACAATATGTTGATCCGCAAGTCCTAAAGCTTGTTTTGTTTTTTCAATAGTTTCATCGGTTGGAGTAGAGTTATTTGCTCCGTCTATAATTAAATTTGCTGCATTTTTCATGAAATTTGCTGCGGATTTAAACTGAGTTGTGAATTGAAGTAGTTGTTTTTGTATATCTATATCTGTTATGTTTTCTTCAATTTTAAGCGTGTCTATTTCGTTCATAATTGTTTCGTACTGTTTGGAAACAGCACTCATTGTAACTAATAGTTTATTTCGATCTACTGAATCTCCATTCGTGTTAATCTCTTCCCAGGCAGGTAACCAATCTTTTTCGATGATGTCATTATAATGAGTAGTCAATTCATGAATTTTAGGTTGTAATTTCGTTTTGAAAGTTTTTGTCTCCGCTGTTTCTACAGTTGCTTTTTCGTTGTTATTTTTAACATTAGTAACATAGAAAATCGTACCGAAAATGATGAAAATAGAAATAACAACTGTCCATTTAGTAAAAAGTAATTTCTGCAATATGTAACGCCTCCAAAATTTAAAAACTTATAATTATAATATATAACAATAATGTTGTTTAAAGTAGAGAAAATAGGTTAGAAATAATTTAAATTATATATTTTATATACATGAATAATTAAATTTAGTAAAATGATGAAAGTTATATGCGAGAAAAGAGGGTTTTTAGTGAAAATGAATAGAAGAAAACTGGTTTTAAGTATTTCAATGGCTATGTTATTAGTTGGTTTATTTGCACTCATATATGTAGACAAAGAATCTAAAATTAAAGATTTTCCAGTGCCAATGTCAGCAATCCATATTAACGATGATAATGAAGAGGACTATCAATATATAAGTGTAATGCCTATTACAAAGGCAAATGGATGGGAGAACTTAGGGGAAAACGGGCATACTGTTAGTTTTAAAAAAGGGGAAAGGAAGGTAGCAGTAGTACATTATCCGGGAGAAATTACGTATTATTTATTTGAGAAAAAGATGAATAAGGGAGATTAGCTAAAGATGTAATTCATTAAGAGTTACATCTTTTTTTATTCTGAATCATTTGAAATTAAATTCGATAGATGTTTTGATAGATGTAGTGATAAATATGATTAGTTCTATATGTCTATAAAGAGTATTAGGGTGATTATAAAAATATTATGTGAACTAATTATTGTGAGAAGAAGATAAATTATATGCTAAAGGGGGAATTAAAAATGTTACTAAAAACAATCTACTGTAAGGTGGAAGAAGAGAAAAAGAAATTGTTTTCAAATGCGCAAGAAAAATGGAGTGATATACGGCATCTAGATGGTTTTCATGGACAATTTGGTGGATGGTATGAAGATGAGGCATGTGTATTTACTTTATGGGAAGATAGAAGTACATATCAATCATTTATGAATGGTGCTCACGATACAATTTATTTAAATAGTAATCAAGAGGATACGTTTCTTTCGTGTGAAATTGAATTATTTCAAACGTTGTATGATATAACTGATACGCATTTGAAAGACGTTGTTACAGAAGGATCATTCGTAAGAGTTGCTATATGTGATGTAAAGGTGGAAAAGGAAAAGTATTTTTTACAGAAGCAAGAAACAATTTGGAATAAAGGAATGGAAAAAGCAAAAGGAATGTTAGGTGGAGTAGTTGGGAAGTCTTTAAAAAATGAAAATCGTTACATAGTGTTAACGTATTGGAAAGATGAACAGACGCATCAACATTATGTGGAAGAGATTTTCCCAGATTTATATAAATTAGCTAATATTCATGAAGATATAGAAGAGATAAAAGGAAAACAAGCTGTATGTAAGGAAGAATGGCTTGTATATTAAACGCTGAAAAAGTGTATAAATGAATGTATAATAAAGATATTTTCTTATAAACAAGTAATTAATAGAAGACGTTATATACCCTTTCATGTTAATATATTTAAGTTATAATAGGAGGCTTACCCTTTTGTATTGTACGGTAGAAGCAGTGTGAGCTTGAAATTTTTTTAGAAAAGGATGTGCCTAATTTGCGTATCAATAAATTTATTAGTGAAGCTGGAAAAGCGTCTCGACGTGGAGCGGATAAACTAATTAATGAGAGAAGAGTAATTATTAACGGTAAGGTTGCAAAAATTGGTGACCAAGTGAACCCAGGTGATGATGTACGAGTAAATGGAGAGCAGCTTCGAATTGCTCGAGATCACGTATATATCGCTTTAAATAAACCAGTAGGTATTACATGTACGAGTGAAAAAGCTGTAAAAGGTAATATTATCGATTTAGTGAACCATCCTTTACGAATTAGTCACATTGGACGTCTTGATAAAGACTCAGACGGTTTAATTTTGTTAACGAATGATGGTGATATTGTTAATGAAATTTTACGTGCTGAAAACAAACATGAGAAAGAATATATCGTTTCAGTAGATAAGCCAATTACACCTGATTTCTTAGAGAAAATGGCAGCGGGTGTTAAAATTTTAGGAACAAAAACGCTTCCTTGTGAGGTTACACAGTTATCAAAATATGAGTTTCAAATTATTTTAACACAAGGGCTAAATCGTCAAATTCGCCGTATGTGTGAAGCTTTAGGTTATCAAGTATACACGTTAAAACGTACGAGAATTATGAATATTGAATTGAATAATTTACCAGTTGGGCAGTGGAGAGATTTAACAAAGAAAGAGAAAAGACGTCTATTTGCAGACTTAAATTACGAACCACAAGATTGGTAAAATTGTGAAGTGAAACCAAAAAAATTTGGTTTCACTTTTTTAATTAAATAAATAATTTTTTTAAACACTTGCAAAAATAAAATGAATAAGATATATTAAATAACAATAAATGGATGTTTTACAAAAAGCAAAGAAAAGGACACGAGTTATTTTACCCGGTTATACAGAGAAGGAAGGAAAGCTGAGAACTTCCTAACGCAGAAAAATAACTTACCACCTTAGAGCTGCACTAGGGAAATTAAGTATCTAGTGCCGTGTATGCGACGTTATCGCAAAAGAAGCCATTATGTTTTTTGTGATGGGAATCTGGGTGGAACCACGGATATAAGCATATTCGTCCCTATATTTAGGGATGAATATGCTTTTTTGCATTCAATTTCATAATAAGCGAAGAAAAGGACACGAGTTATTTTACCCGGTTATACAGAGAAGGAAGGAAAGCTGAGAACTTCCTAACGCAGAAAAATAACTTACCACCTTAGAGCTGCACTGGGGAAATTAAGTATCTAGTGCCGTATAAACGACGTTACCGTAAAAGAAGCCATTGCATTTTGTGATGGGAATCTGGGTGGAACCACGGGTAAAAGCACGCTCGTCCCTATGTTAGGGATGAGTGTGCTTTTTATTATGAAATGGAGAGATGAAAAATGAAAGAACAAATGATTGAAATTAAATTTCCAGATGGTAGCGTGAAAGAATTTGTAAAAGGAATTACTTTAGAAGAAATTGCGGGATCCATTAGCAGTAGTTTGAAAAAGAAAGCAGTCGCGGGGAAAGTGAATGATGGGTTATATGATTTACGCCGAAATATTGAAGAAAATGCGGAAGTAGAAATCATTACTATAGATTCAAATGAAGGTGTAGAAATTACAAGACACTCTGCGGCACATATTTTAGCGCAAGCTGTAAAAAGAATGTATGGTGATATAAATCTTGGGGTGGGGCCTGTTATTGAAAATGGATTTTATTATGATATGGATCTTCCAAGTAGTGTAAACGTAGAAGATTTACGAAAAATCGAAAAAGAAATGAAAAAGATTATAAATGAAAATATAAAGATAGAACGAGTTGAGGTTTCTCGAGAAGAAGCAGCAAAACTGTTTCAAGAAATGAACGATCGCTTGAAATTAGAACTTTTAGAAGCAATTCCTAGTGGGGAAAGTGTAACACTATATAAACAAGGTGAATTTGTAGATTTATGTAGAGGGCCACATTTACCATCAACAGGTTATTTGAAAGCATTTCAATTAACTCACGTTTCCGGTGCATATTGGCGAGGTGATAGTAATAACCAAGTGCTTCAGCGCATATATGGTGTTGCATTCTCTTCTCAAAAAGAATTAGAAGAGTATTTACATTTCGTTGAAGAAGCAACAAAAAGAAATCATCGTAAGTTAGGCAATGAGCTTGAGTTATTTATGTTTTCTGAAGAGGCTCCGGGAATGCCGTTTTATTTACCGAAAGGACAAGTGATTCGTAACGAATTGGAAGCATTTTTAAGAGAAATTCAAAAAGAGTACAATTATCAAGAAGTACGCACTCCGTTCATGATGAACCAAGAAGTATGGGAGAGATCAGGGCACTGGGGACATTATAAAGATAATATGTATTTCTCTGAAGTAGATAATAAAAGTTTTGCATTAAAACCGATGAACTGCCCAGGGCACATGCTTATGTTTAAAAATAAATTGCATTCTTATCGTGAATTACCGATTCGTATGTGTGAATTTGGTCAAGTACATCGTCATGAATTTAGTGGTGCGTTAAACGGATTATTAAGAGTACGTACTTTCTGCCAAGATGATGCACATTTATTTGTAACTCCAAAACAAATTGAAGATGAAATTAAATCAGTAATGGCGCAAATTGATTACGTATATAAAACTTTTGGATTCGAATATGAAGTAGAGCTTTCTACTCGTCCAGAAGATTCAATGGGTGACGATAAATTATGGGAGCAAGCAGAAGCAGCATTAGAAAATGTATTACAATCGCTAAATTATAAATATAGACTAAATGAAGGTGACGGTGCATTTTACGGGCCGAAAATTGATTTTCATATTAAAGATGCTTTAAATAGAAGTCACCAGTGCGGAACAATCCAGCTTGATTTCCAAATGCCAGAGAAATTTGATTTAAATTATATAGATGAAAATAATGATAAGCAAAGACCAGTTGTTATTCACAGGGCAGTTTTAGGGTCATTAGATCGCTTCTTAGCAATATTAATTGAGCACTTTGGAGGTGCGTTCCCGGCATGGGTGGCACCAGTTCAAGTGAAAGTAATTCCAGTTTCAAATGCAGTACATGAACAATATGCCAATGAGGTTGCATATAAATTAGCACAAGCTGGGATTCGTGTTGAACAAGATGCACGAGATGAAAAACTAGGATATAAAATAAGAGAAGTACAAATGCAAAAAGTACCGTATGTTCTTGTTATTGGGGATAAGGAAATGGAAAACGGAGCTGTAAATGTACGTAAATATGGGGAAGAGAAGTCAGAAGTTATTGCGCTAGATGTATTTGTGGCAAGTATTGAAGAAGAGATAAAGAATAGAAAATATTGATTGTAAAGAAAACACACTATTAGAAATTAGTGTGTTTTCTTTTTTATCTTACAAAAATGTAAGGTAAATGTAAGCGAAATCGAGGGAACGAGTTGTAGAAAAATGAGAATATGAAGTAGGAAATAGGTTCATGTTAAGGGTGTAACTCTTATTGAATGAATAATTTAAAAAAACTTAAGGATTTACATGACAAAATAATAAGAAATATGTGAGAAATTAATTTTATACAAAAGGGATGGAGTGAAAGAGATGTCAACAAATGTAGTTACTGTAGAAAGTGTAGAAAAAACGTATGGAAAAAGAAATGAGAATCAGTCCAAAGCATTAAGGGGTGTATCGTTAAGTATTAAAGAAGGAGAATTTGTCGGGATCATGGGGCCTTCTGGGTCTGGAAAAACGACTTTACTTAATGTGATAAGTACACTTGACCAAGCGACAGGTGGTAGTGTGACGATAGCTGGTACAAATATTACTTCTATGAAGGGCAATGCGTTATCTGATTTTCGCTCTCAAAAATTAGGTTTCATTTTTCAAGATTTTAATCTACTAGAAAACTTATCAATTTATGAAAATATAGCTTTACCACTTTCTTTGCAAGGCGTACCATCAAGTGAGATTACTGGAAAGGTAAATGACGTTGCGAAGAAGTTAGGCATCACTGAAATTTTAACAAAATATCCGACGGCTGTTTCTGGTGGACAAAAGCAAAGAACAGCGGCGGCAAGAGCTTTAGTACATAATCCGGCAATTGTATTAGCAGATGAACCGACAGGAGCGCTTGATAGTAAAAATGCAAAAAGTTTATTAGAAGCGATGCAAGATTTACATGAAAATCATAATGTAAGTATTTTAATGGTTACACATGATGCATTTAGTGCAAGTTATTGTGAGCGTATTTTATTTATTCAAGATGGTCTTCTTTATAAAGAATTAAATCGTCAAGGCACTCGAGAGAATTTCTATCAAGACATTTTAGGTGTGCTCGCTCATATGGGTTCAGCTGCTGAGTCTAAGTAGGGGGCGAAACTATGTTATTTAAATTATCACGTCATAGTATGAAAAAGATGTTAAAAGATTATATGGTTTTACTTATTGGTCTCGTTATTAGTATTAGTATTTTCTACATGTTCCAAACGATGGCGATGAATAGTGAATTTACGAAAGATAATAGTCTAATTAGTAGTATTAGACTCGTTTTCTGGGTAGGTGCAATACTATTATCTTTCATTACTGTATTTTATATTATTTATGCCAACTCTTTCTTGCTCACGTTAAGAAGAAAAGAACTTGGTATGTACATGATGCTTGGTGCAAAAAAGAAAAAAGTAGCACAGTTATTATTTATTGAAACATTCGGAATGGGTATTGTAAGTATTATTATCGGTATTTTAGTAGGGATGTTACTTGCAAGTGTAGCAGGAAATTTTTTAATGAATGGAATGGAAATTTCAGCAAAAGGTAGTTACGCATCTGTATACACACCAGCAATTTTAGTTACGGCTATTTTCTTCTTAATACTGTTTTTTATTACTGGCTTAATGAACAGTGTCCGATTGTTACGTAAAACCGAACTAGAGTTAATTCGTGAAGATGAAACACTAGATGAAGTGAAGAAAAGTAAAACTCGCATTATAATAATGACAGTACTTGGTGTATTACTAGTAAGTACAGGGTACTATTTTATGATCAATGTAAAAATATATGCTGAATTAGGTTTTATTATAGCAACCATCGTTACAACACTTGGAACATATTTTATCTTTAGTTCATTACTCCCATTTTTTGTGATGAAAATTAAGGGGAATAAAAAACGAAATGAAACGGGCTTAAATAGTTTTACATATGCACAGCTACGCTTTCGAGTAAATAGTTTATCGAGAGTATTAGGTACTGTAGCGATGTTAATTGCATTAGGCGCAGGTGCGATGACGGCAGGTATGGCTTTCCAAAAAAATGTAGGTATTATGACAGACTTTTCTCGTGTATATGATGTTGTAATTCATGATCCGAATGATCAAGACAAAGCTGCCTTAAAAGAAATGGAAATTGTTGAAGAAAGCAAGTACAAATATAAAGTAGATGGAGAAGCGGTTTATTATTTACGTAACGACTTAACTGCGAAACCACCACTTGTTTCAGACCATTTTGATACAAAAACGTTAAAAGAGCCTGTTCGTAAACGTGTGACTGAACCTTTAACAGAACCTGTATATTCAGCTTTAGAGGCTCCTGAATTAGCAAAATTCCCTCGTATGCCAAAGGATTGGGAAGACGCAGTTGTAAGAGAGATACAAATTACGCATAATCAATTTAGCGGAAAACCAGTAAGAATTGCAGACGAAGAGCATTATAAAGGAATTCAAGGAACAGAACACACTGTAACATTAGCAAAAGTAGATGATATGAAAAAATATAAACCGTTATTGATCGAAATAGACAAGAGACAAAAAGCACAAATTGAAAAAGCAACAGGTGAAAAGGTAGACTTATTTACGAAAATGACAATTTATCAGTTTATGAACAGCTTCATGAGCGGAACAATGTTTATGGGATTTTTCCTCGGAATTGCCTTTTTAGCAATGATGGCGAGTTCCCTTATGTTCAAAATATTAACAGGTGCTTCTCGTGATGTACGCCGTTATGAAATGTTACGAAAAATTGGTGTAAGACGTAGTATGTTAACGAAAAGTATATATAAAGAAATTTCATATTTATTTATCTTCCCAGCGATCATTGGCATTTCTCACGTTTTAGTAGGGCTTAACTTATTCAGCTTTATATTAGTTGACCCGTTTGTAAAAGTGTGGGTGCCAATAGGAATTTTCTTAGTCATTTATTTCATTTATTACTGGATAACTGTTCAACTTTATAAAGGTATGGTAATGCCGAAAGAAGAGGTAGCTAAATAGTTTATCCCGCTATTTGCCAGGCAGTAAGACCCCACCTCAAAATTCAGCGGAAGCAAAGAAGTTAGGTGGGGCCCTGCTGCCCGTAAAAGCCCGAATGATTAAAGTTTCACTTTATGAAAAGAGTCCTTGTTTTGAAAATAGAGGCTCTTTTTTATGTTTTTTACAAATAACGAAAATATTAGATGATGGTCAAAAAATATAATATAACTTCTAATAAATGACTAAAATAATAATGTTTTGTCGAGAGAAACGATACGAAGTATGAAAGAAATACTACAGTTATTTCAAAACAAAGTATATGCATGTTTTTTCTAGGGAGCTATAGAGAAATAGAAAGAATAAAAAAGATAGCTGAAGACAAATTGTTTTCAGCTATCTTTTTTGTTTAATTTAGTGATGTCCAGCTAGTAGAGTAAACGCTATTATTAGGAGAAAACCACTAGTTGCCCACATTAGAAATGTAAGGAAAGAGAGCTGTTGCTTAGCTTTCCAAAGCATTTCATGAATTGTGACATACCCAAGTGAACCAATAGCACTTCCCATAATGAGCCCTTGCAGGTGAAGAGCTTTTCCTTCCATCAAAATGCCAAAAACTGTGCCAGTACCGAGAATAAGCGAAAGTAATAAAGTCGTTAATAAAAAGGAAATATATTTATGTTTTGTAAAAAGAAATGGAATAATTAAAGCTAATCCTTCTGGAATATGGTGAACGACAATTGCTATTAAAAAGGGAATGGCAGAGTCATTATGATTTATAAAAGCTGTACCTAACGCAAATCCACTCGGTATATTATGAATAAATATAGCGAAAGAGAGAAAAAGGAAGGTTTGCCATGCTTGTTGATCTTTTTTATGTATCATTGGATGGTGACAATAGTTATCTAATAAGCTCATAACTAAAATACCGATGGCTATACCAAGTATAGGCCCAATCATTTCGTAGCTTGAAAATGTTTCAGGAATAATTTCAAGGGATAAAAGCCCAAGTAAAATTCCGCCACATAATGCGTATAAACGATGCATCTTTTCTTCAATTAGCTGGCGCGTAGCAATGCCAACAGCACCGCCTAATAGTAATCCACCAAATGAAAAAAACGTAACAATCATTGGAATCCATAATCGTTCCATAGTATCACACTCCGATTCTTCCACTTATTTTTAGCTTACGAAAAGGAAAGTTAGAATAGTCCAAGTAATTGTGTTTGAGTATAGAGAAAAAAGTAGTGATTCGTTATAATCTATATATTAAACTTAAGTGAGGAAATGAAAAGGGGAATTGGTTATGCAACAAATTAAAAAAATAGGAAACTCATTTTGGTATATGACACCTGTTTCTGAAACAGATAGACCTATCTTAGGAATGGTCGTTGGACAAGAAAAAACGTTAATGATTGATGCAGGGAATTCAGAAGAACATGCACAATTATTTTTAGAAATGTTAAAAGAACAAAATGTATCAAATCCTGATTTTGTAGCACTAACGCATTGGCATTGGGATCATATTTTTGGATTATCTGTATTACGGAATGCATTAACTATTTCGCACGCTGAAACGAAAAAAGAAATGCAGACAATAGTATCTTATGAATGGACAGATGAAGCGTTGGATGCACGCGTAAAAGAGGGTACTGAAATTGAATTTTGTGCGGATTGCATCAAGAAAGAGTTTGAAGAAAAAGCGAGAAATATTAACATTATTCCTCCGGCCTTAACGTTCCAGGATCGAATGGAATTAGATCTTGGTGAGGTGACATGCGTGTTAAAACATGTGGGCGGAGATCATGCACATGATTCAGTTGTTATGTACATAAAAGAAGAAAAGATATTGTTTTTAGGGGACTGTATATATGCAGATATTTTTTCCTCGAAGTGGAACTATACGACGAAAAGAACGTTTGCATTAATAGATGAATTAGAAAAATTTGATGCTGAGACATATATTCTTTCTCATGGGGAAGCGATAAATCGAGAGGAGTTTTTACAAGAGATTCGCATGTTAAAAGCAGTAGGAACTTATACAGAAGCTCATAAGGGCGATGAAGAGAAGATAAAGGCAGCGTACAAACAAGAACTAGATAGAGAATTAAATGAAGATGAGTTAGAAACAATAACGTATTTTGTCAATGGTTATGAAATGAATAATCTGTAAGACACTACATTAATCAAATATAATTAAATTGCACAAAAAGAGTATTGAAATTTAATTCAATACTCTTTTAAATATTAAGTCCCAAGCAATTTCTAAATTTTTTGGCTGGTTCATCATCTGGATTTATACCACTTTCAAAACTGGTAGTGAAAGGTAACCACTGCCAATCTTCGCATCCTACAAAAGCTACTCTTGACCAATTCTCAATGAATTCAATGAAATTATTCGCAATCTTATACCCATGTCCTTCTCCATTGTCGTGGCTTAGGTAAATTATTGGAGCATCTATATCATCTTTCATATCAAATGCTAAATAATCTCCATTTCCCACTTCACAAAATGCTAATTTGTTGTGCCAAACTACATCATATTCATCATCTAGATTTGAAAAAAACCCGTCAACCAAGTCTTTACGTTCTTTTTCGAATTTAGAAAGATTTTCTAAACTCCAGTGGGGTGTTCCGCAAAAAATATCAGTAAATTCATTTGGTAGCTCTACATCGTCAGGTAAAAACCAGCGTAAGCTAAAATTTCCTGAGAACTCTAAAAGTACTTTTTTGAAGCTATTTGGTAGTTTAATATCCAGTTTTTCTTCTACTTGGATTATTTGTTCAAGGGAAGATGGTTCATCTATACAAACTTCTTGAACTTCACCACCTATGTATTTAATTCTAGAAGTTATAATTTCTATTCGTTCTTTTAGTAACTTATAATCCATCTTATCACCTCATGTTATATTAATTAAAGTATATCATTCTTAATAAATTTTTTTCGTGTTATTGAGGTTTCAAGTAGCAGCTTTTTTAGCTAATTTAGTAATATATTCAAAGAAAACATCGTGTTTTACATCGTAAACGACATTTACAGGTCGTCCATCAGCAGTTTCCTCTGTACGTCCTTGGCTTGGTCCGTATGTATGAACAATACTATTAATTGTTTCAGTTTTTGCAAGGTTAGTGTTTCCGACAAGCGCGGTAGTTAGTACATCCCATAAATAGTAGGTAGAGTTCGTTGAGAAGTGAACGAGAGGGGGAACCATTGCATAGCATTGACCAAGGAAATCCATACCAATATACTTTCGTTCTTTTGCCCATTGTTCACGTATGTTTATAGTTAACGGAACTTGGTTTGTACTTTCTAGTGTCACTAAGTCGATTTTAATTTTTGCATCCCATACACGAGCCACTGCTTCAGGGTCCCAAAACGAATTCCACTCAGCTGTTCCATCATGCTCTGGTTCATGTACATTGCCTGCTGTAAGAAATGTACCACCCATCCAAACGAGACGTTCAATTTTATCTTCGATTATGGGAGCTTCATATAATGCACGAGCAAGGTCAGTTAGGGGCCCAGTAAATAATAAAGTTGTTTTTCCTTCCGTTTGTAGAAGCGTTTCTATTAAATGATGATGCGCGGGTTTTGCCACCACGGGTGTTACAACTTTTCCAGACTCATTTAAAATTGGTAGAGCATCTACATAAAATGCATGCATCCGCCAGTCTTTTGGAAACGGGTTTTGCCCGCGAGAGTTTGAAGCGGCTACTGCAATATTACCTTTGCCGAAGCGATCAATAATTTTACGACTTGCAGACATTGCGGGTTCTAAATAGCAGTCTGCTGGAATAACAGATACACCGGTAAGTTCAACGTTTTCCATTTGAAGTAATAAAAATAATGAAATTAAATCATCTACGCCGCCATCATGATTGAAGTACACTTTTTTCTTCATTGTAATCTCCATCCTATATGATTTAGTTAGAAATTAAATATGAATTAAGGAGAAGTCATCAATAATTTCCACCACTTCAATTTCTCCATTAATCAGTAGCTCAGGAAGTTCATTTCTAATATTTCCTTTCCAATACTTTCTAGCTTGTTCGATTTTTTGAGAAAAAGGAATACCATCTTCTTTTGGTAAAAGATTCCCGTCACCTTCAAAAGAACTTCCGATTACTCGTAGTTTAACAATCTGTAAAACTTCTCGATTGTAAGAATCAAATAATGCTTTCCATTTTAAAGCATCTTCATAGCTTTTTGCAGCGTATAAACAAGATAACCTGGAAGGATATTCAGGGAATTCTTGTAGTCTAACCATTTCTACAATTGTTTCTCTAGCTGCTCTAATTGTTTGATTCATATAACTCATGACTACTTTAGCATTTTCATTATTTATATGTAATTCGTTATTTTTATAGTGTTTTATTTAAAATTTGTATGCCATCTTCACCACTAGCATTTAATTGTTCTCTTTCAAAAAAGAAGTGATATAGAGTATTGTGTTGATTTTTGTTAAAAGGAATCATTTGTCCGATATGCATTTTTTTCCTTGTTACGATGTGATATGCGTAAAATTCTGTTTCATTCATGGTTATCCTCCTAGTAATAATGTAATGCAATGTTAAATTTAGTAATTCAACATTGAAATATATAAAACCTTTATAAGTAAAAGTGAGAATTTGAGTTGAAAGTAAAGAAAATACATGAAAACGTTTTAAATTTGTTCACAAAATGTTCACTTACGAAGGGGGTTCCAATGTCGATATAATGACAAAGACTCAAAGAGAGAGGATGATGAAATTTGCCAACAACAAGAAAGGAAAACCTCCAATTTGGCATGATGATGTGCCTTGGAATGGTTATCGTAATGACGTTTTACAATTTATTAATGAATGAAACAGGAGGATCAATTTATATTAAAGAGATTGCATTAGAACTATTAATTGGCTTTATTATTGCGCTATTAATTGAAATATGTATAGTTGGACCTTGTGCGAAAAAAATTGTATTCATGTTGCCATTTGATAAATCTAAGAAAATAAATATTATCGTTGCAATGGCGACAACTATGGTAATCGGAATGGTATTCTTTATGTCATTTTTTGGTATGGCTATGATGCATTTACATGGTGGACTACAAGGAGATTCATTTGTTTCAATTTATTTTTCGATTTTTATTAAAAATTTCATAATGGCATATCCATTACAATTAATTATTATGGGACCGCTTGTACGTTTCTTATTTGCAAAGTTTGTTATGAAAAAGAAATCTTTTAATGTAGCGTAATTTTCATTTATAAAACATTATATACAAATAATTAAGATAAAGCACATCTCGCATTTTTGAGGTGTGTTTTTTTGTTCATTCCAAGTTATTTTCATAGTGATGTGACATTTGTCCTTTTGCCATTATAGGATTATAGCTTTTAATTAAGTCAGAAATAAAAGATGAGGAGATGATTTTTTGAAAGGTATTATATTTGCTGTTTTTGCGGGGATATTTATAACACTTCAAGGAACCTTTAATGCGAAACTTAGTTCACATATCGGTATATGGTCGACAAGTATTATAACCCATTTAATTGGATTCCTTATTGCAACAACTGTATTTTTGTTAAAGAAAGAAGAGAAAGTAACAGATTTAAAGAGTGTGAAAAAAGTATATTTAGCAGCGGGTGCATTTGGTGGATTCATTATTTGTGCAGAAACGATGGCGATATATTCACTAGGAGTTACATTGACAGCTGGCACACTAATGGTTGCTCAATTGTTAACGGCAACAGTTATTGAAATGAAAGGACTGTTTCATATAAAAAAGATACAGATGGAGAGATATCATATTGTGGGAACAATAGTAATGATTATAGGTATTGTTGTATTTAATATGTAAATGAAAGGAGGAAATGAATATGGAGAATAGATCAGGTTTAATTACGCATTATTTAAAAAACAATAAAACACTCGAGGTTTTTTCAGAAATAGATACAGCTTATTTTCAATTAAATCACTTTGAAAAAGGGGAGCTTATTTGCAATATAGATGACGAAATGGATCGTTTATATTTTGTTGTTAAAGGTAAAGTAAAAGTTTACACGATTACACCTGAAGGGAAGAAACTAATCCTTCGCTTTATTAATCCATTGGCCATTGTTGGTGATATTGAATTAATTCAAAATAGCAAAGCACATAATGTCGTTGAAGCTTGTTCAGATGTTGTAGCAATCTCTATTTCTAATACGGTTATTAGAAACAAGTTATTACATGATCCTATATTTATGAAGTTCTTGCTTGAAAACATTGCGAACACGTTAAAAATATCGACTCGTTTTACTGCTCTTAATTTACTGTATCCTGTAGAAGTACGTGTAGCTAGTTATTTACTTTCAATTTCAACAGATAGTAACGGGAATATGTATAAAGGGGATTTGAATGCAACTTCGGTAACGAGTATTGCAGATTTTATAGGGGTAAGTTATAGGCACGTAATTCGGGTATTACAAAGATTTTATAATGAAAAACTAATTGAAAAGAGTAATGGAGTTATTGTAATTAAAGATTTTTCTAGAATGAAGGAAGTCGCTAAAGATAATATATATGAGCAATGAAAGGGAGAGGAAGATTTTGATTGGATTTAGTTTAGCTATATTAGCAGGAATATTAATTAGCGTACAATCTGTTTTTAATGCAAAAGTAAATGAAAATGTAGGACAGTGGTTAACAACTACATGTGTCCTTGGAATAGGTCTCATTAGTTCTATTCTATTTTATATCATTACAGAAAACAGTATTAACATTAAAGTGTATACTACAAATTATTTGTTTTATGTAAGTGGGTTGTTTGGTATCGGGTTAATTATTTGTATAATGGGTGCAATAAAGAGCTTAGGTCCAGCATATACGGTGCTAATTAGTCTTATTACTCAATTGGTCGTTGCGTTATGCATTGATACATTCGGATTATTTGGAATGGAGAGTGTTCCATTACAAGTAAATAAATTAGTTGGTATAGGTTTATTAATTGTGGGAGTAGGAATTTTTAAAAATCTATTTTTGAATAAGAAAGCTATTCTTATAAATGAGGATAGTGTCTAAAGAATATAAAGGGAAAAAGTGTAAATGGTCAGAACTTATATATTTAGATAGTAATAAGTGAGCGATGAGGAGAGAAGATAAATGAAGCAGTTAATGTTGCAAGATGGTATACACTATTTGAAAATAAATGGGATTATGCATTGGTGTAAAGTTGCAGGGACAGCTCATAATACAGTCCCTCTTATTATAGTACATGGTGGTCCAGGTGGTAATCATTATGTATTCGAAAGAACGCTTGGTTTGAAGTTAGAAGGAAATATGACTGTAGTTTATTACGAACAAAGAGGTTGCGGACGAAGTGAGGCACCACAAGATGACGGTGAGTACTCAATCAATACTCTAGTCGAAGATTTAGAGGAATTAAGAAAGCAATTACATGTAGAGAAGATAAATTTGTTAGGCTACTCTTTTGGTGGACAACTTTGTTTAGAGTATGCTTTGAAATATTCGAAAAATGTTGAAAAAATGGTATTACAAGCACCATCGTTAGATGATTTAAATGATATGTATACTGTGCAGATAGAAGGTTTTCTACAAGTAACGAAAGGGGAAATGAAAGAACAAATATTGAAAATAAGTAAGTCGAAAATTGCGATAAAAGAAAAATATAATCAAGTTTGGAGTATAGTTGATACAGAAAATGTAGATCGACTATTGTTTAAAAATGAAGAATTTGCAAAGCTAAATCGGAGTCTTTGGGAGGAAAGTCAGTTAAGTAATACAGGGAAGATGAGCAAAGTTATTTTTGGAACAAAAGCATCTTTACCGCTTATTGAGCGTATTAAAGGTTTAGAAATTGATACGTGTGTCATAGTTGGAGCACATGACTATAACACGGGTGTAAGAATGAGTTATAGAATAACGAGACAATTGAAAAATGGTAAACTTGTTATATTTGAAAATAGTGGACATTTCCCAGATATCGAGGAGATGGATAAAGTCTGTGAAACGATTATTGAGTTTTTGGAATAAAAGGGGGATATTAAGGTCGAACCGAATTAATAGAGTTGAATTGGCTATTGGGATATTAAATCATGTAATATGCTAATTGTTTACTTGTAATTGAGGAAGAATCAATTAGTGTATTTGGAAAATAAGTAAAAAAGATCTCGTAAGGTGGAGGTCTTTTTTACTTATTATTTAATATTTTGAACTTATATGAACTGAAGTAGAAGAGTATGATAAGCACTTTCAGGGAACGAGAATATACCCGAAAATAAAATATTACTTAACATATATAACTAATGAATACAATGTCTTTTTCAGTTATTAAGTTGTAAATCATTTTATGATAAAATCTTTTACATAATTTAATAAAGGGGTAGTATTTAATGGGTTATTTCTCAAATGGTTTATTAGTTTTGTTTGTGCTAATCGTATGCAGTTGTATATTTTTTGGTTGATAATATAATGAGAGTCTTATATAAAAGAAGTTATCTTAAGTGAGATAACTTCTTTTTATTTTATATTGAGAAGGAATTCTATCTTTCTTATTGAAGTTTGTTCTAGTTATTTTTACATCGATCAGATTTGTGTAAAGGGAATTTTATGAAATAAAAACAAGCCTGAGGATAGGGAGTATTGACATGGAAAATAGTATACGCTACACAAGTGAACATCCTACAGATTTTAATGGATTATTATTCTTATACGAATCTTTAGGATGGAATTCTCTTAAATTAACAGTTAACGAGTTAGAACGAATGTGTAAGCAAAGTTGGTATGCAATTTATGTTTTTGATGATAAGAGCTTAGTAGGGATGGGGCGTGTCATATCAGATGGAGTCATAACAGGCATTATTTGTGGAGTTGGTGTATTGCCAAAATATCAGTCTAGTGGCATCGGAAAAGAAATAGTGAAACGATTAATCCAGCACTGTGAACAAAACAAGGTTATTCCACAACTTATGTGTGTAGAAAAGTTGCAATCTTACTATGAATGTATAGGGTTTGAAGCATTCTCTATTGGGATGACAAAACATATTATAAGATAGAGGTGCTTTATCCCGCTATTTGCCGGGTAGTAAAACCCCCACGGATTAAAGTTTCACTTTATATTTTCAGTTTACTCGTACATATTTTCAAACTTCAACATAAAGGAGAATGGTTGTATGGAGATTGCTAAAGGGATAGAAATGTTACAACTTAAATTTCAAGAATTTGTTATTCATCCAATTCTTTTATGGAATGATGAAGTGGCAGTATTAATAGATACGGGTTTCCCAGGACAAATTGAAGATATACAAGTAGAGATGGAAAAGGTTGGGGTATCATTTGATAAGTTAAAAGTCGTGATTTTGACGCATCAGGATATTGATCATATAGGTAGTCTTCCAGAATTGTTGCAGCGCTGTCGAAGTAATATTAAAGTTTATGCGCACGAACTAGATAAGCCATATATCGAGGGGGATTTACCTTTATTGAAGGACGGAAATGTAGAGAACGGACCAAAAGGAAAAGTGAGTGATACTGTGATTGACGGGCAAGAACTTCCGTATTGCGGTGGAATACTAATTCTCCATACTCCAGGGCATACTCCGGGTCATATTAGTTTATTTTTGAAACAAAGCAAAATTCTTGTCGCTGGAGACTCGATGTATAGTGTGAATGGAGTGTTAGGAGGAGTTCATGCCCCAACAACTTTAAATATTATGGAAGCACGGCAGTCTTTGAAGAAGTATTTAAATCTAGATATTGAATCTGTAGTTTGTTACCATGGGGGATTAAGCATGGGGAATATAAAAATTCAACTTCAAAATTTGTAAAAGGTAAAGATAATAATTTTTTAATAATGGATGCTAAAGTGTAGTCTAATTGTTGGTATATAAATAAAACACTTAAATGATAAAAGAGCATGTTTGAAAAAATTCAAACATGCTCTTTTATTAAAGCAAATCAGTTTAATATGAATGACCTAATCCGTTCCAATAAAAAGAAACGATTTCTTGTGCTAATTCATCTATATTTGCAAGAATAGGATTGTCATTTTCATCTTTAAAATTCCCAATTGATAATAAAGATACGAAAGCATGAGCCGCAAATTTAGCGTTTCCTTTCGGAATTTCTCCGATGTGCATCGCATTATCGAGTGCTTTTTCTAGTACTTCATACATATTATCTTCAGCATTTTTCAATTGTTTCAATTGTTCTTCAGATAACGACAGTTTTGCATCTTTCATAAAATTTTTCATATCAATATCCATCGTTGCGTGTAAGTAAACTTTAGCGAAGTCTAATAATCTTTCTTCTAAAGTTTTGTTTGTAGAGAGTATTTGAGACATATTCTCACGTATACGTACCATCATTTCGATCATAGTAGCGGTAAATAAATCGGCTTTTGTTGAATAGTAATAGTAGACAGTTGCTTTCGTAACACCACAAACTTTTGCGACCTCATCCATAGAAACGACTTGATAATTTTGTGTAAGAAATAAGCGGGTTGCTACTTCTAAAATGGTTTCTTTTGTAGATTTTGTATTTTTATTTTGACGCGGCCTTCCGAGAGGACGTTGTTTTTGTTCCAAATACATTCGCTCCTGACATTTATGATTGAGATAATTATAACATAATTTTTAATCATTCTTGATTAATTAACCGACCAGTATATATAATTAATAATGGAGGAAAAAAGGAAGGTGGGTTTTTATGAAAAAGCACCCGTTACATATGTTAGGGAGGCTTGTAGCAGGGAGAAATACGCAGTGGATCACTTTATCGGTGTGGGTTCTTATTACATTATTACTTTCATTTACGTTACCACAAGTAAACAGTACGAAAGAACCGAATCCGAAAAATTTACCTGAAACAGCTATGTCACAGCAAGCGGAAGCGCTTATGAAAAAAGAGTTTCCGAATAATGCAGGGAATCCTTTGTTAGTAGTATGGTATAGAGATGGTGGATTACAGTCACAGGATTATAAACTCATACAAGATGTTTATAAAGAGTTAAAATCTAGTACTTTAAAAGAACAATCAACGTTACCACCATTTGATACAATTCCAGAGCAAGTATTATCAAAAAGTGCGTCAAAAGATGATACATCATTTGTTACACCGGTATTTTTTAATAAATCTGCTGGTACGGATATATTAAAAGGAAATCTTGAAGAGTTTAGAAAAATAGTGAATAGTAAGGTGGATGAAGATCCATTTAAACAAAAAATAAGTGAATCTGGTTTACATGTTCGATTATCAGGACCTGTAGGTATTCAAACGGATGCAGTTAGTTTATTTAGTCAAGCAGATGTGAAATTGTTAGTGGCTACTGTATTACTTGTATTAGTCCTATTAATTTTGCTATACCGTTCACCAATTTTAGCAATTTTACCTATACTTGTTGTTGGCTTTGCATACGGTATTATTAGTCCTACACTCGGTTTTTTAGCTGATCACGGATGGATTAAAGTAGATGCCCAAGCGATATCAATTATGACAGTATTATTGTTTGGCGCTGGAACGGACTATTGTCTATTTTTAATTTCGAGATATAGAGAGTACTTGTTAGAAGAAGAAAGTAAATATAAAGCATTGCAACTTGCGATTAAAGCTTCTGGCGGTGCAATTATAATGAGTGCGTTAACTGTCGTACTTGGATTAGGAACATTATTACTTGCTCATTATGGTGCCTTTCATCGATTTGCAGTACCATTTAGTGTTGCTGTATTTATAATGGGAATCGCGGCTTTAACGATTTTACCAGCACTATTATTAATTTTCGGTAGAATTGCATTTTTCCCGTTTATACCGAGAACAACTTCAATGAATGAGGAGTTTGCAAGAAAGAAAAAGAGGGCTGTAAAAGTTAAAAAATCAAAAGGCTCCTTTAGTAAAAAACTTGGAGATATTGTAGTACGAAGACCATGGACAATAATTATGCTAACTGTGTTTGTATTAGGTGGATTGGCTTCATTCGTACCACGTATTCAATATACATATGACCTATTAGAATCGTTTCCAAAGGATATGCCTTCTCGTGAAGGGTTTACGTTAATTAGTGATCATTTTTCAGCTGGTGAACTAGCACCAATAAAAGTTGTTGTTGATACGAAAGGAAAAGAGCTTCCTATTAAACAAGAACTAGAGAAATTTTCTTTCGTAAATACAGTGAAAGAGCCAAAAGAGGGAAAAGAAAATAAGCAAATACAAATGTATGAAGTTTCTTTAGCGGAAAATCCATACTCAATTGAAGCGTTAGATCAAATTCCTAAATTGAAAAACAGTGTAGAAAAAGTATTAAAAGATGCTGGGATTAGTAATGCTGAAGAGCAATTGTGGATTGGTGGAGAAACAGCTTCATTATATGATACAAAGCAAATTACTGAACGTGATGAATCAGTAATTATTCCAGTAATGATTAGCATTATCGCTTTACTATTACTTGTCTATTTACAATCGGTTGTTGCAATGGTTTATTTAATTGTAACTGTTGTCTTATCATTCTTCTCAGCGTTAGGAGCAGGATGGATATTACTTCATTACGGTATGGGAGCGCCGGCCATTCAAGGTGCGATACCGTTGTACGCATTCGTATTTTTAGTTGCTTTAGGTGAAGATTATAATATCTTTATGGTTTCAGAAATATGGAAAAACAGAAAGACACAAAATCACTTGGATGCAGTAAAAAATGGTGTAATACAAACAGGTAGTGTTATTACATCGGCAGGTTTAATTTTAGCAGGAACTTTTGCAGTGTTAGGTACACTTCCAATTCAAGTATTAGTTCAATTTGGTATTGTAACTGCAATTGGAGTATTACTAGATACGTTTATAGTAAGACCGTTACTTGTACCCGCGATTACAGTAGTTTTAGGCCGATTTGCTTTTTGGCCAGGTAAACTTTCAAGAAAGAGTGAAGAAATACAAAAGGTGGATGCATAGTTAAAAAAGCCAAGGATATTTTCCTTGGCTTTTTTCAATGTAGTTAATTAATTTTTTGAAGTTAAATCATCAGCTGCAGCGTGATCAGCATCTTCAATTGTTGTTTCGGGCATCCCGTATAAGCCGTTCATTGCTTGTTCTTCGATAGTAAGATTTGCAGTATTATTATTTTGAATAGATGTAGTGTTTTCAGTAACATTTTCTTTTTTATTCATATTTTTGTTATTCATGTATGTATCCTCCAAATTTCATTTGATTTATCTATAGTATGTGGATGGATTTCCAGAAATATGTGAATTGATTCTTACATATGTTATATAATTAAATAAATAATTAGGGTGAATTGTAAACTGTTAGGAGTGAACAATTATGGTGAAAGCAAGGGAATTAGTCTTCTAAAATAAAAAGAAAATTTTAGGAGGCTATTAGAATGAAGTTTCATGTAATTGATAGAGAAGATTGGAATAGAGAGCGGTATTTTGAGCATTATTTAAAGTTGAAATGTACATTTAGTATGACTATGAATGTTGATATCACGATGTTATTAGAGGAAGTATATCAAAAGGGAATAAAATTTTATCCCGTTTTTATATATTTAATTTCTAGAGTAGTAAATAATCATAAAAAATTTCGAACATGTTTTAACGATGAAGGAGTTTTAGGCTATTGGGAGGAAATGATACCGAGTTATACAATCTTTCATAAAGATGATAAGTCTTTTTCAAGTATATGGACGGATTATTCAGGTGATTTCCGCACTTTCTATAAAAATTATGAAGACGATATGAGATGCTATGCTAGTGTTCATGGTTTTTTCACGAAAGAAAATATTCCGCCTAATGTATTTCCGATTTCTAGCATACCTTGGACTAGTTTTACTGGATTTAATCTTAATATTAATAATGATGAAAATTTTCTATTGCCAATTATAACTTGTGGGAAATATTTTAACGAAGGAAACAAGGTTATGCTACCAGTTTCATTACAAGTACATCATTCGGTTTGTGATGGATATGATGCGAGTCAATTTATAGAAGATTTACAGCAGTTAAGTAATACTTGCAACGAGTGGCTTAAGTAATATCTAATTTTTAATTATATAAAGTGAAACTTTAATCAGTGGGGTGTCAGCCCCCGCTGATTATTAGCCCGACCCCCACCTAACTTCTTTGCTTTCGCTGAATTTTGAGGTGGGGGTCTTACTGCCCGGCAAATAGCGGGATAAAATTGAAAATGAATAAAAGAAGAGAACATGTGGTCATCTCCCTGTCAAGTAGACAGTAATAAAAAGAGTATTATGCCACGGCCTTTTCCCGATATTCTATCGGGGAAAGGCCGTGAAGTTTTTCTTGGAATCTTTCTGTATTATAAAATTGAATATATTCTTGAATTGCTCGGTAGGCCATTTCATATGTTTTTGGGCGCACTAAATACAACTTCTCTGTTTTTAAATGTGAGAAGAATGATTCAATACATGCATTATCAAAACAGTTCCCACGTCTAGAATGACTACCGACAAATCCTAATCTTTCTAACTGTTTTGCGTAGGATTTAGATGTATATTGAAACCCTTGATCTGAATGGAAAAGGGGCTTAGTAGTTAATGACTTTCCTTCTAATTGACGTAATGTAGTTAAAACCAAATCTAAATCATTTCTTGCAGATAGCTTCCAGGCAACAATTTCATTGTTGTATAGATCTAACACAGCTGACAAATAGGCAAATTGTTCTCCGATTCGTACATAAGTAATATCTGTTACGAATTTTTGGTTTTGCTTTTCAGCTTGAAACTCTCGATTCAAATGATTTTTAAATACCACAGATGTTTTTCTTCCATAAAACGGACGTTTTTTTCGAATGATAGATTGAATACCCAGCTCTCTCATAAGACGACGAACACGTTTATGATTCATTACCATTCCTTCTCGAGCCAAAGCACGAGTCATACGTTTATACCCATAGTAAGGGTGCTGACGATGAATAGATAAAATATGTTCTTTATGCCACATATCCCTTTTCTGACG